>DAIRES010000015.1:1697-8479 GCA_036795465.1 Hyphomonadaceae bacterium
GCGCCGATCCCGATGTGCGCGCCGTCGTGCTCTCCAGCGACCTGCCCGCCATGTTCTGCGCCGGGCTCGATCTCGACATCATCCTGGGCAGCAATGAGGAAACCGTCCGCGCTTTCCTCAACCGCCTCTACATCGAACTGTGGGACGTGCAGCGCACGCTGGGCAAGCCAAGCATCGCCGCGGTGGATGGCGCCGCGCGCGGCGGCGGCATGACGCTGGCCATCTCGTGCGACATGATCATCGCAGGAACCGGCGCCAGCTTCGGATATCCCGAGATCAACCTCGCCCTGCCCCCGGCCATCCACTTCGCGCATCTGCATCGCATCATCGGGCGCTATCGCGCCTTCGACCTGCTGTTCACCGCCCGCGCGTTCGATGCGCGCGAGGCGCTGTCCCTTGGCCTCGTCAGCCGCGTCGTCGCATCGGGCGAGGCACTCAGCGAAGCCAACGCCGCCGCACGCGTCATCGCGGATAAATCTCCCGCCGCCATCGCCCTCTCACGCGCCGCCTTCCATCGCGAGGCCGATCGCACCTATACCGAAGGCGTCGCCCGCGCCGTCGACGATTTCTGCGAAGCAGCCATGTCTCCCCACGCGCAGGAAGGCCTCGCAGCCTTCCTCGAAAAGCGCAAACCGCAATGGCCATGAAGGCGCCGTCATGACCCTCGCCCACATCACCGACGCCCTCACGCGCAATGATCCGCAGGAACTCCTCCACATCCCCATCGCGCTATCGATGGAGCCGCCAGAGGATGATCATCCCGGCTATGCCGAGAAAATCTGCCGCGAGCTGGCGGTGCATCCGGATTTCAATGTGCGCGGCAACGCCATTCTCGGCTTCGGCCATCTCGCCCGTACCGCCGGCATCATCTGGAAGCCGAAGGAGGTTCGCGCTCTCGTCGAGGCTGGGCTCGCCGATCCCGACGAATACGTGCGCGGACAGGCCGAATGCGCCGCGGACGACCTGCGCCATTTCCTCAAATGGAAACTGAAGCGCCCGAAACGCTAGGCGGCTTCTTCAGCCTCGCCCTGAACAGTCGTTCATACAGCCGGCGCCTGACGCCGAGTCACGCCGTGCCTTTGCCGCCGCAAAGAGTCGCAGATCGCGCATGTGACTGCATCGTAATCCCCGCCGGACTCATTCAGCCATATTCGGCGCATTGGTTATGATGAGGCCGCGCGCATTCGCGGCGATGAAAGGTCTGGCCGCACAATGTCGTTCCAGGAATGCAC
Organism: Hyphomonadaceae bacterium; assembly: GCA_036795465.1. Classification (GTDB taxonomy): domain Bacteria; phylum Pseudomonadota; class Alphaproteobacteria; order Caulobacterales; family Hyphomonadaceae; genus UBA7672. Next base: position 2,930 of record DAIRES010000015.1, read on the forward strand.
GCAACTTCTCCGCGACGAAGGCACGCTCCGCATCAACGCGGGCCATTTCTCGATCGAGGAACTCGAAGCCGTCGCCGCGCTCGCCCAAGCCGAGCACGCCCGCCTCATCATCGACAACCTGAAGGGCCGCAGCTGCGCCGATGTCGGCCGCATAGCGGATGCCGGCGGCCGTCAGGTCACGTTCGGCGACATCCACCGCATCTGAAGCCGGCTATTCGCGCACCGCATTCCAGTTGAAGAGGAAGTTGCGATGCTCGGCCCAAGTTTGGCCCTGCACGCCCGCGCCCACCAGGCACGCCGCCGTATGATACGGCCCCGCGCCATCCGTCGTGCGAAAGCTCACGCAGGTACGCCCGCGATCCAGCTTCCATCGTCCGGCCAGGATCTCGCTGTCATAGAACGAGCCGGCGACGGTCCCGTCCTTCGCCCGCTTCAGCTCCATCGTCTTGGTGTAGGGCTCATCCGGCTTGGTCGACAGATCAACGATCCACCGCCCCTCCAGCCCGCCGCCTGTAGCCGGAACCGGCGTCGCAACCGGCTCAACCTCGGGCGACATTGCGCATCCCGCCATCACCATCGCCACAAGGCCGATCATCATTCGCATCGCCGGAACCCCTTTATGTCCGGCAGTTCATACGCGCCGCACAGCCCGCCGGATCGCAACTGCTGAAACCCGGAAAAAAGTTATCCCCCCATCCCTGAACCCGAGTCGATACTCCGGCTCAGGCAAAGGACCGTGCATGCCCCGCAAGAAGAAAGAAGACGCCTATCCGCGCTGGACGCCGCCCCCGGTCGTGCTGCCGGATGATGACGCAAGCGCAATCCCTGAAATGCGGGAGTTCGCCGCCATGGTGTGGGGCGAGATCACGGATGTATTCGGCAACTCTGCCTATCTGGTGAGCCGCGCCGTCGACAGCCTCGCCTTCATGAAGCAGGCGCGCGACTGGGTGCGCAATCTCGAACTGTTCGTGCGCAGGATGATCGCCGTGCTGGCCCTGTCGATACAGCTGCCGCCCGCCAGGCCGCGCACTCCTGCGGCCCGGCCACGCCCGCCGGAAGAATTCCGGCGGCGCTCCGGTCACTGGATGGATGTGCAGGGCTGGCATGTCTCGTTCCGCCTGACGCCGCCCGTGCCAGGCGATCCATCCGGCATGAAGCGATCCAGCGACGCAAAGCCGCCGCGCAGGGCGCCGCCATCCACCGCGCCCCTCTATGGCCTCGCCCGCCGGATCGAGGCGCTGCGCCGCGTCATCTCCGATCATCATCTGTATGCCAGCCGCTTTGCCCGCACGCTTGCGCGCGTGAAGGCGCGCGATGCGCAGCGCAACGCGCCGGTCTTCATTCGCCCGGCGCCATGGGCGTTCAATCCCTACACCGCCAGCGTCGGCCAGTACGCCATAAACGAGCAGATGCCCGTATTGCAGGGCATGTGCGCGCGGGCGTTCGCGCGCTGGTATGGCCACGCGCCGGAACCCGGATAGCGCTTGCCGCAACTCACGATTTTTGCCCCGCCGGCGCGCGCCTGCGGGATCGCGGCCGCATGGCTTGACGAGATACTTCTCCGAAAGTAGAAATATTCACGAACTGAGCAAGGAAAGATCCGCCCCATGGCTCACACGCCCACCATCACCCCCGCCCTCGTCTATCTGAATCCCCGCGCCGCCATCGATTTCCTCCGCGACGCCTTCGGCTTCGAGCTTGATCTGCTGATCGAAGACGAAAGCGGCAATCTCGCCCACAGCCAGATGGTCTATGGCGATGGAAAGATAATGGTCGGCAATGAATGGAGCGCCGATCACAAATCTCCGCAATCAATCGCGGGAAAATGCACGCAGTCCGTGCATCTGCACCTCAACGAAGACATCGACGCGCACTGCGAAAAAGCCCGCAAGGCCGGCGCTTCGATCATCGCCGAATGCGAAACGCAATTCTATGGCGACCGCACCTATCGCGCCAAGGACCCGGAAGGCCACATCTGGACGTTCTCGCAAACCGTCGAAGCAATGACGCCGGAAGAATGGGACGCGAAAACCGGTCTCAAGACCTGGAGCCGTGAACCCCAGTGACGCCAGCAGCCTTTCTCAAACTGGCGCTCACCCTGCCCGAAGTGACCGAAGGCAAGCATCAGGGCGGGGCCGACCTGCGCGTCGCGGGCAAGATCTTTGCCTCGCCCGCGGTGCGCGAAGGCGGCGCCGCCTATCTGAAACTGTCGCCAGACCAGCAGCAGATGCTCTGCGCCGCCGAACCGAAAGCCTTCGCGCCCGTCCCCGGCGGCTGGGGCCTGCGCGGCGCGACATGGATTTATCCCAAGCATGTCGACGCGAAGACAGCACAAAGCGCGCTCTGGATGGCGTGGCGCAACGCCGCCTCGAAGAAGCTGCTGAAGGCCCATCCGGAATGAGCGCTCGCAAGAAACCAGACGTGGATGAACTCTTCGCAGCCCTCGCTGATCCGGCGCGGCGGCGCGCCATCGAGATTCTGGGCGAACGCCCGCGCCGTGCCGGCGAGCTGGCCGAGCTGCTCGATCTTCCCGCTCCCGCGATGAGCCGCCATCTCAAGGCGCTGAAGTCTTCAGGCCTCGTCATCGAATCCCATCCGGAAATCGATGCGCGCGTCCGTGTCTATGCGCTTAATGGCCATCGTTTGTCCGAGCTGAAGGAATGGCTGGAAAAAGCCGAACAGCTCTGGTCCAGCCAGCTCTCATCCTTCGCGGCTCACATCGCCCGGAAGAAAGAAGAAAAGCGGAAGAAGACATGACCTCCCGCGTCATCGTCTCCATCCGCGTTCCCTGCTCTCCCGTGCAGGCGTTCGAGGTCTTCACCGAGGAGATCGGCGAATGGTGGAGCCACAACGATCTCCTGAAGCTCACGCCCCGCAGCCCCGGCAAGCTGAGCTTCGAACCGCCCTCAAACGCCACCCCCGGCCGGTTGGTCGAAGAACTTCCGAACGGCAAGACATTCGAGATCGGCCCGATCCGCGTCTGGTCGCCGGGCGAAAAACTGGTGGTCGGCTGGCGTCAGGCCACGTTCGGGCCCGATCACGCAACCGAGGTGGAAATCCGCTTCGAGCCTGTGGGCAATGATACCCGTGTCACGGTCGAACATCGCGGCTGGGAAACAGTCCCGCAGGAACATGTGGCCCGCCACACCCTTCCCCTGCCCATTTTCTATCAATGGCAGGGCAATCAGTGGCGCGCCGGGCTGGACCAGCTACGCAATATTATCAGCAAGATTGACTGAAGACGCCTCACCAGCGTATCCGCGCTGGTGCCCGAAGGGGAAGCCGGACATGGCCACCGCCACATCATCTAGCGCTCCCGGTCCTCGCCGGTTCGGGAAGAACGCGTTCTTCTTCATCATCGTGACCGTGTTCATCGACATGATGGCCTTCGCCGTCATCATGCCCTCGATGCCCGAACTGATGGCCGAGTTGCTGAACGGCAAGGACGCGCTGTTCGACGCTAAGGCGCTCGCTGCCGCCGGCACAGCCGGCCCGCTCGAAACGATGCTGTCCAATGCCTCCCCCTGGGGCGGTTACATCACCGTCGTCTATGCGATCATGAACTTCCTCTCGGCTCCCATCCTCGGTGGCCTGTCGGATCGCTTCGGTCGCCGTCCGATCCTGTTGATCTCGATCGGCACACTCGCCATCGACTTCGTCATCATGGGCTTCGCCCACTCGATCTGGCTTCTCTTCCTCGGCCGCATTCTCTCGGGGATCTCGGGCGCCACGCATTCTACCGCCGCCGCCTACATCGCCGACGTGACCGAGCCGGCCGAACGCGGCAAGGCCTATGGAATGCTGGGCGCAGCCTTCGGCCTCGGCTTCATCCTCGGGCCGGCCATCGGCGGCTTCCTCGGCCAGTTCGATCCGCGCTTCCCGTTCTTTGCCTCGGCCGGGCTGGCTGCCGTGAACTTCTGCTACGGCCTGTTCGTCCTGCCGGAATCCCTCGAGCGCGAACATCGCCGCAAGTTCAACTGGAAGCGGGCCAACGCCTTCGGCACATTCGCCCACCTCGCCAAGGTGCCCTACCTCGCATGGTTCATGCTGGCGCTAGGCCTCTTCAACTTCGCGCACTGGGTCTATCCCGCCACGTTCAGCTATTTCGGCGCCGTCCGTTATGGCTGGGACCCCGCCATGCTGGGCTGGTCGCTCGCGGCAGTCGGCATCGGCTCCACCATCGTGCAGGGCGGTCTCGTCGGCCCGATCATCAAGCGCTTCGGCGCGACCAACACGACCGTGTTCGGCTTCCTCGTCTGCGTCGTGACGTTCGCCGCCTACGCCGCCGCGACGGAAGGCTGGATGGTGTTCCTCATCATCCCGTTCGGCGCTTTTGCCGGCGTTCTCGGCCCCGCGATGAACCAGATCATGACCGCGCGAACGCCGAAGAATGCGCAAGGAGAACTGCAGGGCGCCATCGCCAGCGTTCAATCGCTGTCGAACATCTTCGCGCCGCTGGCGATGACGCAAACCTTCCACTACTTCACGTCCGCGAACGCACCTGCCTATTTCCCCGGCGCCGCCTTCACGCTGGCATCCGTGTTCTGCGCGATCTCGCTGATCCCGCTGATCCGCGGCCTGCGTATCGCGCCGAAGGTGGAGGCTCAACCCGCCGATCCCGTCGACGAAGCCGTGCCGCTGGAAGCAGCCGAAGCTGGCGTCAAACCTGGCGATGCGGCGCCGCAGACGGCCTGACATGGCGACACGCGATCCCCGCCCGGCCCTGTTCCTCGACCGCGACGGCGTCATCAACGTCGATCGCAATTACATCTATCGCGTCGAGGATTTCGAATGGGTCGAAGGCGCGGCCGACGTCATCAAGCGCTTCAATGAAAAGGGCTGGTGGGTTTTCGTCGTCACCAACCAGTCCGGCATTGCGCGCGGCTATTACACCGAAGAGCAGATGCAGACGCTGCATGACTGGTTGCAAGCCGAGCTGGCAAAACGCGACGCGAAGATCGACCAGATCTATCACTGCCCCTTCCACGAAGACGGCACGATTCCGCGCTACACAAAGGACAGCTACGACCGGAAGCCGAAGCCCGGCATGCTGATCCGCGCGATGACGGACTTCCCGGTCATCAAGGAACGCTCATTCCTGATCGGCGACAAACAGGCAGACCTTGAGGCCGCAAAAGCCGCAGGCGTGCGCGGCTTCCTGTTCTCAGGCGGCAACCTCTCCCAGTTCGCCGACTGGGTCCTCGCCGACATGGGCGAGAACCGCTGACGCTCAACCCGGCGGTGTCGCCGGCGGCGTTGCAGGCTCCACCGGAGCGGCAGGCGCGGGAACTTCAGGCTCAGCCGGAGCCGGCGCTTGCGGAACCGGATTCGCAGGCGCCGTCTGCGGCACAACCACCTGGGCCGGCGGCGTAACGCGCGGAGCAGCAGGAGCGGCCTTCGGCGCAGCCGGCGTGGCGGCAGGCGCGTTGTATTGCACCGCGCCCTCAGGCGTCTGCACCGGTCCCGTCACGGGCGAGCAGTTCATCGCCCTACCCGGAACCTGCTGCGATTGCAGGTCGAGAGCGATGGTGTTGTCGAGATTGGGCTTCA
>DAIRES010000015.1:8579-20912 GCA_036795465.1 Hyphomonadaceae bacterium
GGAACCTGCTGCGATTGCAGGTCGAGAGCGATGGTGTTGTCGAGATTGGGCTTCAACTCGAACGCATCCTGGCTGGCATAGATGTCGTACACCGCGCCATCAGCCATGAGCTGGCCCGAGTCCGACGTATGCGAGAGATCAGCGAGGTTGAGCAACTTCCAGCTGGTGCCCAGGCAACCAAAGAAATCGCCGGAGTTACACTCTTCGGTGGTCTCCCGGCGCGGCGTGTATGTGTTGGTGCAATTGGGATCGACATAGGTGCCGTAGATCTCGCTGACCTTGAACAGCGAATCCATGCCGATGACGTTGGCCCACGGCTTGAACTTCACCACCGGGCCGGAGATGTGAACGCGCTCGCCCGTGATCTGGTAATCGACCGGCTTGCCGCGAAGCTTGCCATCGTCGGCAAGGTCGAGCGACGCCGTGAAAACATGATCGCCGGTCTTCTTCAGCACGACCTGTCCGGCCAGCCGCTCTTTCGAGAGCGCCGCATAAGTCTGCAGGTTGAGCCCGATCAGGCCCACAATCATGGCGCCCGCCAGCGTGAGACCGCCGAACAGGACGCGCAGCAGGCCGGAGCCCAGCTTCGCCTTGAACACGGCCATGATGCCGCCCACCAGCATCAGGACCCCCACAAGGCCCACGAACGCCGGAATCAGCCACCAGATCGACATGCCTTCAGACCCTTCACCGCCAATGGGCCGCGCCTCTCACGGGCGCTCATTCCCAGTTCCAGTGTGGTGTTTACCAAAAGCGCGGGCGATCGCCTACCCAGCCAAAGCGGCTGCAAAACGGGCGTCTAGAACACCCGGGGGCGATCCTTGCGCTCAAGATGGAGGCCGCACTCCTCCTTCTTGAAGCCGACCCAGCGGCCCGATCGAACATCATTCGGGTCAGTCGGGCGGACCGTGCAAGGCCAGCAGCCGATGGACGGATAGCCATCTGCGACCAGCGGATGCGGCGGCAGTTTGCGGTCCGCGAAATACTGGTCGACATGTTCGTGCGTCCAGTCGGCCAGCGGGTTGAACTTGAACTTGCCTTCCGAGAACTCCACGACCGGCAGGTTCACCCTGCCCCCGCCGTGGAAGCGCTTGCGACCCGTGATCCACGCCTCGAAGCCTTCGAGCGCAGGTCCAAGCGGGCGCACCTTGCGCACTTCGCAGCACGCATCCGGATCGGTCTTGTTGAGCACGCCCTTGGGGTCGATTGCCTTCACTTCTTCCTTCACCGGATTGACGGTGTGGATGCCGGTGAGGCCCAGAAATTCCTGCAGCGTGTCGCGGTATTGCAGTGTCTGGTGGAAGTGCATGCCCGTGTCGATGAAGACGATGGGCATGCCCGGATCAACTTCCGCGATCAGGCCCAGCATGGCGGCGCTCTCCGCGCCGAAGGACGAGACGTAGGTGATCTTGCGGCCGAACTCGCGCACGGCGGCGGCGATGACTTCCTGCGCGGATTTCCCGCGTAGCTCGGCGTTCAAACGCTCGACCTTTTGCTCGGGCGTTTCAAGAGCGGATGTCGCGGTGGTCATTTGGCGGCCTTTTCCTCGCGCTTCTTCTGGCGCTTCACGAAGATGGTGTCGGTTGTGTCCGACGCCGCCTGGTAGAATTCTGAAAACTCGTGTGCGGAAATATCGAACACGGCTTCGGCATCGCCCTCATCAATGACCATCGCATCGAAGCCGGACCGGATCATCAAGCGCAACTGGTCACGCAGCACCTGGCCCGTCGCGCGGATTTCCCCTTTGTAGCCGTAGCGACGACGGAGAAGCTGCGACTGGCTGAAGGCGCGGCCGTCCGTGTATTTCGGGAATTGCAGCTCGATCAGATGAAGCTGGTCGAGGAACGGGGCAAGCAGCGCTGGATCATCGCTGACCGCAAGGCGCACGCCGATCGACCGGTTGCGGGCGAGCAGCTGGTCATGCTCCGACAGGAAACGTCCGAGCGAAACAACGATGCAACCGCCCGGCGACAGCTCGTGGCCATCCTCGACGAACGCCCATACGTCGTCGACGATCTTTCCGTCCTTAAGCAGAGGCATAGAGCGCCTCCTTGAACGGCGCCTGGCCGAGACGATCCATCGTGTCGGCCAGTTTCTCGGTCTTGGACGCGCGCAATTCCATGTATTTCGAGATCACGCGTTTCAGCGCAGGCGCGACTTCCTCGTGGCGCAGACCCGGACCCTGGATTTCGGCGATCGTGGCTTTTTCATCAGCACGGCCGCCGAAGAGGATCTGGTAGAATTCCTCGCCCTTCTTGTCGACGCCGAGAATGCCGATGTGGCCGACATGGTGGTGGCCGCAGGCATTGATGCAGCCTGACACATTGATGTGCAGCGTGCCGACTTCATCCTCGAAATCCGGATCGGCGAACAGCGCCTGCACTTCGTTGGCGACAGAGATCGAGCGGGCATTGGACAGGTTGCAATAATCGAGGCCGGGACAAGCGATGATGTCGGAGCCAAGACCGGCGTTGGAGGCGTGCATGTCAGCAGCCTTGAGCGCTGCATAGACCGCCGGCACATCGTCGAGCTTCACATGCGGCAGGACGAGATCCTGCTCGTGCGCAACGCGGATATCGTCGAGGCCGTACTTCTCCGCGATGTCAGCAGCGGTGCGCATCTGCGCCGACGAGGCATCGCCAGGAGCCACACCTTGCGGCTTCAGCGCGATGTGGACGGCAGTGTAGCCGGGGACCTTGTGCGCGCGCAGGTTGTTCTTCGCCCAGCGCGCAAAGTGGCGGTCAGCGGCGATGGCGGCATCTAGTGTTGCAGACTTCGCAGCGAGCGTCTCGAATTCCGGCGGCGCGAAGTAAGCGGTGATGCGGTCGACTTCCTCTTGCGGAAGCACCACCTTTTCCCACGCATTCTGGTTCGCGAACTCTTCCTCGACCTGACGGCGATACTCGGCTTCGCCCAGTTCATTGACGAGGATCTTGATGCGGGCCTTGTACTTGTTGTCCCGGCGGCCATGGCGATTGTACACGCGCATGTTGGCTTCGAGATAGCTGAGCAGGTCCTGCTTCGAGACCCAGTCGCGGATGCTGGTTGCGATATACGGCGTGCGGCCGAGGCCGCCGCCGACCAGAACTTCAAAGCCAGTTTCCCCGGCTGCATTCTTCTTCATCAGCAGGCCGATGTCGTGAACCTTCACGGCCGCACGATCCGGCGTTGCGGCAGTGACAGCGATCTTGAACTTGCGCGGCAGGGACGAGAATTCCGGATGGAAGGTCGACCACTGGCGAATGATCTCGCACCACGGGCGCGGATCCTCCAGCTCGTCGAACGCGGCGCCTGCGAGATGGTCAGACGTCACGTTGCGGATGCAGTTGCCGGATGTCTGGATGGCGTGCATCTCGACATCGGCAAGGTCTTCGAGCGCATCAGGAATTTCCGCAAGCTTGATCCAGTTGAACTGGATGTTCTGGCGCGTGGTGAAGTGGCCGTAGCCCTTGTCGTACTTGTCCGCGATCATCGCGAGCTGACGCATCTTCCTCGATGAAAGCTGGCCATACGGAATCGCAATACGGAACATGTAGGCGTGCAGCTGAAGATAGACGCCGTTCTGCAGGCGCAGCGGCTTGAAATTCTCTTCCTTCAGCTCGCCCTTGAGACGACGCTCCACCTGCCCGCGAAACTGCTTCGCGCGCTCCCGGACCAGCGTTTCGTCGAACTCGTCATAACGATACATCAGGCGGCCTTCTTGGCGTGTTCGATGCCGAGATCGGTTTCGACGCGCGCGACCCAGCGTTGAACAGACGGAAATTCGGAAAGATCGAAGCCGCCCTCATGCGCGACGCGCGTGTAGGCGACGAGGGCGATGTCGGCGAGCGTGATGCTCTGCCCGACAAAGTAGTCGGCGAACGTCAGCTGCATTTCCATGACGCCAAGCGCGCGGCGGCCACGGGCCAGCAGCTGCGGATCGAGATCGTCGTCCGTCATGTTCATGAACTTCTTCCGGAAGCGGCGCACGGCGATGTAGGGCTCGTGGGAATACTGCTCCCAGAACAGCCAGCTCATCATCTTGGCGCGCTCGAACGGATCGACAGGGATCAGGTCCTGCCCTCGTTGCGTTTCAGCGAGGTAGAGCATGATCGCATTCGACTGCGGCAGGATGCGACCGTCCGGCAGGCGCATCACAGGCACCTGGCCCGACGGGTTCATCTGCATGAAGGCGTCCGAGCGCGTGCCGCCCTCGACAACGCTGATCTCGACCCAGTCGTGATCGACATCGAGATAATCTGCCGTCCACTTGGTCTTGAGGCAGTTGCCAGAGATCGAGTCCCCGTAGAGCGTCAGCTTCGAAATCGGACGATTTGGCATCAGTTGTTCCCCGCCTGCTTGCCGAACATCGGATGGTTCGTAGGTCCCTTCGCGCGGATTGTCTCGCGAATGGTCTCACGTCCAGCCACTTTCCCGTCCGGTGTGACCTGCATGAAATAGGGATCTGTTGCGCGCGTCTGATCCTTCGAGGCCCAGGCGAGCACATCGACAGCCGCAGCGCCGCTGAGCACGTCGGCATCTGCCAGGTCTTCCGACCAGTTGCGGTCTTTCGTCAGATAGACGACGCGGCCCGAGGCAGAGAGCCAGCCTGTGATGACTTTGGGAATATCCGGGCCAAGCTTGGGGCGTTCCGAGCTCATGACAGCATCTCCCACAGCGAGGAGAGTTTGGGCGCGGAGCCCTTGCCCTCTGCGGGCGCAGTCTGGTTGCGCTGCGCCAGCGCGACGACTTCCCCGATGATCAGCAAGGCCGGGCCGTTGATGCCGGCGGAATAGATGACATCCGCAACATCGCCCAGCACGCCAAACGCGGCGATCTCGTTCGCGCGCGTGCCGTTCTCGATGATGGCGACGGGCGTTGCCGGATCACGCCCGGCAGCAACGAGACGCGCGGCGATCGTGCCAGCCGTGCCGACGCCCATGAAAACCACAACCGTCTGGTTGGCCTGCGCCAGCGCACGCCAGTCGAGATCGGGCTCCTGCCCGAGCGCAGCATGTCCCGTCACGAAGGTCACGGCCTGCGCCATGTCGCGATGCGTCAGCGGGATCTGCGCGGCGGCTGCGCAACCAAGCGCCGACGAAATGCCGGGCACGATTTCGACCTCGATCGCGGCCGCACGGAGCGCTTCCAGCTCTTCTCCGCCACGTCCGAAGATGAAGGGATCACCGCCCTTGAGACGCACCACGCGCCGGCCAGCCTTGGCCGCATCGATCATCCGGCGATGGATTTCGCCCTGAGGAACGGAATGCTCGCCCTTGGACTTGCCGACATACACGACCTCAGCCGCAGCCGAGATCAGCTCGATCACGCCCTTGCCGACCAGCCGATCGACGAACACGACCTCTGCCTGCCCGATCAAACGCGCGGCGCGAATCGTCAGCAGGTCCGGATCGCCCGGCCCCGCACCGACGAGTGCTACATGCCCCGAAGGAGCTTTTTTCATTGCCGCGGACACGCCGTCCATGCCTTGGCCCTTTAGTTTTTCTTACGCATAAGCATATAACACGGGCGGCGCTGGGCGACGAGCCAGGCGCCAATCCGTTAGTCGTCCTCAACCCGGCAGATGGCCGGAAGGAACGGCATAAGCAATGAACCATTCCTAAGCCGCTCGATTAGCCGTCCTTACCCGCCTGAAACCAAGAGAAAACCTGAAGCAAATGGCCCAGGAAGACCGCCTTCCAGCTCTCAATGCCCTGCGCGCCTTCGAGGCCGCTGCACGGCATCTGTCATTCACCCGGGCGGCCGAGGAGCTGAACGTGACCCCCGGCGCGATCTCGCAGCAGATTCGCCAGCTCGAGGAGTTCGCTGGCGCCCCGCTTTTCCGGCGTACCGGGCGTCAGGTTTTACTCACAGACGCCGGACAGGCGGCCCTGCCCCTGCTCACCTCCGCCTTCGAGATGATGGCCGAAGCCGTCCACCACATGCGGGCACCCGCCCGACGCGACCGCCTGATGATCTCGTCGGCGCCTTCATTCGCCGCCAAATGGCTCGCGCCACGGCTGGAGAAATTCCAGGAGCTGAACCCCGAGGCGGAAGTCTGGGTCTCCGCCGACATCGCGATGACTGACTTCAACTCGTCGGACATCGACCTCGCGATCCGCCACGGCAAGGGCATCTATGAAGGCCTGCGCTCCGACAAGATCATGTCGGAATCCGTTCTTCCCGTGTGCTCGCCCAACCTGATGGCTGGGCCGCATCCGCTACGCTCGCCGGCCGATCTTTCGTTTCACGTTCTTCTGCACGACGAGAGCCCGGAGAATGATCCGTCGCGTCCCGACTGGAATGCGTGGCTCAAGGCGCGCGGCGTGACGACGGTGGACGGCAATCGCGGCCCGCGCTTCACGCAATCGTCGCTGGTTGTCGAAGCCGCCGCCGCAGGACGCGGCGTTGCGCTGGCCAAGTTCGCCATCGCATCCGGCGATCTTGAGCGCGGCCGCCTGATCGCCCCCTTTGCCGACGGCGCAAGCGACATCGATTTCGCCTACTGGATCGTCTATCCGAAATGGCGCACGCCCTCGAAACTCGCCCGCACCTTCATGGCGTGGCTGAAATCGGAAGCGCAGGCCAGCGAAGTCATAGGCGTCTAGGTGTCGCGGCGACGGCAAACGCCCTTCCAGGGCTTTGGGCTCGGCATTGCGCGACGCCTGCGCGGTAGCCGGATCGATGAAGCCGATCTGGTGATCCGCGAATGCAGGAAGCTGATCGGTGGCGGCGTGTTCTATGATGTCGGCGCCAATGTCGGTGAGGTTTCCGAAGCGCTTCTGCCGCTGGCTAGCCGTGTCGTGGCGATCGAACCTGATCCGGATTCTTTCGCTACGCTATCGCATCGGCTGGGCCAGCGCGCGGTTTGCATCAAGGCATTGGTCGGCCCCGACGGCGCGCCGCGGACGTTCCTGACCAACACGGTTGCGAGCAAAAGCTCCACCTCGGTTGCCCCGGGCGACGAGCCGCCGGGGCATGATTATCTCAAGCGCACGGCCATGAACTCGATCAGCTTCGACTGCATCGCGGCGCAGCATGGCATGCCCACGCTGGTGAAGATCGATGTCGAGGGCTTCGAAATGGCGGTGCTGCAATCTGCTGCCGCCGTTCTCGCTACGCGCCCGACCGTGGTGATGGAGTTCAATGCGCTCTGCCTCTCCAATTTCGGGCGCGTGAACCCGCGCGACGCCATCGACAGCGTCATGCGCATCTTTCCGAAAATCGAAGTGATAACGCAGGAAGGCCGCAAACCGCTGACCGACCCTTATGTCTTCCTGTCGGAAAACATACTCGAGCATGGCTCGGTCGATAACCTCGTATGTTCCTGGGGAGACTGAAGATGCGCGGAAGCCCGGTCGCCAAGAGCGTCGATCAATGGCTGGCGCGTCTTGATCCGGTCCCGCGCGCGGCTCTCGAAAAGCTGCGAGCCCAAATTCTGGCTGCAGCGCCCGGGGCGGAAGAAACGATCAGCTACGGCATGCCGACTTTTTCGCTGCATGGTCACCTCGTGGCGTTCGGCGCATTCAAGAAGCATCTCAGCTTCTTCCCGATGAGTTCGACGTTGATCGCCGGGATTCCGGAAGCAGCGCGGTTCGCAACGTCGTCGGGCACGATGCAATTCCAGCCGGACAAGCCGATCCCGGCTGCACTTGTCAGGAAGCTGGTGGAAGCGCGTGTCGCCCAGAACCTCGAAATCGCGGATGAACGCGCTCATCGCGCGGCGATGAAAAAAGCCGCCGCGAAAAAGCCGAAAGCCGGAAAATAGCTAGAGCTGGAGCAATGCCAATGGCGCCAAACCAATCAGGGCTGCGCTGAGCATGTTGGTCAGCGTTCCCGCCAGCAGGCTTTTCAGGCCAAGGTCAGCAAAATCGTCACGCCGCTCCGGACAGATCGAACTGAGGCCGCCGATCATGATGGCGACAGAAGCGAAGTTCGCAAAACCGCACAGCGCATAGATCATCATCAATCGCGTGCGCGGCTCGATTGCATCGGACGCCAGCCGCGACATGTCGAGATAGGCGATCAGCTCGTTGAGCGCAGTCTTCGTGCCCATCAGTTCGCCAGCCGGCAGGGCGTCATGCCAAGGGATACCGAGCATCCACATGAAGGGCGAGAATATCCAGCCGAACACGCGGCCGATCGTCAGTTCCGACCCGCCGATCTCCGGCAGCGCCGCGGCGAGGATCATGTTGGCAAGCGCGACGAACGCCACCGCCGCAAGCAACATCGCCACAACCGCGATAAGCATGTTGACGCCATCCTGAACGCCTCGCGCAAAGGCATCCATGGATGAGCGATAGAGTTTGGGCGCCTTCTCCATCGCCTCGACGCCCTGCTCCGCGCCTGCGGGCATCATGACGCGGGCGATGGCGATGGACCCCGGAGCGGCCATGAAGGAGGCGACAAGGATATGCCCGGCCGCATCCGGCGACGTCCCACTGAGGAATGACGCGTATAGCGCCATCACTGTGCCTGCGATGGTCGCCATGCCGGTTGTCATGATCACGAAGAGATCGGCGCGCGACATGCGTTCGAGATAAGGCCGCACGACAAGCGGCGCTTCCACCATGCCCAGAAAGATGTTGGCGCCTGTGGCGAGGCCAAGGGCGCCGCCGATACCCATCGTCTTGCGCAGCAGGAAGCCGAGCCCCCTGCACGCCCACTCCAGCACACCCCAGCGCCACAGCAGTGCCGAGAGAGCCGACACCACGATAATCAGCGGCAGCACGCCAAACGCCAGCACCGTGCTGTTTTCCGGCGCGGTCAGCGCGTAGGGAGTTGCGCCTCCCGCCAGATAACCGAACACAAAGCGCGAGCCCTCCAGCGTGGCGGCCTGCAACCCGTCAATCCCCGCCGAAACCCCGGCCAGCAGCGCGCGCAGAGGAGGCAGGGCAAACATCGATACCGCCAGCACGATTTCAAGTCCCAGCGCGACGGCGACAATGCGCCATGGAAATTTCGCGCGGTTGTCCGACAGCGCCCAGGCGATCGCGAACACAAAAGCCACGCCGCCAAGGCTGCGCAGGTTGTCGATTGAAAAGCCCATGCCCGCCCTTGCCGACGCTGACTTGCCCCGCATCCCTCTTGGCCTATTCCCGCGCGCCGCGACAGTCCTCCCGCATTCCGCCCCGCTTCGCAGCCCGCCTGCACGCAAGCTGACCGGCTGGGGCGACAAGCGCCCTGCGGTTGCGCACCCCGTTGCAAATTTCCTCCAGTCATGCTCGCCAGAGGGCATGAAGGGCGTTCTCAGCATCGATCCGGGCTTTGGCGTGTTCCGCGAGGACAGGCTGGATGATCTCGACCATTTCTTCCGCACGCATGGCTTCGCCATCCTGCGCGGCCTGTATGCACCGGCAAATCTCGCCGCGATGCTGCACGAATGCGCGGGCGCGCAAACGCGCGTGGCCAATGGCGAGCTGGCGGAAAAGCACGGCAACTCCATTCTCACCGACGACGCCGTCGGCACACGGTTTGCCAACTATGTGCAGTACATCACCCAGATCGCGCCGCGAACGCGCGCCGCCGTGTTGCATCCGGCGATAACCTCGCTGATGGATCGCTGGATTCCCGGCGGACACCTGCGTGAACATTCTCGCTTCGGCGTGGTCTATCAGGATGCACGCTCGGATGTGGCGTCAGGCTACAAGCGCATCGGCTGGCACAGCGACTGGCAGAGCGGCCCGCAGCTTGATGTGTGGCCCAGCGCCGCCTTCACCATCCACATCGACGGGACCAGCCCCGCGAACGGCTTCCTGCGCGTGGTTCCCGGCAGCCATCGCTGGGCGACGCCCGCGCCCTTCCGCAATGCCAACAACATCTCCCTGCCCGAAGGCTCGCGCGCCAGTGGCGGACATACACAGGCCGAGCCGCCTTGCGCCATGCCGCTGGGCTTCGAGAAAATACCAGGCGAAGTTGCGATCTATTGCGATGATGGCGACGTGCTGTTCCACGACGCCTATCTCTGGCATTCCGCCGCATCGGCCACCGACGCCAGCGCCATTCGCCGGCACATTCGCGGCGCGTGGTTTTCGGGCCAGCCTGACGCCGTCGAAGGCGATTATCTGGAAGACTTCGTCAAAAACGCGGCCCGCTGAATGTGAAAAACGCGGCCCGCTGAGCGAGCCGCGTTTCCAGTCACATCAGTAAAGCCAGTCCTAGAGGCCGGCCTTGAACGTCGCCAGCAGGCGGCTCCAGGCGCGATCGGCTTCAGCCTGGTTGAACACCTGGCTGTCAGGCGGGCACCAGCCGTGGTCGGCCGCATAGACTTCGACTTCCGCCGGAATCTTCTTCGCGTCGAACGCAGCCTTCACCGTTTCCTTCACGGTCGGGTCCTGCTTGTCGTCATTCTGGGCAACCGCGATCAGCACGGCCTTGGCCTGCATCTGCGGAACCAGCAGGTGCGGGCTGTTTGTGCGCTGAGCTTCGGTGGCCGTGGCCGCCGTAACAGCGAGACCGCCGCCATGGAACGAGCCGCCCGCCTTCACGCGACCCGGCACGAACGCCATCGTGCGCATCACCAGCGGACCACCCATGCAGTAACCAGTCGTGCCGATGCCTTTGGAGGTATCGACCTCTTTCTGCTTGTCGAGCCATGCGACGGCGGCGACCGCATCCTTCCGCGTGTTCTCGGGATTGCCCACGGTCGGCCCCATCAGGGCGACGAGGCGCGTGCGCACCGGCGCGTCGGAGAACTTTTCGGTCGTGGCGTCGAACACCTGGCCTTTGGCCAGACGATAGAACGGGTTGACTGTCAGAACGGCATAACCCGACTCCGCGAGGCGCTTGCCCATCAGGCGGAAAGCGGGGCGCAGGCCCATGATGTCCGGCCACACGAGAACGGCCGGGTGCTTGCCCGAAGACGGAGCGGCGTAGTGCGCGTCGATCACGCCATCCGGCGTCGTGATCTCGACTTCACGCTCCACGATCGTGGCGGGATTTTCCGGGCTGGTCGTGCAGGCGGCAAGCGCCGCCATCGACATCACGCCAAAGCCGCGCCGCGAAAGCCGGCCGGTGTCAAAACCATCCTCGTTGTCGTGTTCGGTATGCTCATCACACATGGTCGTCTCTCCCTGCGGTGCTGGGCTGGCTGTTGTCCCCGCCGAGCTTGCCGCGACTATACGGGCTTTCATGGAGCTAGCAAATCGCGACGGCGTGACGGCGCGAGATCAGCGATCACTGATCGGTAAGCCCGCTGAATGCTGACACATGCTGGCAGGATGGGTCGGTAGGATGCGCAATCACTGAGGAAATCGCGCAATGCCGGACCTGATCCCCGCTCCTACGCTGCTAGCCTATATCGGTCTCGTTGTGGCGATCGCGATAGCGCCCGGCCCCAACGTTCTGTTTGTCATGACCCAATCCGCATGGCGCGGCCCGCGCGCAGGCTTTTCCGCAGCCGCCGGCATCGAGACGGCGAACTCACTCTATGTGCTTCTGTCCGCCATCGGCCTCGCCAGCTTGATCGCTGCGTCTGGTGCCGCCTTCGAGATCATCAAATGGGCAGGCGCAGCCTACCTCGCCTGGCTAGGCTTTCAGGCCATCCGCTCATCCTTCAGCACCAGCGACGCCCCGCCCCTCGCAACCGGCGAAGCAAGCGCGAAAGCCTGGCGGGACGGGCTGATGGTCGGCCTCGGCAACCCGAAGACAATCCTCTTCTTCCTCGCGCTCTTCCCGCAGTTCATCGATCCGCTGAAGCCGGTCTGGAGCCAGTCGCTCTTCCTCGGCGCGATCACCATCGCGATCGATCTCTGCGTACAGATCATCTATGCGCTGGCCGGCGGCATGATGTCGAAAGCGCTGTCGCACAAGCCGGTGAAACGATGGTTCGAGCGCGGCATCGGCGGCGCCTTCATGGGCCTCGCCATCGTCGCCGCCACGATCCGGCGCGCCGTCTAGCCTAGCGGTCCAGCCAGCCTTCGGCCTTGGCCCACTTGAAGTCAGACGTGGCGGACGCAGCAAGCCGTTCCGTTTCGTAGCCTTCAGAGCCGGAGCCATAGACGCGACCGCCGATGACGCGAATCGTCAAGCGCTGCGAGTTGCTCATCGGGATTTCCGCTGGCGCGTCGAACTCGATGCGATGGCGCGCAAGGCCGCACTCGATTGTCACGCGGCGCATGCCGCCGATGCGGCGGGTGGACACGATCAAGCCCGGAATCCCCGGCCCGCCATCCGTGACCATCGCGACATCTTCTGGCCGCAGATAAAGCTGCGCAGGACCATCCGGCAGCGCGCCAATCTCCAGATCGAGCAGACGCTCGTCCAGCGTGGCGCGGCCGTTGCCGATCTGCACGGGGATGACGCTCGACTCGCCGATGAACGAGAACACGAACGGCGTCGCCGGCGTGTCGTAGA
>DAIRES010000015.1:21012-26856 GCA_036795465.1 Hyphomonadaceae bacterium
ACGCTCGACTCGCCGATGAACGAGAACACGAACGGCGTCGCCGGCGTGTCGTAGATTTCGTCGGGCGTTGCGGACTGTTCGATCTTGCCCTTGTTCATGACGACGACGCGGTCAGCCAGTTCCAGCGCCTCTTCCTGATCGTGCGTGACGAACAGCGTCGTGTGGCCGGTGCGCTCGTGAATCTCCCTTAGCCAGCGGCGCAGGTCTTTCCGCACGCGAGCATCAAGCGCACCGAAAGGTTCATCGAGCAGCAGCACGCTCGGCTCGATCGCCAGCGCGCGGGCCAGCGCCACGCGTTGCCGCTGTCCGCCCGAAAGCTGCGCCGGGAAGCGGCGCTCAAGGCCCGAGAGCTGAACCAGATCGAGTAGTTCCAGAACGCGGCGCTTGATTTCGGATTCCGCGGGCTTGTTCTTGCGGCGGGCGCGCAGGCCGAACGCAATGTTGTCCATCACCCGCATATGCTTGAACAGCGCATAGTGCTGGAACACGAAACCGACGCCACGATCCTGGATGCGGCTGTCAGACAGGTCGCGGTCGTTGAAATAGACGGTGCCGGAATCCGGCGCTTCCAGGCCCGCGATCGTGCGCAGCAACGTCGTCTTGCCCGAGCCCGACGGGCCGAGCAGCGCCACAAGTTCGCCCGGCTGGACGGTCAACGACACGTCATCCAGCGCGGCGATGCCGACATACTGCTTCCGGAGATTTTCCGCGCGAACCTGCATAAATACGTATCTGCTCCGATCAGTGGCGCCGCTGTGCTGCGATCTCGCCGGCGAACCGGGCTTCGAGCAGCGTCTTAACCGCAAGGGTGAGTAGGGCAAGCATGGCGAGCAAGGAAGCAACGGCGAATGCCGCAGCTGCCTTGTTGTCATTGTAGAGGATTTCGATGTGCAAAGGCAGCGTGTTGGTCACGCCGCGGATGTGGCCGGACACAACGGAAACGGCGCCGAATTCGCCCATCGCGCGCGCATTGCACAGCAGCACGCCATAGAGCAGGCCCCATTTCACGTTGGGCAGCGTCACCTGGAAGAATGTGCGCCAGCCGCTCGCGCCCAGGGACACAGCCGCCTCCTCCTCCGATGATCCCTGCTGCTGCATCAGCGGGATCAGCTCGCGGGCAATGAAGGGGAAAGTGATGAAGATGGTCGCGATGACGATGCCGGGCACAGCGAACAGGACCTTGACACCATAGCCATCCAGCACCGGCCCGAGCACGCTGTTCGCGCCGAACAGCAGGACGAAGATCAGGCCGGAGACGACCGGCGACACCGCGAACGGAAGATCGATCAGCGTCAGCAGGAACGACTTGCCCTTGAAATCGAACTTGGCGATCAGCCAAGCAGCGGCGACGCCAAAGACAAGGTTGGCCGGCACGGCGATCGCCGCAACCAGTAGCGTGAGCTGCAGCGCGGCCATCGTGTCGGGCAAGGCGAGCGCATCGAAATAGACGCCAAGGCCCCGGCTGAACGCCTCGACGAAGACCACGAGCAACGGCGCGATCAGCATCAGGCCGAGGAACCCGAGCGACACGGCGATCAACACCATGCGCGTCTTGGGACCTTCGCCGATCGCCTGACGGACCTTGCTTTTCTGGCGGGTGGACGCCGCTTCGCTACTCATGGCCGAACCACTTCCGGCTCCAGGCCTGCAGCAGGTTGATCACGAACAGCATGGCGAACGAGATCACGAGCATGATCGTCGCAATCGCCGTTGCGCCTGCATAGTTGTGCTCTTCCAGCTTGATGACGATCAGCAGGGGCGCGATCTCGGACTGATACGGCAGGTTCGAGGCGATGAAGATCACCGACCCGTATTCGCCGACGCCACGCGCGAAAGAGAGCGCGAAGCCGGTCAGGATAGCGGGAAACAGCGCCGGGAAGATCACGCGCGTCACCGTGCGCCAGCGGCGAGCGCCGAGCGTCGCGGCGACTTCCTCCGTCTCGCGGTCGATTTCTTCCAGCACGGGCTGCACCGTGCGCACGACGAATGGCAGGCCGACGAAGATCAGCGCCAGCACCACACCGGTCGACGTGAAGCCTACCTTGATGCCGAACCAGTCGTTCAGGATCGCGCCAAACGGGCCGTTCGGGGCATAGAGCGTCGCCAGCGCGATGCCGGCCACCGCCGTGGGCAGCGCGAACGGCAGGTCAACCGCTGCATCGAGCCAGCGGCGCCCCGGAAAGCGGTAGCGCACCAGAACCCAGGCCACGAGCACGCCGAACACGGTGTTCACGATGGCGGCGATCAGCGCAGCGCCGAATGACAACTGCAACGCCGAGACGACACGCTGGTCGAAAGCGATCTTCCAGAACTGGTCCCAGCCGAGCGAGGCCGAGCGGATGCCAAGGCCAGCCAGCGGGATAAGTACGACCAGCGATAGATACGCGATCGTATATCCCATGCTCAGGCCAAAGCCCGGCAGGACGCTACGCCGCCGCCAGCGGAAACTACGCGCCCCGTCCGGCGCCGTTGCCGTCATACGCTATCTCGCCGTGAATATCTGGTCGTAGAGACCGCCGTCATCGAAATGCTTGGGTTGCGCCTGCGCCCATCCGCCGAACAGCGGATCATCGATCGTCACCATCTCGACCGGCTGGAGCCGTGCCACGTCAGCAGGGTCTGCGGCGGACGGGTCGTTCGGACGGTAATAGTGCTTCGCAACGATACGCTGGCCGGCGGGCGAATAGAGATGCTTGAGATAAGCCTCGGCGGCGACAACCTGTTCGGGGCCTTTCTTCTCGGCATTGCCCGGCACCACCGCGACGGGCGGCTCTGCGCGGATCGACAGCGAGGGATAGATGATCTGATATTTGTCGGCGCCCTGCTCGTCGAGCGTGAGGAAGCCTTCGTTCTCCCAGGTGATGAGCACGTCGCCCGTGCCCTGCTGGGTGAACGTCACCGTTGAACCGCGCGCGCCCGAGTCGAGCTTGAGGACGTTCTTGTAGAGTGCGCCGACGAACTCCTTCGTCTTCGCTTCGTCGCCGCCGAACTGCTTCGAGGCATAGGCCCACGCCGCAAGATAGTTCCAGCGCGCCCCGCCCGACGTCTTCGGGTTCGGCGTGATCACGCCCACGCCCGGAAGCGTGAGGTCGTTCCAGTCCTTGATATTCTTCGGGTTGCCCGCGCGTACCAGGAACACGATCGTCGACGTGTAAGGCGCCGAGTTGGCCGGAAGCTTCGTACGCCAGTCAGCCGGGATCTTCCCCGTTTCCTTGGCGATCAGGTCGATATCGTTCTGCAGGGCCAACGTGACGACATCAGCATCAAGCCCATCGATCACCGACCGCGTCTGCTTGCCCGATCCGCCGTGGGACATGTTGACCTTCACGGACTTGCCCTCAGGCGTCTTGTAGGTCGCAGAGAAATCCGCGTTGAACTCTTCATAGAGCTCCCGCGTCGGATCGTATGAAACGTTGAGCAGCGAAATCTCGCCGCCTGCATTCGTCTGGCCCCCGCACGCGGCGAGCGCCAGCGATGCGGCCAAGGCAAGAAGCTTCAGGCGCATGGGAAGTCCTCCGGAGCCCCTTTACGCTAGTGGTCCGGTAGGGTTTGTCAAACCTGGATCAGGCGACAGCATCCCGCAGGCGCACCGGCAGCCGGGCCTCCAGCGCATCTGCAATCGTGGTCCGGTCGAGCACGCCACGGGTCGCATCGGCCACCTGCGCGAACACCCGGCGAACCTCACAGCTCGCCTCTTCCTTGCAGTCCTCGCAGCGCCGGTAGGCGATCTTGGAAAGGCAGGGCAAAGGCGCGATCGGGCCGTCCACAATGCGCAGCACTTCACCGAAGGAAATCGTGTCGGCAGGCCTCAAAAGCCCATAACCACCGGCTTTTCCGCGCCGCGACGCCACCAGCCCGTGATGCTTCAGATCGAGCAGGATCTGCTCCAGAAACTTCTTCGGAATGCTCTGGCTTTCGGCAATCTCCGAAATGAAGGTCGGCTTTCCAGGCGGCTGCTTGGCGAGCGCGACCAGGGCCCGAAGAGCGTATTTAGCCTTCTGTGAAATCATCGGCTGTACCGGGACAGGGAAAGTCCGGCTGCATCAACGAAGCAGCCACTCTCTCCAAACTATATTGTCCCTGTAGAGTAAGTAAACGGACGAAAACCGCTTTCCCGGGCCGGGAGAGCGGGGCTGTCTTGTCCATAGAGTGAGATATAGCTCGATAATGACCCGGCAACCCGCCCTCCTCTCCTTCCTGACTCTTGGCGCCGCCCTGGCCGCGCCCCTGGCGTTTGCGCAAGGGGAAGCAAAAGCCCCCCAGAAAGAGCAGCCTTGGCGTCTGGCCGACGCCATCGACGCCCCCGACTGGCTCAAGATCACCGGCTCCGTCCGCCCGCGTTATGAAACCCTCGCCAACACGCTGGTCGCGGGCCGCACCGGCGGCGACGAATTCCTCAACATCCAGACCCTGCTGAAAGCCGAGCTCAACACCGGCGCCATCATCGCAGGCGCCGAATTTCTCGATTCGCGACGCCTCAGCGGCAATGCCGGCGGCGGCGTCCCCGGCGAGATCGACGCGTTCGAACCTGCCCAAGCCTATCTGGCCTGGCGCCCGAAGGACTTCCTCCAGCCCGGCGCCACGCTCGACCTCACCCTTGGCCGCTTCACGATGGATGTCGGCTCGCGCCGCCTGATCGCCCGCGCGAACTATCGCAGCCTGCTGCAGGGCTTCGACGGCGCCCGCGCCATCTGGACCAGCGACGCCGACCTCAAACTCACGGCTTTCTACACCCACCCCGTCACCCGGCTGCCGTCAGACATCCCCTCCGCGCTCGACAACGAAGTCACGCTCAACGAGGGCCTCGACAAGGTGAAGTTCGGCGGCCTCAACATCGAGGCCCCGTTGCCCTTCTCGATCATCGGCGAAGTCTATCTGTTCGACCTCGACGAAGACGACGCGCCCGGCAACGCGACCCGCAACCGCGACCTTTCCACGCTCGGCGCCCGCCTGCGCATCGCGCCGGCCCAGTCGAAGCTCGACTTCGACCTCGAATACGCCAGCCAGACCGGCTCCACCCGCGCCACCACCAGCGCGGTCGACACCACCGATCTCGACCAGGACGCGCACATGCTGCACGCCCAGCTCGGCTACACGTTCGATCTTCCCTGGTCGCCGCGCTTCGCCCTGCAATACGATCAGGCCACCGGCGACAACTCGCCCACCGACCAGTCCAGCCAGCGCTTCGACCCGCTGTTCGGCGACCGCGCCTTCGAATTCGGGCCCACCAGCATTTACGGCGTCATCTCTCGCACCAACCTCAGCGGCCCCGGTGTGCGGCTTGAGGTGAAGCCCGACAAGGCGTCCGACGCGAACCTCTCGATCCGTCGCCTCCAGCTGGAATCAGACACGGACAGCTTCGCCAACTCCGGCGTGCGCGACGCAACCGGCGCTTCCGGCGACGATGTCGGAACCCAGTTCGAGGTTCGGTATCGCCGCTGGCTGATCCCCGATTCGCTGCGCCTCGCCATCGGCGGCGCGGCCGTCACACGCGGCGACTTCCTGAAATCCGCGCCCAACGCCACGGACGAAGGCGACACCCTGTTCGGCTACACCGACCTGACCTGGACGTTCTGAGCACGTCACAGATTATGTCCGGCGTATGGCGCCGCGCCCTGCGCGGCGCGCAATTTCCTTTGCCGCAGCTGCGTAAAATGCGAGCGAAGCTCGCGCACCCATTGTAAATTGCCCACGATTTCCGGCGCTGGCGCATTGGGGTTTCTGGGTGGACGGCAACAGCCTTCCCGATCTGACGGTGTTCAGACCGCTCGACATCGAGCGGTATGCGAAACGTCTGTCACTGGAGTCGCGCGGCGCCGAACGCGGCGCTGCCGATCAACCGCC
>DAIRES010000015.1:26956-34042 GCA_036795465.1 Hyphomonadaceae bacterium
AACGTCTGTCACTGGAGTCGCGCGGCGCCGAACGCGGCGCTGCCGATCAACCGCCGTCTGACGCGCTCACGCTCGACGACATCGAATCCGAAATCGTCGGCGGCATCGTCGCGGAGCGCACACAACTCCGCAATGACATGATCGACCGGCTGCGCAGCCTGAACGAACTTCTCGCCCGCGCCCGCTCCCGCCTCGTCACCACGGAACTCGAAACCCGCATCGCGCCGAAAATCTCCGCCATCGAACAGCGCGCCGTCGTCGACCTGCGTGACCTCGAACAGAAATTCCAGCGCCTGCGCGAAGGCCAGGCCGATTTCCAGCAATGGCGGGATCGCCGCAAGTTGAAACGCCCGGCCAAGGCGCCGCGCTCGGCCTTCGTCTTCTTCGCAGACCTGTTCCTGATCGCGCTGGTCGAAGGCGGCCTGAATCTCTTCTTCTTCACCGAAGGCAACCAGCTCGGCATGCTGGGCGCCTTTTTTCAGGCGCTCATCATCGCCGCCGCCAACATCGTCGTCTGCACGGTGATCGGCTTTGCGCTGGTGAAGCGGGTCAACAGCGTCTTCATCGCCAACAAGCTGCTCGGCCTCATCGCCCTGCTGGTCCTGCTGGTCGGCCTGCCCGTTGTGCACGCCGTGATCGGCTTCTATCGCGTCGCCCGCAACGCGGTCGAGGAAGGCGCGTCTCCCCTGTGGACCGCCGTTGACTGGTTCACCCAGATCTACCGCGCCCCGCCCACGCCCCAGCCTGCCGCGTGGGGCTTCAGCCATCTCGACGAACTGTCGCTCATCATGATCGCGGCTGGCATCATCGCTGGCGTCTATGCCGCGCGCAAAGGTTACGAGTTCGGCGACCGCTATCCGGACTACACCAAGCATTACAACGAAGCCGAAGACCAGCGTGACGACTATCTCGATCTGCTCGACGATGTGACCGGCGAGATGCTGGAAGAACAGACCAACGCATCGCAGGCCGTCGGCGCCTTCCTCTATGATATCGGCCCGTCGCTGCAGGCCATCGACAATCACACCGACGCCAAGAAGCAGCTCGAAGCCGCCGCGCGCAATTACGAAGCCGAGCTGGAAAGCGCCGCCAACACCATGCTGTCGATCTATCGCGGCGCGAACACGCGCGCACGGAGAGCCGCCCCGCCGCAGCACTTCTCCAACCCGGTTCGCCTCGCCAATCCCGGCTTCTCCAGCGGCGCGGTTCTCGATCCCGCCCTTGCCAGCCTGTTCGCCACGTCCGTCGATATCAAGGAAGCCCGCGCCGCCGCCGAGCGTGCGCAGGCCATCGCAAAGGAACAGAAGGAAAAGGTGGAAGCCGCCATAGCCGCAACACGCGCCCAACTTGCCAAGGCCGAACAGGTTCGCGATGTCGCGTCGTAGCCGTGGATCATCACGCGGCTCACGCCGCAGCCGCTCCGGTGGCGAGGCCCCATGGGGCGCTATCGCCAAGGTCACGGGTGGCGGCGCCCTGCTCGCGGGCGTTGGCGTCGCTTTCTTCCTCGTGAACCAGAAAGCCGAAGCGACCGACCCGGCGACATGGTGCAACCGCGCCGGTCCGGCGGAAGTTCACCTGATCCTGCTCGACGCCTCCGACCCGCTCGATGGCGTGCAGGCCGAAACCGCGCGCGCCAAGGTCGTCAGCGCCATCCGCGCCGCGCCCGAAAATGCGCGCGTTGATATCTATCTCGCCGATCGCGGCGACGGCAGCATCGGCGAGCCTATCTTCAGCAAGTGCAATCCAGGCGAACCGACCGCGCTGGACGCCGCAATCTCCGACGTGGAGAAAAAGAAGCGCGACTACGAGCAGGGCTATCTCGCCGCCGTCGAAGAAACCATGGCGAAGGTGTTGCAGGTCGAGCCCGCAAAAACGTCGCCGATCATTGAATCCCTGCGCTCGGCCGCCACGCGCTCCTTCTCGCGCCTCGCCAGCGACGTGCCCGTGCGCATCACGCTGATCTCCGACATGGTGCAGAACTCGCCCATGCTGCGGCAGAGCAAGGGCATTGCCGATTTCGCGGCCTTCAGGAAATCGGCGGGCTGGTCCTCTTCGCTGGTCGATCTCCATCACGCCCGCATCAGCATCGTCTATGTCACGCGCGCCAACTACCGCGACGTGCAGAACAACGGCCACATCAACTGGTGGTCGCAATACTTCGACGAAATGAACGGAACGCTTGTCGAGTCGGAGGCGATCTGATGGCTGACGACGTGAAGCTCGCAACAAAGTCCGACGCTCTGCAGGAGCCGCTGACAGCAACCGTCATCACCAATGACGAGCCGGTCTCCAGCCGCATTCCTACGACGCCCGGCCGCCAGCGTGACGTTTCCAAGCGCCGCATCTCGGATGCCGCCGAGAAGATCACCTATTTCATCGCCCTGCTCGCCGGCAGCGCCTTCATCCTGCTCGGCAAGACCGCCGGCTGGCTCACGCCCACCGCCGGCGCGGTCGCAGCCTTCATCTTCATCGTCGCCTATTTCGGCGTCTCGTGGCTCTCCATCCGCCAGCGCGTCATGCGCGCCGACCGGCTGGGGGATAACTGCTACTATCTCGGCCTCGTCTATACGCTCGCCTCGCTGATCGCGACGCTGATCCAGATCGAGGGCGGCGCGGAGATTGCGGGCCTCCTCGGAAACTTCGGCGTAGCCCTCGTCTCCACTGCCACCGGCATCATCGCGCGGCTGATCCTGATCCAGTTCCGCTCCGAAAACGACGACGTCGAAGACCGCGCCCGCAACGACCTCGCGCAAGCTGCGCAGGAAATGCGCTCCTCGCTCCTCTCCTCCGCCGAAGCCTTCCGCACGCTGCTCGTCGGCGCGCAGGAAACGTTCCGCATCTCGATCGAGCACACCCGCGCCAATGTGGAAGACGCCCGCGAGATCACCGAGCGCATGAAGGGCATGGAGGTGTCACCCGAAACCCTCAACGCCGCCCTCAAGGCCACAGTCGTCCAGCTCGAAGCGGCCGGCGCCCGCCTCTCCGAAGCCGGCCGCGAGATCCGCGAGCAAGCCACCGCCGTCTCGTCCACCGTCACCGCCGCCGAACGCTCCGAAACCGGCCTGCGCAAGATTGACCACGTCCTCAACGACCTCGCCCGCACGCTGGAGAAACAGCGGGCCGCGACGGAGAACATCGTCGCCGCCCTCGACGGCCAAAAAACCTTCCTCGCCCAGCACCGCGCCGCCATGGAGGCCGACGCCGAACGCGCCCGCGAGGCCGTGCGGCAGGTCTATTCCGCCCTCGGTGATCTCGCGAACACCATCGTCCGCCGGGTCAACTGATGCCCGGCGCCAACGATCCAGTCGGCTATCGGCGCGGCCTCGTCCTCGGCCTCACGCTGGCCGAAACGCTGCTGCTCGTCCTTTTCATCCTGCTGCTCGTCTATGCTGCCCTCGGCCAGCAGCGCGACAAGAAGATGAAGGACCAGGAAGACCAGATCGCCAGCCTGAGCCTGCGCATCGACAGCGGCGTCGACCGCCTCGCCCGCGAACTCACGCAATCAGGCATCGCCTCGAACCCCGACGAGCTCTCGCGCAAGCTCAACCGCCTGACCGACGAGATGGCCCGCAACGCCCAGCTCCAGAAGGATCTCTCCACCTACCAGCGCCTCGTGCCGACAGCCTCCGAAGCCAAGCAGCTCGCCGACGCTTTCGACGTGCAGCAAAGCCCCGAGACCCCGCTCCAGATCCTCGACCGCCACCTCGCGCGCACCACAACCGCGCCCGCAACCACAACATCCGACGCCCCCAAGACCCTCGCCGAAGCCCTCGCCGCGGTTGAGCGAATGTCCGGCCAGCTCGACTACTACGAGCATCAGCAACTCACCGCCGGCAACGGCCTCTCCTACCCGCCCTGCTGGCAACGCGACGGCCGCATCGTCTATATGTACGACGCGCTCCTGCTCGATGACGGGCTCCGCCTCTCCGTCACCGACGACCGCACCGGCCTCGACCTGGCGGGCCTCCGCGCCAACGGCGCCGAGCCGCCCCTCGGCCAGACCATCACGCGGCAGACCTTCCTCGCGCAGACTAAAGGCCTCCACGCGTGGAGCGTCACCCAGGGCTGCCGCTTCTACGCCCGCATCATCGACGGCACGTCGGCAGGCAACAAATCCGGCTACATCCAGGCCCGCCGCGCGGTGGAGGATCGCTTCTACCCCCTCGTCGCTGCCGCGGCCGCAACGCCCGCACCAACGCCATGAACCAGTCCCCCGAACAGCGCGACCTGGCCGACGCCATCGCCCGCATGCGCGCCGCCGTCCTCGCTGCATCCTTCCGCAAACTGCGCTACCGCCTCAGCCCGGACGAGATCACGACAATGCTGGCCGAGCGCAAATCCGACGCGCAGGCCTTCGACCACATCGAAAGCCGCCAGTCCTTCTTCACAAAGCTCATGATCCGCTGGCGCCGCTTCCGCCGCGGCCGCAACCGCTAGTCCAGCCGCACGCCCGCAAAGCTGCGCTTCATCATCAGCTGGTGCTCCACATGCGCGATCGCCTCGACCGCCTCGCCCAGCCTGTCCTTCACCGCCGAGATAGCTACGCCCGCCTGCGCCGCGCTCACCTCGCCAGACCGGCCGAGCTGCTCGCACGTCTCACACGCATCCCCCAGCGCCATCAGCCCGACTGACCGCGCCGCGCCCTTGATGCCGTGCGCCGCATCGGCCCACTGCTCGGCCTCGGCATGCGGGTCCAGCATCCGCCCCCACAGCTCCGCCGATTGCCTGAAAATGCCCAGCGCCTCGACCGCGAGTTCGCTATCGCCCCCGGTCATCATCTCGAGCTGGCTGACGTCAATCACTTCGGCCATGGCAGCGCATTCCCCTGTCGCCCTGAGAGAGTCGAAGACTCGCAATAATGGCAGGTTAAGTCGCCCGCCCCGCGCCCCACCCACCCGAATCGAGACGCTTCGCACCGCTAGCGGAACCCGGCGCGGCTCTCGCCCGAAAAGCGTATCCTCCGTGCCTCATTTCCTTTCATTCCGCCTTCAACGCCGAATTTCCGCCTTGAAGTCCGGCGACGTTAGGATCACAACTTTCCGGGTTAAGGGGCCGCCCGATGATCGAAGTCATTGTGAATGTAAGGGATGCGGTCTTCGCGGCGCTGGTTGCGTGGACGGGCGTTGGCGATTCCGAACCGGCCCAGCCGGCCAAGGACCAGGACATGAAGCGCGGCAAACCCGCGCCCATCGAAAAGCCGGTCCAGCAGCAGCCCACCAAGGTCTGGTAGGCTCCCCGGACGGGTAGGCCAAAATCGTCCCAACTCGCTCCGTTTACTGAGAATCCGCAGCGCGCGTTGCGAAAGCGCACGTTTTCGCCTGTCGCGCGTTCACGAAAAACCTGCCGATTCCGGCCCCTGCGCTGACTCAAGCCCCTTTCCAACACGGCGCCGCATCTGCACAGTGTCTGTGCTGTGTGGGCGGGTAGAGCCGCGAAACCTTTGATGAATTCCGTCTGGAAGAAATCTCCCGGAAGAATCCTGAAGGTCGTCCCGACCACGCCCGCTTGCTGGCGCGAGTTCGCCACACTGGACTGGTCAATCTGAAAACATGACAGAATACTCGGATCGCAGAACGCCCAACCGGGTCCGCGCCCAGCTCGAAGCTGCCCGCTCGGCAGGTTCATGGATGCCATGGGCCGGCGCCGCCATGGCTCTCCTCCTCTGGGGCGGCATTGCCGCCTGGCTGGTGGCCACGATCGGCCTCACCCAGATCCTTGCCCAGCCGCCGATGGTGCTGGCCGGCGGGTTCGCGGTCATGGTCTCCACGGGTCTTGCCCTCATCTGCGCCGGCATCATGGCCCGCGAAGGCGCCCGCTCGGCCGAAGCCAACCAGGTCGTCCTGACCTCAGCCCGTCTCCTGCTTGAGCCCGCCGAAACCACACGCGGCGAAGTCGTCAGCCTCGCCGAAGCCGTCGCCCGCGAAACGCAGACGCTCAACAAGGCCTTGGCCGACACCCGCCAGCGCCTTGACGGCCTGAAGCACGACATCGAATCCAGCGTCACCTCCGCCCTGAAAGCCGCAGAGATCGTCCGCGCAGATTCGGAAGTCCTCGTCCACAAGATGAGCTCCGAACGCCAGAGCCTTGGCCAGCTGTCGGAAAGCCTGCGCAACCAGTCCGAAGCGCTCGCCAAGTCGATCCCGCGTCACGCCCAGATGATGTCCGAAGCCGCCCGCGCAGCTCAGGATCAGGTTCGTCAGGCCGACGCCACGCTCGACCAGCGCCTGAAGGATCTTCAGGAAACCGCCGGCCACCTCGCCTCGCGCATCGACCAGCTCGACACGATGGGCGCCGAAAGCCGCAAGCGCGCACAGAATCTCGGCGGCGCCTTGATGCGCCTCGACGAACAACTCGTGCAATCGACCCGCATGGTCGAAGCCGCCACCAAGGCGGGCGAACTGGCGCAAGCCGCCGCCAAGTCCACCGCCGAATCCCTGCGCGACACCGTGTCGGACGCGCTAGGCTCTGCCCTCAAGGCGACCGAGACGATCAACGCCAAGTCGCACCAGGCGGCCGAAGACGCCCGCACCGCCATGATCGCGCTCAAGGATGTCGGCCTGCAAGCCGAAGCTACCACGCGCGCCGCCACCATCGCCGCTCGCCAGCACGCGGACGAAACAGAGAAGCGCGCCAACCAGCTGTCCGACGCCCTGTTCCGTACCGCGACCCGCGCCACCAACGCCGCGGAAGATGGTCTCGAACGCGCCCGTCAGCGCATCGAGAAAGCCTCGCTCCTGATCGGCCGCATGCGCGACGACAGCGACCACGAATCTTCGGTGGACGATCTCATCCTCGAGCCCGAAAAACGCGAGACCGTCGACGAGATGATCCTCGAAAGACCCCGCGCTGCGCCGCCGGCCCCACAACCGCAGCCGCAGCCGCAACCTCAACTGACGCCGCTGTTCGCCGTGCCGGAAGCCCCGCGCCCAGCGCCCGCCGCCTCCCAGAAGCCCGAACAGCTCTGGCCGCCCAAGCCGGTCGTGGCGGCTCCGCCGCCCGCCGCGCCCAAGCCGACCGCATCAGGCGGCTTTGACGATCCGATGTGGAACCCCATGCGTGGCGATGGCGCGCACGACGATGAACTCG
>DAIRES010000156.1:0-7726 GCA_036795465.1 Hyphomonadaceae bacterium
CTTCATGGAGCACTTCCGCTATGAAGAGCTGATGTCGGAAAGCCGTCGCGATCCGTATTTCCGCTCCCACCCGATCTCCAGCGATCGTATCTCCGCGCTCACCCGCCGCGCAGCCACGATCACGGCCAAGGCCAAGCCGCAGAGCCAGGAGACGATCGACCAGCTGGCCATGATGAAGGCCAAGCTTGTCGGCTTCGTTGGACCCGCCACGCGCGTCTCTTCGCGCTATCCCGCCAGCGATCAATCCATGCCGGCGAAGTATGCGCGTGCGATCGCCGCGTATCGCGCAGTGGACATCAAGGCGGCGCTCACGCTGACGCAGGATTTGATCAACGCCGACCCGACAAATCCCTACTTCGAGGAGCTGAAAGGCCAGATCCTTTTCGAAAGCGGCAAGGCGCAAGACTCAGTTGAGCCCCATCGCAAGTCCGTTGAACTGGCGCCGCAACATGCGCTGCTCAAGGTCAACCTCGCCCGGTCACTGATCGGCACGAAGGACGAGGCAAACATCAAAGAGGCAGAAGGGCTTCTGATCGACGCCCTGGCGCTTGAGCATGACAACGCATTTGCGTGGAACCAGCTTGCCGTCGTGTATGCCGCGCAGGGCCGGATTGGCGACGCCGATCTCGCGACAGCCGAGGAAGCCTATCAGGTCGGCGACATGAGCCGGGCTCACGTATTCGCCCGCCGGGCTCGCGACAAGCTGAAGCTGGAAACCCCGAACGGTCAGCGTGCGGACGACATCATGGCCCTGTCCGACCCCCGGAATCGCTCGCGAGGGTCACGCCCCGGGCTGGTGGGAACGACGCTGCACACCCAACATTGATGATGAAATCGGCCCGAACCGGGCCATATTGTCCAGGGAACAAGCGGGCATCGACGCCCGGAAGGATCGTTTGATGCGCTACGGGATCATCATTTCGGCTGCGGCTGCGCTCGCTGTTGCGGCATGCTCGGGCCAAAGCACAGCCAAGGCGCCCGACAGCGTCGATGGACTGACCAAGGCTCAGGTCGAAGCGATAGTCAAAGAATACCTGATGCGCGAGCCGATCGTGCTTGCCGAAGCTTTTGCGGAGCTGCAGCGCCGCGAGGAAGAAGCCAAGATCGCCGCGACCGAAGGCGCGTGGAAGAACGTCTCGCTGACGAAAGACGATCCGACGCTCGGGCCGGCTAACGCCCCGATCACCATTGTCGAGTTCACCGACTACAATTGTGGCTACTGCAAGCTGGCGACGTCATGGGTGATGAGCCAGGTCGATGACCGTCGCGGCGACGTTAGGGTTGTCATCAAGGAATCCGCGGTGCGTGGCTCCAACTCGGAGATGGCGGCAGCCGCCGCCCTCGCCGCCCTGAACCAGGGCAAGTATCGCGAGATGCATCTGGCGCTGATGAAGGTGCCCGCGAACGCCTACACGCCCGAGATCATCGAGCAGGTGGGCAAGTCTGTCGGCCTCGACGTTGCGCGCATGAAGCAGGACATGAATTCCAAGTCCATCAAGGACAAGGTTGAGGCCTCCATCGCCGACTACCAGAAGGTCAATCTCGAAGGCACGCCGAGCTTCTTCATCAACGGCACCTACATCGGCGGCTTCGGCGAGCAGCATCTGAACGACGTGATGCAGCAGACGCGCGAGAAGCTGAAGAAGACCTGATCGCTATATCAATCCACCCAGCGGGCTGGACGGATCGGCGTAGCGCTTCTTCGGCATGCGGCCAGCGAGATAGGCTTCGCGGCCAGCAATTACGGCGTGTTTCATCGCCCGCGCCATGCGCACGGGGTCTTTCGCCGCTGCGATCGCTGTGTTCATCAGCACGCCATCGACGCCCAGTTCCATGGCGATAGCTGCATCTGAAGCGGTGCCGACGCCGGCGTCGACGATCACGGGCACACGCGCCTGCTCAACGATAAGCCGGATATTGACCGGGTTCTGGACGCCAAGGCCTGAGCCGATCAGCGACCCCAAAGGCATGATCGCGCAGCAACCTGCGTCTTCCAGCTTGCGTGCATATACCGGATCGTCCGAGCAATAGACCATTACGTCGAACCCATCCGCGATCAGCGCCTTCGCTGCGACGAGGGTTTCCGACATGTCGGGATAGAGCGTCTTCTGGTCTGCCAGCACTTCAAGCTTCACCAGATTCCAGCCACCCGCCTCGCGTGCGAGTCGCAATGTGCGCACGGCATCGTCTGCCGTGAAGCAGCCGGCCGTGTTCGGCAGGTAGGTGAACTTCTTGGGGTCGAGGTGATCAACCAGCCGATCCGATGTCTTGTCCATCACGTTCACGCGGCGTAGCGCGACCGTCACGATCTCGGCGCCAGCGGCTTCAGCGGCTTCGGCATTCTGCGCGTAGCTGGCGTACTTGCCCGTGCCTACGATGAGGCGCGAAGCGTAAGACTTTCCGGCGATGACCAGCCGGTCTTCGGTCGGAACTGCGGTATCCGGCATCAGCCACCTCCCACGAACTGCACGATCTCGATCCGGTCGCCTTCGGCCAGATGGGTGGTCGCATACAGCGACTTCGGAACGATTTCCCGATTCCTTTCCACCGCCACTCCCCTCTCGGGCATGCCGAGGCTTTCCAGGAAGGCAGCTACTGTGACAGCGTCAGGCGCACTGACGGCTTCGCCGTTGAGGAATAAGTTCATTTCGTCGTCTCAGGCATTTGATCTGGCTTGGGATTCGCCTATTCATTCGCTCGCCGCCTTAACCGAAACTTGGCGTTGCGAACTGGTCTCAGGTAAGGGTCGTCCATGAGCTTGACCATCTACTGCCTGAACGGCCCGAACCTCAACCTGCTGGGAGAGCGCGAGCCCGCCATTTATGGCAAGGCCACCCTCGCCGACGTTAAAAAGTTGTCGCAGGCGACTGCGTCATCCCTCGGGGCAACGCTGGTGTTCCGGCAGACCAACCATGAGGGCGAGCTTGTGGATTGGGTGCAGGAAGCACATAGACAGGCGGGCGCCGTGGTCATAAATGCCGGCGGATATACCCACACCTCGATCGCCCTCCATGACGCGCTCAAGGTGTTGACCATTCCAGTCGTGGAAGTGCATCTCAGCAATCCCGGGAATCGGGAAGACTTCCGGCACAAGAGCCTGGTCTCTCCGGCCGCCTCCGGCATCATCGCCGGCTTCGGCTCCCTCGGTTACCGTCTCGCCATTGAGGCTGCGGTCGCCCTTGCTGAACAGAAGAGAGTTTGACGACCATGGCCGACAAGCCTTCCGACAAGAATGGCAGGTTCGACACCGGATTGATCCGCGAGCTTGCGGCCATCCTGCGTGAAGCCGATCTCGGCGAGATCGAGATCGAGCAGAGCGGCGTTCGCATCAAGGTCGCCAAAGCCGGCACAGCCGCCGTGCATTATGCGACGGCTCCCGCCGCTGCTCCGGCAGCCGCTGCAAATGCCGCCGCGCCCGCAGCTGCAGCTGCTGTTACCTCCAAGGCCTCGCTGCGCGATCATCCAGGCGCAGTGAAGTCGCCGATGGTCGGCACGGTCTATCTGCAAGCCGAAGAAGGCGCTCCGAAGTTCGTCAAGGTCGGCGACACGGTGAACGCCGGCGCCACGCTGCTGCTCGTCGAGGCCATGAAGACGTTCAACCCGGTCACGGCTCCCCGTGGCGGCAAGGTCACGCAGATCCTCATCGAGAACCAGCAGCCGGTCGAGTTCGGCGAACCTCTCGTCATCATCGAATAGCGTAACGCGATGTTCGACAAGATCCTCATAGCGAACCGCGGAGAGATTGCCCTCCGCGTACATCGTGCGTGCAAGGAGATGGGCATCCACACGGTGGCCATCCACTCTGAAGCCGATCGCAACGCCATGCATGTCCGTCTCGCGGATGAAAGCGTGTGCGTCGGGCCCGCATCTGCTTCGAAGTCCTACCTCAACATTCCTGCCATCATCACCGCAGCCAAGATCACGGGCGCGCAGGCAATCCACCCCGGCTACGGCTTCCTCTCGGAGAATGCGAAGTTCGCGGAGATCGTCGAAAAGTCGGGCATCACCTTCATCGGACCGAAGCCGGAACATATCCGGATGATGGGCGACAAGATCACCGCCAAGGAAGCAATCCAGACGGCGGGTATCCCGGTCGTTCCCGGCTCCGACGGCGCGGTGAATACAATCGACGAGGCGAAAGCTGCTGCGAAGAACATCGGCTACCCGGTTCTGATCAAGGCGACTGCCGGCGGCGGCGGACGCGGCATGAAAGTCGCCCACAATCCGGAAGAGCTCGAGATCGCTTTTTCCACGGCTCGCACAGAAGCCAAGACCGCCTTCGGCAACGACGCCGTCTATATGGAAAAGTATCTCGGCAAGCCGCGGCACATCGAGATCCAGGTCGTCGCCGACAGCCATGGCAACGTGATCCATCTGGGCGAGCGCGATTGCTCGCTGCAACGCCGCCACCAGAAGGTGTTCGAGGAAGCGCCTTCGCCCGTCATCGATGCGGCTGCTCGCGCAGCGATCGGCAAGACGGTTACGACCGCCATCAAGAAGCTTGGCTATCTCGGCGTCGGCACGATCGAATTCCTGTACGAGGATGGCGAGTTCTATTTCATCGAGATGAACACGCGCCTGCAGGTCGAGCATCCAGTCACGGAAATGATCACCGGCGTTGATCTTGTGCAGGAGCAGATCCGCATTGCGTTCGGCGAGAAGCTGTCACTGACGCAGAAGGATGTCGTGATCCAGGGTCACGCCATCGAATGCCGCATCAACGCGGAGAACCCGGAAACCTTCACGCCATCTCCGGGGCTGATTTCAGACTTCCACGCGCCAGGTGGCCTTGGTGTTCGTCTCGATAGCGCGGTCTATTCGGGCTATCGCGTGCCGCCTCACTACGACAGCCTCATCGGCAAGCTCATCGTCCACGCGCCCACGCGCGCCGAAGCGATTGCCCGTCTGCGCCGCGCACTTGGCGAGATGGTTGTTGGCGGAGTGGAGACCACGCTTCCGCTGCATATGCGCCTCGTCGACAACAAGGATATCCAGGCCGGGAAGTACGACATCCACTGGCTGGAAGGTTTCCTGAAGTCGACCAAGGACACGAAGAAGGGATAAGGCGTTGAGCCGGGTTTTCGGCCCGAAGGAATTGCTCGACTGCTATCGCCGCGGCGTGTTCCCCATGTCGGACGATCGCGACGACCCAAGCCTGTTCCTT
Organism: Hyphomonadaceae bacterium; assembly: GCA_036795465.1. Classification (GTDB taxonomy): domain Bacteria; phylum Pseudomonadota; class Alphaproteobacteria; order Caulobacterales; family Hyphomonadaceae; genus UBA7672. Next base: position 5,165 of record DAIRES010000156.1, read on the forward strand.
GTTGACCCCGACCTGCGCGGCGTGCTGCCGCTCGATCGCTTTCACATCTCGAAGAGTCTGCGGAAGACAATCCGTCAGGATGTCTTTGAAATACGCATCGACACCGCCTTCTCACGCGTCATGGAGATGTGCGCCGAAGCTGCGCCGGATCGACCCAGTACCTGGATCAACTCTCCCATTCTCAATCTCTACAGCGCGCTTCATCGCGCGGGCTACGCGCACAGTGTCGAAGCGTGGCTAGGCGGCGAGCTTGTGGGCGGGCTTTACGGCGTGAGCCTCAAAGGCGCGTTCTTTGGGGAGAGCATGTTCTCCCGCGTCACCGATGCGTCGAAAGTCGCGCTGGCCCATCTGGTCGCGCGCCTGAGGCACGGCGGGTTCGTGCTGCTGGATACGCAGTTCACCACCGCTCACCTGCTCAGCTTCGGCGTGGAAGAAATTCCACGCGAAGAGTTCCATCGCAGGCTTACAGCCGCGCTGGAAGTCGATGCTCAGTTCGACTCGGGAGTCGGCGCAGCTGGCGCAGCCGGCTGGGCGGGCGCCGACGTATTGCAGTTGATCACCCAGACATCATAGGTCGGATGCTCGAGCGCGCTGAGACCGGGCGAGGATGCAAACATCCACCCTGAGAACAGCAGGCCGTCAGGACCGATCGGCTGCGGGCCGCGATGCATGCGCGTCGTCTCGGCCGATGCGTCCGTAACGCCGCCCTTGCCCGGAGGCGCGGTAGCGTGAATTTCGAGGAACGCCGCAGCTTCCGGCGCATCTTCCGGCGGAGCCTGGAAGCAGGCCTTCACCGTCACCTTGAGACGTCCGAACGTGAGCGTCTCGCCAACTTTGGCGCTGATGTCCGTGGAGTTGCCCGTGATCTTGTCGAGCGCGCGCAGTTTGACACCTGCACGGGGCTCAAGCGCGTGTGCGCCGGCGGCAGCCAGAGCCATGGCCGCAGTTGCCAGCGTGAACCGAATGAAGCGTGTCATGGGAGAGCCTCTTCCTGTGAACCGCCCCCGGCATCACCACCACCGCCGCCCAGACCACCCACGGCGTCCAGAAGCAGCCCGAGAATATCCATGCTGCCGCGCGTGTATTCGAACTTCGACCCCGGCGTCATGTTGTCCGGCATGCCGCTGACCTGGATGTGGACGTAGCTGCCGCCGAGCAGGCTGTCCGACTGGATCTGCGCCGCCGACTCTTCCGGAATCTGCACGTCTTTCTTGATCGCCAGAACGGCTTCCGCCTTGAACGTCTTCTGGTCGAGCGACACTGAGCGGACCGTACCAACCTTCACGCCGGCGACCCGGACATCGGTGCCGGGCGACACGCCATCGGCGCGGTCGAACCTGGCGATCAGGTCATAGCTGTCACCCGTCGACGCATCGCTGCGTTGCGAGAGGGAGAACACGAGGAAGAACCCCGCGACCGCAACGACGGCCAAACCGATCAGGGTTTCGAACAGCGATTCGCGCATCAGGGTTTCCAGGATTCATAATCGCCGGAGCTTTTCGCCCGCTCGCCGCCTTCGGAGAGGCTGCCTTTGGGGCGATAGGCGTCCAGCGTGCCGGTCATGTTCGGCTTGTGCTCGATTTCCCAGCTGCGGCGAAGCAGCGGCGCTTCGGTCGGCGGTTTCTCGAACGTGTGATGCAGCCAGCCGTGCCAGTCAGCCGGAACCTTGGTCGGCTCGGCATAGCCGTTGTAAATCACGTAGCGGCGCTTGCGGCCTTCAAGGCTCGGCTTGCGCTCCTCGTAGTACTTGTTTCCAACATCGTCCTTGCCGACGAAACCCGCCCTGCGGCCGATGTCGAAGCGGGCACCAATCGTGGCCCCGTTCCACCAGGTGAAGATCGACTTCAGCATCACGGCTCCGCAAGGAATTCAGTTACATAGGCATGACTTGAGCGGCGCGAATATGGCGCCCGCGAATTAATGGGTCCAGAAGGGTAAAACCCTTGGCGCTGCGACAAATTCCTGTGTGCAGGCCGGCCCGAACCACCCCATCATGTGGCCGATTCGCGACGGGCGCCGCATTGGTGGCCCGCCAAGCGTACGCGGGAGCAGACCGATGGCCGAATCCCGGACCAAATCGAACAGCCGCCATCTTGCGCGCGTGCTGGAAACTGGCGCAGCCCTGATCAGCCACGGGGACGCCGATGCGCCCCCTGCCCGCCTGCTGAACGCCCACTTCGCGGCGATCCGGACGCTGGGCGGCGAAAGCGAGGCGGCGGAAGCCGTCTGCGAGGCAATCCGCGCCCGCCGCCTGACCCCTATCGCGCCGGCGACCCAGATCGAAGGCTCGCGCGGAACATCGCTGGCGGCTTCACAATTGTTGTCCGCAATCGCCGACGCCACCGCCGTCGCGTCTGCACGCGCCGTGGCGACGCAAGCCTTCGTGGCCGTGGCGGACGCGCTCGAAGCGCTGACTATTGAAACCGACGACCAGGGGCGGCCGACCACTTCCGCCCTGATCGACGCCTTCAGGGCCGGAGCGGACGCCGAACTCGTCGAGATTGCCCTGTGCACGCCGGGCGGCCCGCGCGCCGCCGCCATCACGCTCCGCCGTCAGGCGAC
>DAIRES010000157.1:0-2299 GCA_036795465.1 Hyphomonadaceae bacterium
TACCGCCAGCGATCGTAGATCACGAAGATGAAGACGAGCCAGCTGGCGCCGAGAATACCGACGCCACCCCACATCGCCCAGTCCGGCGCTTGAGGCGTCGTCTTCCACCACATCAGCATTCCGGCGCCCGCGACGATGCCGGCGAAGCCGATCATCCGCTTGTTGCGGTGCAGGCCGCGCACCTTGTTGACCCAGGCCAGCCTGCGTTCGTGTTCGGGATCCTTGTCGACCTCGGCGTCGCTCATTTCTCGGGATGCTCCAGCGCGGCATAGGTAAGGCGGGGCGAGATCGCTCGCGTCGCGGGCGTCCCGCTGTCGGGGCGCGAGCCGTTGAGGTTCTGGATCATGCCGACGAACACAAGGTCATTGGTCGGGTCGATCCAGAACCACGTTCCGAATGCGCCGCCCCAGTAGAAGGTGTTCAGGCCCTGCGGCGTGCCGGCGCGCTGCGGGTCCATGATGATGGCGAAGTCCATGCCGAAGCCGACGCCTTCCTGGCTGGGCCCGTAGAGGTCGACCTTGGCTGAAGGCGCGAGGACGTTGGTGCGCATCAGCTTGACCGTGTCGTCCTTGAGGACTCGCTTGCCATCGAGCTGGCCGCCATTGGCGACCGCCTGCGCGAAGCGCCAGTAATCCTCCGTAGTCGACATCAGGCCGCCGGACCCCGCCAGGAAAGATGGCTTCGAGGTGGTGACGCGGTTCTGGTCCGGACCCTTGATCTTGCCCGCGCTGTCATAGGTGTGGATCCCGGCGACGCGGCTGGCTTTCGATTCAGGAACCCAGAAGCCGGTGTCGACCATGCCGAGCGGCTTGAAGATGTGCTCGTCGAAATAGACGTCGAGCGACTGGCCCGACAGCTTCTCGACGATGTAGCCCTGGATGTTGACGCTCGGGCCATAGTCCCAGCTCGTGCCGGGTTGGGTTTCCAGCGGCAGGGTCTTCAGCTTGTCGATCATGCCCTGCAGGTCGGTCGCGGAGAGGTTGTCCTTCTCATAGACCGCGCTGACGGCGAAGCCGGCCGAGTGGCTCATCAGCTGCGCCATCATCATGGGTGAACGCTGGGGCTCGGTTCCGCCGCCGGCTTTTTTCACCTGGAGGTTCGCGAATTCCGGAATGAACTTCGACACCGGGTCGCTGAGCTTCCACTTGCCCTGTTCCCAGAGCTGCATCATCGCGACGCCGGTGATCGGCTTGGTCATCGAGGCGATGCGGAAGATGCTGTCCGGGCGAAGCGGCGTGTCCTTGGCCGCATCCTGTTCGCCATAGGCATCGAAGTGGACGACCTTGCCGTGGCGCGCCACCAGCGTGGTCACGCCTGCCAGCTTGCCCTGATCCACCAGTCCGCGGAACTCCGCCGTCAGCGCATCGAGGCCTGCGGTGGAGAAGCCAACCACTTCCGGATTTGCCGTCGGCATGCCGAGATCGCGCGCGATCTGCGAATGCGGCGAGGTCGGCCCTGCCATACTGTCCATGATCGCGCAGCCCGAGGAGAGCAGGGCGCCGGCGAGCGCTGTTGCTGTCAGCAGCTTTGCGCCCAGACGCGTAAGTGGACGGTTCATGTCTCTCTCCCCAAGTCGGCCGGTACCGGCCTGTTGTTTTCAGGGAGGTTGGCTTGCTGCGCCGATAGCGTCAACGCGGCTCGCCCAACTGTCATCGGGCAGCGGGGTTTAGAGGCCCCAGTCCTGCGCGAGTTGCTGGATCAGGGCGTCGCGGCGGGCGCGAACATCTTCCGGGGTCCAGTTGGTGCGGCCCTTGAGGTCGTTGCTGTAGGCGAAGGAGGGTTCGCCATTCCGGAAGTAGATCGCCATTTTTTCCTGGAACGACTTGCGGTCGGCTTCCTGGTTTTCCGCGTGGGTCAGCAGGGTGAAGTTGCCGATGCATTCGGTCAGTTCTTCCCGGTCGCGTGCCTTCGACCATTCCTCGTACCAGTCCGATCCCTTTGACGGGGCGCGGGGAAGAATGTGCTCCACGGTGCAGTCGGTTTTCGGGTCGAGCGCGACGCCGCCCTGGACGCTGCCGGAAATGCGCATCAGCAGGGCGCGGCGCTGCTTGAAGTTGGGGAAGCGGCCGCGCAGGCGTTCGGTCAGGTCCGACTTCTCGCGCGAGCTCAGGTCGAGCGGCGATTCCGTGTCGAACAGCACGCCGGGCTTCTCCATAGCGTCGAGCACGCGGCGATAGCGCTTGTGGCGGTACTCCCGGTCCTTCACCGAATACTGCAGCGTGTAGGCGAGGCGATCGAGCGCCCAGAAGAATTTGTCGGCCTGCTCTGAACTGTTCGGATGATCGACCAGATACATGAT
>DAIRES010000157.1:2399-7712 GCA_036795465.1 Hyphomonadaceae bacterium
TAGGTGTTCCAGCGCTCGGATTGCTCGCGGGCCTCCTTCACGCTGAAGCCCGCGCGCTCGAACAGGGCCGACTTCAGGATGTCGTGGTCTGAGAGCGGCTTGCCGCGATGGTTGAGAGACTGGAAGACCTTGTAGGCGACGGCGTATTCCGAGACGCGCACACGAACCATCGTCACTTCGTCGAGCAGCCACAGCGCGAAGCGCGCGCGCTCCTCGTCGGACATGTCCGACAGGTAGTCGTAGATCAGGTTCACGGCGGCGGAGAGGCGGACCTGGCTTTCCGGCAGGTCGCCACTGCTGGCGGCTTCGCGGATCTCATCCTGACGGCGGGTCGCTTTGCGCTCCTGCACGTTCTCGCGGAAGAAGGGCGTGTCAGCCGTGTTGAGCGTGATGCGCCAGCGCTGGCCGCCGGTGAACATCATGCCCATCGTCTCGTGGCCGATCATTGTGTGGATCAGGGCCTGCTCGTCGGTCGAGGGCGAGAGGTCGCGCAGGACTGCGAGGATAATGGTGAGGGTGGTGAGGCGCTGCTGGCCATCGACCACGTCGGACGGGCCCTTGTTCTTGGGACGGATCACAACGATGGCGCCGAGGAAGTAAACGGTGTTGTGCCGGAATGCGTCCAGCAGGTCCTTGATCAGGATTTCGGTTTCCTCGTCTTCCCACGCATAGCTGCGCTGGAAGGGCGGGACGCGAATATCGGTCGTCGCGCTAAAAACGTCGCGAATGCGCTGGACCTCAGCGGCGATCGCCATGAACCAAACTTCCCAACTGTACTGCAGGCCAACTGAACTTCAGGTACCTATCCATACACGCCGTCCGGGTCCAATCTCACGCAGCAGATTTGATCGAGGCGACTCATGCGGTTGTGTGTTTTTGAGGCCACGTCCGGTTCCGGCATCGGGTTGGTGCTGGGAGAAGAGGTCGCGGACCTGAGAAAGGTTGCGCCCCACCTGTCGGGTAATCCTGTGGATATTCTTGCCGCAGGGGCGGCGGGGATCGAGGCTGTCGAGCGGGCGGCACGGACAGCGCCGCGACTGGCGCTCAAGGACGTGAGCCTGCAATGTCCGGTCGGCCGGCCCGGCAAGATTCTCGGCATTGGCCTGAATTATCACGACCACGCCAAGGAAACCGGGCGCGAAGCGCCGACCACGCAGATGTGGTTCAACAAGCAATCGTCATGCGTCCACGGACCTTTTGATCCGGTGCTGATGCCGGCGGTATCGACCGCGCTGGATTACGAGGTCGAGCTGGTCGTGCTGATAGGGAAGCGTGGTCGCCATGTTCCACGCGAACGGGCGCACGAGATTGTCGCGGGCTACATGACCGGGTGCGATTATTCGGTGCGGGATTGGCAGCGCGCGACGCAGACCATGATCATGGGCAAGGGCTTCGACACGCACGGGCCGGTGGGGCCGTGGATCACGACGCCGGATGAGGCGGGCGATATCGCGAAGAAAAGCCTGAAATGCTGGGTCAATGGCGAGCTGCGCCAGAACGGCAATACGGGCGAGATGATCTTCGACGTGGCCCAGCAGATCGAGCATGTGACCAAGGCTTTCGCGCTGGAGCCGGGTGATCTGATTTTCACCGGCACGCCTGCGGGCGTTGGCGTGGCGCATTCGCCGCCGAAATTCCTGAAGGTCGGTGACACGGTGAAGGTCGAGGTGGAGGGCCTGGGCGCTATCGAGTCGGTCATTGCGCAGGAAGTCGCGCGGACACGGATCGGTTGAGTTGAAGCTGCGCCGCGACATCATGCTGTTCATCACGCTTGCGGTCGTGGCCGCGGTGGGCGGCGTGTTCCTGTTGCTGAACAGGCCCGGCGCGGCGGTGGATGTTTTTCTTTCCGAAGCAAAGGCTCGCGCGGCCGCAGCTCGGCCAAACCCGGCCAACGCGGAATCGTTTCGTGCGACGGTGTGTGCGGTGGGGCCATGTGTGCTGGTGGAGGCGGGAGGTCTCGCCGTGCTGGTCGGCGCCGGGGAGGGTTCAGCCGAAGGGTTGCTGGCGCGGGGACTGATGCGGGCGGATCTTGATGCGGTTGTTCTGCCCGATCTGATGCTCGACTCCGTTGTCGGCCTGCCCGGGCTTGCAAAAGCCAGTCTTGCTGCGGGGCGTCGTGCGCCGTTGAAGGTGCATGGGCCGCCCGGGATTGTTCCAGTGATTGATGGGGCCAACCTCATGCTGGCTGGCGAGGCTGGCGTTCGCTTGAGCGTCGGGACGGACAAGGAAGATCAGGGACTGGAAGGCCTGCTGGTTTTCGATTCGGGCGTGGTGACGGTTCGGGCATTCGGCGGGCAGGTGGCCGGCGAGGGGCGGGTCTATCGCGTCGATTTCGAAGGCAAGTCGCTGATTATTGCCGGGTGCAGGGCGAAATCCGCGCAGATCGTTTCGGCAGCGCGCGGAGCGCAAACTGCGGCGGGGATACTCGCGGCGGGGTCATCACGGCTGGAGGACAATCAGGATTCCTGCATTCCGGTGGCCGATGCGCTGCAAGCGGCGGGGCAGGCGCGACTGGGGGCTATCCTCGTGAGCCCGTTGCGCCCTTCGGTAGCGATTCCCGGGGCGCTGCAGGCGTGGCGGGATGTGGTCGCGGGCGAGCGGGTGACCGGCGCGGTGGCGGGCGGACCCGGATCGGTGATCGACCTGTCGTCCGGAAAGCCGGCCATTCGTCTGGCCAACTGAGCCAACTCACAGAAAACATATCTGAAAACAGGGGCCCGAAAAGCAGGCGGGGTTCTGACCCGAGTCAGAACCCCGCACTCCCCGGTCGCCCCCGTCACCGGCCTTTTGCTTCGTCCCAGAAGCTCCCCGAGGCCGGCGCGTTCGATTGTGGCGATATAGGGGCAAGTCCCCGGCCACTGTCCACTTCCGATGACAGGGAAGATGTTCAAGAGATGGCGCATGTGTCCCAAAGACCACATGAGCATAGAGCACAGGTCATCCGGCGCCGCTGTAAAGACAGGGAAATCAGGGCGAGCGGGACGTACCTTGATGTGCCTGGCGGCGTGATGCTTTTCGAAGCGCATCGCCGGTGCGCCGCAGCGCCGCTACACTCGTGACTTGTCATTCGTCGCGGATGCCAACAGAAACAAGAACGTGGACGCGCAAGTCCGCAACCTGAGGGGCTGCTCCGGTTACAATGCCTGTTATCGCCCACATCATGCTGGCGCTCGTATATATTACTGCGTCGGTGGTCGGCGCGGTCGCGCTGTACGTGAACGGCTTCGTGCCGTCGATCACGGCGGGAATCATTGGGGCGACGTCTGCCCTGGCGATGATCCAGCTGCACATGGCGATTTCGCGCGCAGGCGGCGGCAGCGTTTCCGAGAAGGACCTGTTCGAGATCAAGCAGGAGCTGCGCAAGATCACCTCGCGCGTGGCCCAGAACGAACAGCACGCCGCCGAACTGAAATCCTCGTTCGAGCGCGATATCGCGCAGCGCCGCGAAACGATTCTCAACGAGATGCGCGGCCTCGAGGGGATGATCCAGAATCTCTCGAAGAAGTTCGAAACCCGGCTCCAGTCCGTTCGCGCGGCGCCGGCCGAGGCGCCGATGGATGGCGCGTCTGTTCTGGATGCCGTCAAAGAGGCGTTGCGTGAAAACCGCGTCGACCTGCACCTGCAGGCGATCGTGAACTTGCCGCAGCGCCGGACCTGTTTCTATGAAGGCTTCACGCGCCTGCGCCGAGCCAATGGCCAGATCATCATGCCGGCCGAGTTCCTGGGCGCGGCCGAGCGGGCGAACCTGCTGGGCGTGATCGACAACATGCTGCTGTTCCGCTGCGTGCAGATCGTGCGGCGGCTTTCGGAGCGGGATCGCCGGATTGGCGTGTTCTGCAATATCTCGATGGCGTCGCTGGAAGACGAGATGTTCTTCCCGCCGTTCCTGGAGTTCATGCGCGAGAACCGCGATCTGGCGCATGCGATGATTTTCGAACTGGGCGTGCGCCAGTTCAACCAGCGTTCCGACATCGCGATGAAGAACATGAGCAAGCTGAAAGAGCTTGGCTTCCGCTTCTCGCTGGACAAAGGCGATGGCCTGAACTTCGACCTGCCGCAGCTTCAGGCTGCGGGCGTGAAGTTCGTGAAGGTGAATGTCGAGCGGCTGCTCGAAGAGCTGACGCCGGGCGGCGAGCGTCCGATCTCGTCGATCACGCGCGACATCGCTGCCGAGGATGTGCCGGCTGTGTTCGTGCGCTATGGCATCGACCTGATTGCCGAGAAGATGGAGACCGAGAAGTCGGTCATCGAAGTTCTCGAGTTCGAAATCCCGTTCGGTCAGGGCCATGTGTTCGGCGCGCCGCGTCCGATCAAGGGCACGCTGCAGGACGAGACCGCACCGCCGCCGGACTTCGTGCGGCGTGTTTCCCAGGCGGCGATGTAGGGCGTGAGTTCCGCCGCGCTGCTGTCCGGGCTTTCGAAAGTCGCTTCCGATTACGACGCGATCCTTTGCGACGTGTGGGGTGTGATCCACAACGGGCGGGAGGCGTTTGCCGAGGCTTGCGTGGCGCTGAAGAAATTCAGGGAGACGCGCGGGCCGGTGGTGCTGATCACCAATGCGCCGGTGCCGAAGGAGCGGGTGACGCGGCTGTTCCCGAAATTCGGCGTGCCGATGGATTGCTTTGACGATGTGATCGCATCGGGGGATGCGACACGGAACGAGCTGAAGCGGGTTGCGCCGGGGCCGGTCTATCGCGTCGGGCTGGATGAGGATTTCGGCGTTTATGCCGGGCTGCCGCTGGAATTCAGCGATGATCCGGAAATCGCGAAAGTGATCTGCTGCACGAGCCTGCGGGAATATCCCGATGGCAAGCCGGAGCCTTATCGCGAGGAGCTGAAACGGCTTGCGGCGAAGGGATTGCCGCTGATTTGCGCGAACCCGGATGTGGTGTTCCGGCAGGGCGACAAGTTGATCTGGTCGGCGGGGTCGCTGGCGAAGATTTACGTCGAAGAGGGCGGGCAGGTGATTTCGCCGGGCAAGCCTGACGAACCAATCTATCGGCTGGCGTTCGAGCGGGTCGCGGAGATTGCGGGCAAGGCGATTGCTCCGGGGCGGGTGCTGGCGATCGGCGATGGTCCGGCGACGGATGTGCTGGGAGCGAACCGGCAGGGGATCGACGCGCTGTTCATCGGCGGCGGCATCCATGGGCAGTCGATGGGCGAGGGCGATGCTTTCCTGGCGTCGGCGGAGAAGGTTCTGGCGGCGGATGGCGTGCGCGCGAAGTGGGCGATGCCGGAGCTGAGCTGGTAGGCGCGCGGATGCGTTCTCGCAGGTGAGCCTGCGAGTTGGGGTGTTTCAATTTTCGGACATGA
>DAIRES010000016.1:0-14372 GCA_036795465.1 Hyphomonadaceae bacterium
CGTATTGCTGAAAAAACCAGCACCCGCGGCGCCGCTGGCGACAACGCTGAAGGCTGATTTTCCGGGTACTTGATTCCGAAGTTCTGCAGTGCCGCCCGGTCATTTGACCGGGCGTTTCTGCGTGCGCTTTTCCAGAAGAAAACCCCACCCGGCGAGGCCGGATGGGGCTTGCAGGCTGCACACTTCAGGCACTGCACTTTAAGGAACTCTACGCTGAGGCACGTCTGGAAATTCAGCGCTACTTCGCGTCGCTCACGCTCCACTGATAGAATACGTCGTGTCCGCACATAGACTGTGCAACGCCGCCGATCTTGCCCGGGGCGAAGCGTTCGCCACGGATCCATTTGGCAGCCGCATCGTCGAGACGCTGGAATCCGCTCGATTTGGCGACCGACACTGAAGTCACGCGGCCGGCAGAGCTGACGCAAACCTCAAGGTGCGTGGTGCCCTGTTCGTTGGCCCGCAGTGAAGCGGAAGGATAAGCCGGCTTCTGGCCAGCCTGCAGGCGCGGGGAAACGCGATCTGTTCCAACCGTGGGAGCAGGCGTCGCCGGAATCGGATCCGGGATGGGAACAGGTTCCGCGACCGGAGCCACGATCACGGGCGGAACTTCGATCTCGAACGGAATATCCGGCGCGACCAGTTCGGGCGCTGCAGGAGCGACATCAACTTCCGGCACTTCAACCGGCTTGATCTCTTCGACCGGCGGCGGGGGTTCCGGCGGCGTCAGGATCACCATTTCCATCTTCGACTCATCGAGAGGATTGATGTCGAGTTTCATGCCCGTGGCGAACACGTAACCAGCGCCCACCGTAATCGCAGCAGCAGTTACAAGACCGACGACGCGCGTGCGGCGCCCGGAATGTTGAACACTTCCATACATTGACCGCCTCCTCTGAAACGCCCGGCAGGCCCCATGCCTCCGTGGAACACTTTCAAGGAATGTGGTGACACTGGACCGTGTCCACCAAGTACATCCACCGATCAGAACGCAGAGATTTTGCAGTCAGTTCCGAAACGATCCCAGTTCAATTGGGGCGATGACATGTCTAATTGCGGCGGGATGTGACGAAGTCTTGCCGTAACTTCATCTGTGCTTGACCTTCGCGCGAAGGTGCCTGGCCGAACAGGGTCGACCAGAAATCCGAACGCGCATCACTTCGAAAGGCTGCGTTGCGAATCTTTCAGCGAGCGGCGCGAAACCGTTGCTCCGGCTGTGACGACGGGTCGGGATCACTTGCGGCGCCACCGTTCAACGGGAGCTGCATCAGAGCCGTGTTGCACCAGTGGCCGTGCTTGAAGCCAGAGCTGTTGATCTGTCCACACGGCAAGAAGCCCATCGCATTGTGCAACTTCACCGACGCCTGGTTCACAGCGCTATCGCCAATCACCGCAATCATCTGCCTGAAGCCCATCGCCTCGCAGAGCGCGATCAATTCGGTCAGCAGCAGCTTGCCGATGCCCTGGCCCTGCGCGTCCGGCGCGATGTAGATCGAGTCTTCCACCATGAAGCGGTAGGCCGGCCGCGTGCGAAAAGCGCCGGCGTAAGCATAGCCAAGCACCCGGCCTTCGCGTCCATCTTCCTCGGCTGTAGCGACGAGATAGGGAAAGCCGGCGCCCACCAGCCCCTCATAGCGCGATGAGATTTCCGCCAGCGACGGCGGATCATACTCATAGCTCGCTGTGCCGTGGATCACGGCATGCGCATAGATGTTGGTGATGGCCTGAAGGTCGGCCGGCCTTGCGGGGCGGACCTTCCGGATCGTCATCCCACAACTCGCTTGCCCGCGGCGTCGATCATCAGCGCGCCGTCCTCTTTTGCGAACGGACCCGTAGGCCAGCGCTCGAGCACATCGAGCACCAGTTCGCTGGGGCGGCAGAGCTTCACACCCTTCGGTGTCGCCACGATAGGGCGGTTGACCAGAACAGGATGCTCGATCATTGCCGCGATCAGCTGGTCATCCATGACGCCTTCAGCCAGCAGGCCAAGCTCGGCCGCCGGCGACTTTGTCTCTCGCAGTGCTTGCCTTGCTGTCAGCTTCGCCGCTGCGAACAGCGCCAGGAGCTGTGGCCGTGTCCAGCCTTTACGCAGGTAGTCGACCACAAGCGGCGAATAGCCTGCGGCCTCGATGACCGCGAGCACGTTGCGCGACGTCCCGCATTCGGGGTTGTGATAGATCGTGACGGGAAAATCGTCGCCCGCCATGCCAGCCTCAGGTTGCGCGCTCGACCATCAGCTTCTTGATCTCCGCGATCGCCTTCGCCGGGTTGAGACCCTTCGGGCAGACCTGCGCGCAGTTCATGATGGTGTGGCAGCGATAGAGTTTGAACGGGTCTTCGAGGTCGTCGAGGCGTTCGCCGGTCGACTCATCGCGGCTGTCGATGATCCAGCGATAGGCCTGCAGCAGGGCTGCCGGCCCCAGAAACTTGTCGCCATTCCACCAGTAGCTGGGGCAGGCGGTCGAGCACGAGGCGCACATGATGCACTCGTAGAGCCCGTCGAGCTTGCTGCGGTCGGCTTCCGACTGCTTCCACTCTTTCTGCGGCTCGGGCGTCGTCGTCTTCAGGTAGGGCTGCACATAGGTGTGCTGCGCGTAGAAAGTCGTCAGGTCGGGCACCAGGTCTTTGACGACTGGCTGGTGGGGCAGGGGCGAGATGGTGATCGTGCCCGAGAACTCGTCATGACCCTTGGTGCAGGCGATCGTGTTGTTGCCGCCAATGTTCATCGAGCAGGAACCGCAGACACCCTCCCGGCACGAACGGCGGAAGGTCAGCGTCGGGTCGATCTCGTTCTTGATGTAGATGAGCACGTCGAGAACCATCGGCCCGACCTTGCTCATGTCGATGCGATAGGTGTCCCAGCGCGGCTTTTGCCCGTTCTCCGGATCATAGCGATAGATCTTGAAGGTGCGGGTCTTCTTGACGCCAGCCGGCGCCGGCCATTCCTTGCCGCGGCCGATCTTGGAGTTCTGCGGAAGGGTGAGTTCGACCATGAGCGTACAGCTTCCCCGGCGGCCCTGAAGTTGGGCGCAATCTAGCCGCGGATTCGTAAATTGAAAGCGCCGGAAAGTCGCGGCGGATCAGGTATTTGGCCTTGTCCCTGCTGCGAACTAGTCGCGCCGGAACAGGTTGCGGATTTTCGACAGGATCGTGCGCCGCAAGCCATAGGCCTTCCGGGCCGCCGAGGGCCTGTCCAGATGCAGCATTTCAGTGACGCCGGCCTTCTCCAGGGCCTGCGCCAGCTTCACCGTGCCATGCGTGGCGGCGGCTTCCAGTTCGTCCCGGTAGATCGGCGTTGGCGCCCAGAAATCGACCCCCTCGCCATTCGCCAGCCGCAACCGCTCGAATCCGTCGGCGGGCAGGCGCGGACGAATGAAGGCGAAAGCGACCTGCCGGGTGTCGTCAAACACCGCCTTGGGGCGCTTGGAAAACTGCACAGTCTCCCCGGCGCTGACCCGGACATTCTGGATATGAACCAGCTTGGCGAACTGACGCACCGTGTTGGCGGCGATGTTCAGCATCGCGAGATCGGCTTTCGGGTCGCCGCGCTGCGGCGTCGCCAGCACGAATTCCATGCGCGCCTTGCCGCCCGGCGACAGCACATCGCCGCCTTTCTTGAGCGACGATCCATACGTGCAGACATAGGCAAACCTGCGCTCGCCCTCAGGCGGAATGACCATGACGTCAACGGGCGGTCCCGGTTCCTTGGACTTGCCGGCCCAGCCATCCTGATCGGAGAAGGCGATGTGAGGCTCGCCAAGACAACGCGCGAGATGCAACTGCATCTCCTCGCGGAATTCCTCGCCTGTGTGGCCGGTCTCGGTCCGGCGACCCCAGATGCTTTCCATGTTTCAGGTTTTGGGTCTCAAGGCGGATTGCGTCAACCGCATCGGCTGCAATCAACGTGTGTGTGACCAAATTTGCCGCACCAAACACTGACCGTCTCTCAGCGCGGCACATTGGTTCGCGGACGAAACAAGCTCACTAGCCGCGCTTGGCGGCGATCACGTCGTCATAGAAGCGTGTGATAGCCGCAACGCCAGACTTCCGCTCGAACCGCGCCATGTCATAGCTGTCGCGCACGATGCCCGGCGCTGTTTTTCGCGCCGCTCGCTGCGCGATCGCATCGGAGAGTGCCGCAGTATTTTCGGTGGCGACGAGGCAATCCTCGCGTCCACGGAACATCTCGGGAAATCCATCCACGCTCGTTGCGACGATCGGCGCCTCGCACGCCATCGCTTCCAGCGCAACCAGCGCAAAGGGCTCGCGCCGAGATGGCATCACCAGAAGATCGGCCGCGCCATACCAGGCTGTGGGTGTGCTGGAGTATCCGATGAAGCGGATGCGCGGATCGCCCGCGCCGCGCGCGTTCATCGCTGCCGCGTCGAGACCGACGCCGACAACCGCGAGCTTCAGCTTCGCGCCGGGCAGGGCGCGGAAAGCGTCGATGAGAAGATCCACACCCTTCACATGTTCAAGCCGCCCGACATAGACGACGAGGAAATCATCGGGCCCGGCGCCAGCCGCCTCGCGCGCGGCCGAGATCACTTGCGGACTGGATGGCGCGATATTCGGCGTCCAGTTGTTCACCTTCGCGATCTTGCCCTTGAAGCTCGACAGCGCCTCGCGTTGCCAGTCGGCCAGCATGTGGACGCCGTCAAAATGGCTCATCGTTGGCGGCTTGTAGCGGATATGCAGCGTCACCAGCGTCGGCGGTCGGAAAGGCGCAATGCGCAGCCAGCGTGCGGCGGTGCCGTCATGGCAATGCACGATGTCTGGCTTCGTGCGGTAAAGGGCCGACAGGAAGGAGAATGCGCGGGGCTTTCCCAGAACAATTTTCGCAATATCCGGCCGCGCGAAATCGAAAGCCGTACCCGGATCCGCCGGCATGGCGACGATCGGCTCATGGCCCAGATCCTTCTGACCGGCCGCCAGATCAAACGCGTAGCGGTTCGCGCCCGAGACAGTCGACGTTGAACTGACGTGAAGGATACGCAAGGCGCCTCGCAAGTGAGGTTGTTGGATATCCTGACGGGCGCCGGGGTCAAGCCGCACGGGTCTGGCTCTGGAAAGCCGCCTTGAAACGGTGAAATCCAAAGGGCTGCTTTAAGCAAGCCGCAGCAAACTTGACGCATAATCCCTGTATTCTAGGGGGACGACGATGGACAAGCTGAACGCTTGGGTATCGAGCGAAGGGCGGATCAGCCGCAAGAGCTACATCCAGTTCTTCGTCGCGCCGTTTGCGGCGCTGATCGCTTTCACATGGCTGACATGGGTCGCCGCGCCGGATCTGTTTGGCGGCATGCCGGCGGCGCTCTTCACCCTGCCGTGGCTGGCTTTCCTCGCCACAGCCGACGCACAGAACATCAAGCGCTGGCATGATCTCGGCGTCTCCGGCGCTCTCTACAAATTTGCCCGGCCTCTCATCGTGCTGTTGCCGGTGGGGGCGATGGTGCTCCAGTTCATCCTGCCGAGCTTCATGGCGATGTCCGGGGATTACGGCGCGTTGGCTTTCCTGATCGGTCAGGATCTCGGCGGCTGGCGTTTTGGCCCCGTACCAATGACCATGTTCGCTGTCACGATCGTTGGCGTGATCGGCAACATTGCGTGGCTGTCCGCGATGCCCGGTCAGCGTGGTCCGAACAGTTTCGGGCCTGATCCGATGGCGGGCGCGCAGGTTCCGGGCCTGACCACGGCACAGCAGGCCGATGCGAACGACGATCCCGTTAAGCGCGCGCTTGCGGATTATCAGGCAAGGTTGGCGAAACAGGCAAAGCCTGCGGCCGCAATGGTCACACAGGTGCGCCCCGCGCCAGGCGGCACGTTCGGCCGCAAGCGGGCCTAGTAAACCCGCGGCTTCGGTTTGATGTACTCGACGTCCTTCGACATCGTGTAGGCGTGCACCGGGCGGTAATCGAGTTTCACCGCGCCCTTGTCGTTCACCCACGACAGCGTGTGTTTCATCCACTTGTCGTCGTCGCGGTTCGGGAAGTCTTCGCGAGCGTGAGCGCCGCGGCTTTCTTCACGGTTCACGGCCGAGTTCACGGTGGCCGCGGCCTGGACGATCAGGTTGTCGAATTCCAGTGTCTCGATCAGATCCGTGTTCCAGATCAGGCCGCGATCCTTGATTGCGATGTCCGTGATACCGGCGTGGACTTCTGCGATCCGCTTGACGCCGGATTGCAGCGTCTCGCCGGTGCGGAACACGGCGCAGTCTTCCTGCATCGCCTTCTGCATCTGCGCGCGGAGCTTCGCGGTGGGCGTGCCGCCCGATGCGTTGCGGAACTTGTCGAAGCGGGCGAGGTGATCTTCGCCGGCGCCTTTCGGCAGGTCTTTCTGGTTGGCGTTGGCTTCGAGCTTCTCGCCGCAACGGATGCCCGCTGCACGGCCGAAGACGACGAGGTCGATCAGCGAGTTGGAGCCGAGGCGGTTGGCGCCATGGACCGACACGCAGGCAGCTTCGCCCACTGCCATCAGGCCCGGAACGATCGCATCCGGATCATCGCCTGCCTTGGTGAGGACTTCGCCGTGATAGTTCGTAGGGATGCCGCCCATGTTGTAGTGCACGGTCGGCAGCACCGGGATCGGCTCTTTCGTGAGATCGACGCCGGCGAAGATTTTTGCAGATTCCGAGATGCCCGGCAGACGCTGGTGCAGGATTTTCGGATCGAGGTGGTCGAGGTGCAGGTGGATGTGGTCGTTGTGCGCGCCCACGCCGCGGCCTTCGCGGATTTCCATCGTCATCGCGCGTGAGACGACGTCACGCGAGGCGAGGTCCTTCACGGTCGGCGCATAGCGCTCCATGAAGCGCTCGCCCTTCGAGTTGGTGAGGTAGCCGCCTTCGCCGCGTGCGCCTTCGGTGATGAGGCAGCCCGAGCCATAGATGCCGGTCGGGTGGAATTGCACGAACTCCATGTCCTGCAGCGGAAGGCCGGCGCGCAGCGCCATGCCGCCGCCATCGCCCGTGCAGGTGTGCGCGGAGGTGGCCGAGAAGTAGGCGCGGCCATAACCGCCGGTCGCGAGGATGACACGTTGCGCGCGGTAGCGATGCATCGTGCCGTCATCGAGTTTCAGGGCAGTGACGCCCCGGCACGCGCCATCTTCCATGATGAGGTCGAGCGCGAAGTACTCGATGAAGAAGTCGACGGCGTATTTCAGCGACTGGCCGTAGAGCGTGTGAAGCATGGCGTGGCCGGTGCGGTCGGCCGCCGCGCATGTGCGCTGGATCGAGGCTTCGCCGTAGTTCTTGGTCATGCCGCCGAAGGCGCGCTGGTAGATCTTGCCCTCTTCGGTGCGCGAGAAGGGCACGCCCCAATGCTCAAGCTCGTAAACGGCGGCGGGTGCTGCACGCACCATGTATTCGATCGCGTCCTGGTCGCCGAGCCAGTCAGCGCCCTTTACTGTGTCGTACATGTGCCAGCGCCAGTCATCCTGGCCCATGTTCCCTAGCGAGGCCGAGATGCCGCCCTGCGCCGCAACCGTATGCGAGCGGGTCGGGAAGACTTTCGAGATGCAGGCCGTCTTCAGGCCGGCCTGTGCGCAACCGAGCGCTGCGCGGAGGCCCGAGCCGCCCGCGCCGACAACCACGACGTCATAGGTGTGATCGTTCCACGTGTAGGCGCTCATGAGGTCACGTCCCTGGAATTCGAAAAATCAGATCGCAGCGACTTTGAGCACGGCATAGGCAGCCGCCACAAAGAGCACGACGCAGATGAAGGTGTTCACGATCAGCAGGAAGTTCTTCGTGCTGTGCTTCCCGATATAATCCTCGACGACCACCTGCATGCCGAGGCGCATGTGGTAGAGAGCGCCGCCGACAGCCAGAAGTGTCAGCACGGCGTTGATCGGATCCGCGAGCCAGGCCAGCGCATGATCATAGCCGCCGCGCACCGCGCCTATCAGCGAGATCAGGAACCACGGCACGAGAAACAGGAGCGCGATCGCAGAGACGCGTTGCTTAATGAAGTGCCCGGCGCCGTGCTTGGCCGAGCCAAGACCGCGAACCTTGCCGAGCGGGGTGCGGATGGATTCCTTGCTCATCAGGCAGCTCCCGTCATGTTCAGCGGGTCAACACCGGGAACCAGGCCCGACAGCAGCCAGACCGCCACCGCAATCATGACCGCCACGACGAGGGCCAGCGCGGCCGTGAAGCTGGCGAATTTCGGCTTGTATCCGGCGCCTGTGTCCATCATCAGGTGACGGAAACCGTTCACGAGGTGGTAGCTGATCGACAGCGTGAAGCCGAACAGGATCAGCTGACCCCAGATCGAGCCGGTAAGGGCGGCCAGCGGCTCGTAATAGTCAGGCCCGGCGGCCGTCGCGAACAGCCACGCAACGACGACGAAGATGCCCAGATAGTTCCCGACGCCGGTCACGCGATGCAGGATGGAACTGGCCATCGTCAGATGCCATTTCCAGATCGACGTGTGCGGCGACATCGGCCGCTTGTCGGTCCAGTCGCTCATGCCCTCTATCCCTCTGGCCCCGGCGCTTTCGCCCTGTGGTTGGGACCCGGTATTAGACCCCGTTTTGGCCCTGTCAACGCGGCCATAGGGGCCACTTGGCGACCTCGGGCCGAGACAGCATCTTCAGGGCATGAAGATCACGATTCTTGAGACCGGACGCGCGCCGGGGAAGCTGGTGGACGAGTATCCACGCTATCCGGCCATGTTCGCCTCGCTGCTGTCCCTGTCGGACCGAGAACTCGCCTATGAAAGCGTCGCAGTGCTCGATGGCGAGGCGCTTCCCACGGCGTCCGCCTGCGAGGCCATCCTGATCACCGGCTCTCCGTACGGCGTTTACGATTCAACACCGTGGATGGACCAGCTCCGCAGCTTCATACGCAGCGCCTGCGACGCAGGAATACCCATAGTCGGCGTGTGCTTTGGCCACCAGATCATCGCCGATGCCCTCGGCGGCGAGGTCCGCAAGTCAGAGAAAGGCTGGGGGATAGGCCGCCACACCTACGAAATCACACGCAAGCGTGACTGGATGGGAGAGGGTCGTCCCGCGATTTCCCTCTCCGCCAGCCACCAGGATCAGGTGATCACGCCGCCAGCGGGCGCGGTTACTCTGGCGCGCTCGGATCACACCGATCACGCCATTCTCGAATATTCCAATGCTCCGGTGATCACGATCCAGGGCCATCCGGAATTTTCAGACAAGTACGCTTCAGCTTTATGGCAGGCCCGCCGCGGCAAGGCGCTCAGCGATGCGCAGGTTGATGCGGCTCTGGCCTCGATGCTGAAGCCGGGGGATGGCGCGCTTGTCGGCGACTGGATCGTGCGGTTCCTGCGCAGCGTCCGCTAGCGCGTGCGAATGACGCGCATCGATGCGATCCATCCCGCCGCCTGATAGGCGCCCGCGAAGATCAGCAGCGTATCGAGCCACTGTCGCGTGTTCCACAAGGGCCAGATCGGCATCAGCGATATGATCGCCACAAGAGCCGATGCGCCATCAAGCCAGCGATCGCCAAACAGATAGCCCAGTCCCGTGCGCGCCCGTCGCACTTCTCCCTGCGTCACCGGGAATATGCCGTCCTCCAGCCGGGGCGGTCCGAAGGTCTGCTGAAGCTGCTCGAAATCCATGATGCCGGTGAGGTCACGCAGCGTATCGGCCGTCGCACGGCCCTCCTCGACCTGCTGCCAGGACGCGCCGCCCCTTATGGAGCGGATCACCACCGACAGGAGGATGGCGAACGCGGCGGCGAGCTGGGCGAGGGCTGGCGGATACATCGGCTCAATATAGGGAGGCTTACCCGCGCTTGGGTATAGCCGCCCAGTAATCGAAATCGAGGATCACGTCGGGCAGGTGCTTTCCGTCCGCGTCCTTGTGCGGGAAATCCGTGCAGGGCGTGTTCTTGGTCGCCACCAGCCGCAGGCGAAGTGCACCCAGACCGTCGCCCAGATCCGCCTTGTCCAGCACTTCCGACCACGCAAACACCGTGTCGCCCGAACCCAGCGGGTTCACGTGCTGACCGGCATTGATCGCGATGATCTCCGCTGCGTTCGCGAGGCCGTTGAACGCGATTGACCGCGCTAGCGAAATCACGACGCCGCCATAGATCAGGCGCTTGCCGCGTGGCGTCTGCGCCTGCGCGAACTGGTTGAAGTGAACTTTGGCGGTATTCTGGTAAAGCCGCGTCGCGATCTGGTGCTCGGCTTCTTCCACCGTGAACGCGTCCACGTGGTCGATCTTCTCGCCGATCTCATAATCTTCAAATCCGAAGGGCGAGCCCGCCAGCACGAAATTGTATTCCGAGAGATCAAGTCCGCGATCCGGCAACTCGCGCGGGTCAACTGCCTGCGGCAGCTCCGGCACAACAGTCGTAGGCGCCGGATGGCTCGGGTCTTTCTTGTTGACCATCACCCAGCGCACATAGCTGAGGACTTCGTCATTCTCCTGGTTGTACCCGCGCGTGCGCACCCACACCACGCCGGTCTTGCCGTTGGAGTTTTCCTTGACGCCGATCACTTCCGAAACAGCACGCAGCGTGTCCCCCGGAAACACCGGCGCGAGGAAGCGGCCATCGGCATAGCCAAGATTAGCCACCGCATTGAGCGAGATATCCGGCACCGTCTTCCCGAACACGACATGGAAGGCGAGCAGGGGATCAATCGGCGCGCTCGGCAACCCGCAATCCTGCGCGAACGTATCAGCCGAATAGAGCGCAAACCGCGCTCCGGTGAGGCCAGTGTACATCGCCGCATCCGCCTCGGTCACCGTGCGCGGCGTGGCGTGGATGAGTTCGTCGCCGACGACGAAATCCTCGAAGAAATTACCGGGATCGGATTTGAGGGTCACTGGGCAGCCTCTCTCAGGGCGATCGCTTCCGCCACCGCTACAAGGCGCTTCGCCTGCGCCAGATGCAACAGCTCGGTCATCTTGCCGTTGACCTTCAGTACGCCTTTGCCGCTGTTGGCCGGATCGGCGAAGGCGGCGATCACGTCGCGTGATTGCTGAACCGCTTCGGCAGGCGGGGCGAAGATCGTGTTGCAGGGCTCGACCTGCGTCGGGTGGATCAGTGTCTTGCCGTCGAAGCCAAACGCCTTCGCTTGCTTCGATTCCGCGGCAAAGCCCTCTGCATTCGCGATGTCGTTATAGACGCCGTCGAACACCAGCAGGTCATAGGCGCGGGCCGCCGCGATCGCGAGCGTGTAGCAGGCGGCGAGGTTTTCGCGCCCCGGCATCGGTTCGGCACGGAAATCCTTGATCAGGTCGTTCGAGCCCATGACAAAGCCTGACAGGCGCGTCGTCTGCGCGGTCGAGGCGATGTCCTTGAGGTTGAGGATCGACAGCGGCGTCTCGATCATCACCCACAGACCGAGCGACGCGCTGGCGCCCGCTTCGGAAAGCGCTTCGTTCAGCCAGCGGATGTCATCGCCGCACGTGACCTTGGGGGCGAGGATCGCGTCGGGTTTGGCGTGGGCGGCGGCTTTCAGGTCGGCCTTGCCCCATTCGGTGTCCTGTCCGTTGATGCGGATGATCAGTTCACGCGGGCCATAGCCGCCGGCCTTCACCACGCCACACACGCGGTCGCGCGCTTCCACCTTGGCTTCCGGCGCAACAGCATCCTCGAGATCGAGGATCAGCGAATCTGCCGGCAGGGTCTTGGCCTTCTCCAGCGCGCGTTCGTTGGCGCCGGGCATGTAAAGCACGGAACGGCGCGGGCGGATGGCGGACATGGGAGAGCCCCTCAAAAATCGTGAAGGCGACACATGACGGAGCCTCCGCTCAAGATCAAGCTGGAGCGCGCGGCAGGCTGGGTTAATGTCGCGAATTCGCCGCGCGCGGCGGCTGATGAGACAAGCCATGCCTCTGGTTCTCGTGATTTCGTCCTACGTCGCCGCCAGCCGCGTCGGGGGAGGCATAGCACCCTACGTGCTGGGCCCGATGAAGGTTGATCCTGTCCATATTCCTTCCTGCCTTTTCGGAAGGCACCCCGGCTGGGGAGCGCCGGGCGGTGGTCCGGTTGCGGCGGATACGATGGCGAAAATGCTCGAGGGCGTTGAGGCCAACAATCTTTTCGGACTGATGGACGCCGTCGTCACCGGCCATTTTTCCGCGCCTGACCAGATCGCCGTCGCCTGCGCCGCAATCGACGGCATCCGCACCACGCCGCGCCGCCAATCACACGCGCACTTTCCGGACAAGCCACTTATCATCATCGATCCGGTGATGGGCGATGAAGCGCCGGGCCTCTACATCAAGCCTGAAACGGCGACGGCGTTGATGGCTGACCTTGTGCCCCGCGCCGACATCATCGCTCCCAACCTCTGGGAGTTCGCGCGCCTCACCGCCACGGACCTGTCCCTTTTGCAAACGCCAGAGGCTGTCGCCCGCGCAGCGCGCAGCAGGGGCGGCCGCTGGCTGATCTCGTCCATTCCCTCGCCGGTTGGCATCGGCGTGCTCTATGTCGATCCCGACATGGCGCTGCTGGCCGAGACGAAACTCGTCCCCGGCAAAATCCCGAATGGCACGGGCGACATGCTGACGCTCCGCTTCACGGGAGGGCTTGTCTCGGGCCTCGGCCTCGAAGCCGCGCTGGCGGATGCCGTCGGCGCAACGCACCTCGTCATCGACAGGACGATTGCATGGAATGGCCCGGAGCTGAGTTTCGCCGCATGCAGCGAACAGCTCGCCCATCCGCCTCGCGCGTCCGTACGCCGCCTCGTCTAGCGGGGCGCTGGATAATCCGACTTCAGCGCCTGTTCCTCTGTGCCGAATACGCCCTTGCCGGGAACGAAGTTCAGCTCAAGCCGCACGCCGTCCGGGTCCTCGAACAGGATCGAGTAATACCCCGGCGCCCAACCATCCGTCTGTGGTGCATGGATGATCGGCACGCCGAGCGTCTTCACGAACGCATGCGCCTCATCGACATCCTCGCGAGATCGCGCCCGGAAGCAGACATGATGCAGCCCCACGCGCTGCTGCACGAAGCGCTCGCCTTCGTGCTCGGGCGCAGGTTTGGAAATCAGAACGCCCGTGCGCCCGCCAACGCAATAATACCCGTATTCATTGTCGAGCACCTGCTTGAGCCCAAGGAATGGCAGCAGCTTCCCATAGAATTCCCGCGCCACGTCATACCGCCCCGCCGTGATCTGGATATGCGCGATGCCGTTTATTTCCATGTTCGGTCCTCCACGCGTCCGAGTTGAACCCATGCACGGTTGACGCGCAACGTCTCCCGCCCGATGTCTCGCGCATGAGCATCACAGGTTTCACCGCCGCTGGCTTCGAACCCGTCCGCGAGGCCTTCGAGCAGAACTTTGCTGAAGGCCTTGAACATGGCGCGTCGTTTGCCGCCTTTGCTGGCGACGAACTGATCGTCGACCTGCGTGGCGGCTTCGCTGATCGCGCGGGCGAGCAGCCATGGACCGACACCACCCTCTGCCCGGTTTATTCCGCCACCAAGCCGATCGGAGCGCTGGTGATCGCCACGCTCGTGGAGCGCGGCAAGCTCGACTACGACGCGCCGGTCGCCGACTACTGGCCCGAATTCGCCGCCAACGGAAAAGGCGCGTTCACGGTCGCTGAAGCGCTCTCGCATCAGGCGGGCGTTCCCGGCTTCCCGGATCCGATCGATCCCGCGCTGTGGCTTGATCCGCCGGCGCTTTCCGAAGCCCTCGCAACGCTGAAGCCGATGTGGGGCAGGGGCGAGGGCTCAGGCTATCATCCACTCACCTGGGGCTATATCGCCGGGGAACTCGTCCGCCGCGTCTCGAAGCGCTCGCTCGGAACGATCCTGCGCGAAGATATCTGTCAGCCCCTCGGCATCGATTTCTGGATCGGCTTGCCGGAAAGCGAACACGATCGCGTCGCACAGCTTCTCAAGCCAAAAGCCGCTGCGCAGTTTCCGCACAAGAATGAAGCCACGCGCGCCGCCTTCCTCACGCCCTGGGCTGCCGCCAATCGCGGCGCAACCGAATGGCGCCTTGCGGAAATTCCCTCGGCCAATGGGCACGGCACCGCGGCCGCACTCGCGCGTCTCTACTCCGCCTACGCCCTCAAGGGCCGCATCGGTGAAACGCGCGTAATTGCTCCGGTGACATGGGATGAGCTCACGCGCGAGCGCGTCTCAGGCGAGGATCGCGTTCTCCCCGGCCGTGTCGCCTTCGGCGCAGGCGTGATGCGCAACCTGCCTCTCATCTACGGACCGAACCCCGCAACACTGTGCCATTCCGGCTGGGGCGGCTCGGGCGCGTTCGGTGATCCTGATACGGGCGTTTCAGGCGGCTACATCATGAACCGTCAGGGCACGCACCTGCTAGAAGATGATCGCCGCTCGCGCCTCATCGATGCGATGTATCGCTGCCTCTAGGTCGCGCGCAGGAATTCCGGCCGCGCGCCCTCTTTCAGCATCACCGCCGTCA
>DAIRES010000016.1:14472-29070 GCA_036795465.1 Hyphomonadaceae bacterium
TAGGTCGCGCGCAGGAATTCCGGCCGCGCGCCCTCTTTCAGCATCACCGCCGTCAGCGGCCCGCCGAACACAGCGCCCGTATCCACATTGATGCGGTGCGGATAGATTTCGGGATCGAATGATTTCGGCGTGTGGCCGTGGATCACTTTCAGGCCCTTCAGCTCCTCGCGATCCGGCCATTGCCATTGCAGGAAGAAGCGATCCGAGCGCGTCCATAGATAGGTGCGCTGGTCTTCGTCGGGAAAACGCGCGGGCTCGATGCCGGCATGCACAAACACCAGCCGCCGCTCCCTGTCGTGCAGCACGCCTGGCAGCCGTCGCATCCAGCTGACATGCTCCTTCGGCACCTTCTCGCGCCAGCCTGTGTCGCCCTTGCCTACGCCCCCGGCATAGCTGTCCGCCGTCTCTGCGCCGCCCTGCGCCCACCACAGGCCGGCGTCCTCCGCGCTTGCAGCGTCATAGGCATCCAGCATCATCTGTTCGTGATTGCCCATCAGCGAGACAACCTCGATCGCCGGATCGCGATTGAAACGCGCTTCGATCGCCATCACCGCATCGACAACGCCACGGCTGTCCGGCCCGCGATCAACATAGTCACCAAGATGGACGATCTTCGCCGCATGCCCCTCGAACGCAATGCGATCGAGAATGGCGGCATGCAGCTGGCGCAGCTTGTCCGCTTCGCCATGCACATCGCCGATTGCGAAATAGATAGGCCCGGCCATGCCGTATTCCTGCCTTGTCAGGGCAGGGATGGCTCCCTTTGCGCTTTACCGCAAGTGTCCGGTATCAGGCGTGGATAGAGGCCAGTTTCGCCATGACGGCGACGCCTGCATTGCCGCCTTCGCCGCGGACGTCTTTCGCGTGCAGGGCGGTCAGCGCGGCGAGATGGGCTTTCGCGACCATCATCATCCTGTCGTCCAGCGGGTTGGCGCCCTTGCGCAGCGTCTCGATCAGCGCCCGCGCGATCTTGCCCAGCAGGGGATATCCCAGCACGCCGGCAAGGCCTGCCATGTCGTGCATCGGCGCATAGATCGTCTCGAGATGCAGCGAGCCCGGCGTCGCGCCGTTCACGGCGCTCTGCAGCCGCTCAAGCTCGGTTTTCGTCTGGCCCCACCATTCGGCGCGGGCCTGTTCCCATTCGGGAGATGCGGTCGGATCTGCTGCTGCGCTCATGGTCCTGCCTCAACTTCGTAATCTACTACGCCCCTCCCGGCGCACCCCTGGAGCGCCGCGGTAGATCACACGCAAGGTTTCCTGTGCGTGAAGCGCGGCCTGCAAACTTTTCCCCAGTCGTGGAAAAGCGCAGCTCTCGGTCGCTTGGACGCAACATCGTCCAGATTGATTAAGACAACGCTTAACGCCGACTGCCGAAAACACGCAAAGCTGGGGATTTTTTAGTTAAAAACCGGGAAGGGAATGTGGCGCCGGTCTTGCGACGTGTGTTTCGAAATCGCTCTTCGCGGCTTCGCATGGCAAACTCATTTCCCCCGCCGCAGCTCAGCTCCGGCGGGGTTTTTCTTTGCCTTCCGGGCTCTAGTCCGCGGTCGGCGCCGCGACGGCGGCCCTCGGCTGGCGGCCGGCCAGCGTGAACAGCAGCGCCCCGGTCCAGATCAGTCCGAACGTAACCGCGTGACCCATCGTGAAAGGCTCGCCCAGCGCCAGCGCCAGGAAGAACTGCACGCTGGGCGCTATGTATTGCAGGATGCCGATCGTCGAGAATTTCAGGCGCCGCGCGCCCATCGCGAACAGGATCAGCGGCGCGGCCGTCAACGGTCCGGCTGCCAGAAGCAGCGCGACATAGCCGATATCGCCATTGCCGAACGCGTGCGTCCCGGCAGGCAGGAAGAACATGAGATAGGTCGCGGCGAACGGCGCCAGCCAGATCGCCTCCATCCCGAAGCCCACCCGGCTGTCCACCGGCGTCGTCTTGCGGATCGCGCCATAGATCGCAAACGAGATCGCCAGCGACAGCGACACCCACGGGAACTGTCCCACCACCAGTGTCTGGTTCAGAACTCCCGCCGCTGCGATCACCAGCGCTGCAAGCTGCAGCGGTCTGAATCGTTCGCCAAACAGGAAGGCCGCGAACATGAAATTGATCAGCGGGTTGATGAAGTACCCAAGGCTGCCCTCAAGCACGCGATGGTTGGTCACGGCCCAGATATAGATCGTCCAGTTCGCAGCAATCGCGATGCTCGATCCCAGCAGGATGAACAGCACGCGGGGTTGCCGCCACAGCCCGGTCAGCTCGCCCCACTTGCCCGCAACCGCAATCAGCACCAGCGCCGTCGGCACTGACCATACGATACGATGCGCCAGGATCACCGTCGGCGATGTCTCACCGAGGAACTGGAAATACAGCGGCAGGAAGCCCCAGATGAAGTAAGCCGCCATGGCGGCAAACAGGCCTGTCCGCATATGCGCGCGAGATTCGTCTTCGGTCAGCATCGCGCACAGATAGGCGCGTTCACCCGCCGCTGTAACCGGGAATACGACATCGCCTCGCGTTTAAAGCCCGAGAAAATCTCCTAGGCTTTCAGAGCTGCGCTGAACGCTCCCTTGTTGAGCAGCAATTCGGCGCACTGGACCGCGATCATTGCCGATCCGTTACGCAGGTCGTCCGCCACGACCCACATAGCAAGACCGTTCTCGACCGTCGGGTCGTCCCGCACGCGGCAGACATAGGTGGCCCATTCGCCAACCGCGCCGATCGGGGTTTCGTAGCCGTCTTCCTCGTCGCGCCGGTCGAGCAGCACGATCCCCGGCGATTCGCGCAGCACCGCGCGAGCTTCCGCAGCGGGCAGGGGCTCGGCCAGTTCGACGTGAACAGCCTCGCCAACGCTCACGAAGGTCGGCACGCGAACGCAGGTCGCAACCACCTGGATATCGTTGTCGATGATCTTCCGCGTTTCGGCGGCGATGCGCCATTCTTCTTCCGTATAACCATCATCCATCACATCATCGACCTGCGGGATGACGTTGAAGGCGATCTGGCGCGGAAACTCCTTCGGGTCGGGCGCCTGGTTCACATAGATGCCCTTGGTTTGCACCCACAGCTCGTCGATGGCGCGCTGGCCTTCGCCCGAAACCGACTGGTACGTCGCGACCACGACGCGCGTCACGCCGGCTGCATCGTGCAGCGGCTTCAGCGTACGAACCAGCTGCGCCGTGACGCCATCCGGCACCGACACGATATTGCGCTTGGTGTATCCATCGATCGCGGCGGCGTTCACTTCCGGCATCACCAGCGGCACCTGCGGGTCCATCCGGAACGCCCGCGATGTGTCGATCACGATGCAGCCCTTGGATGATATGGCGTTGCCATACTTCCGCGCCGCCGGATCGCCCGTTGCCATGATGCACAGCTGAACGGTCGTGAAGTCAAACTCATCGACATCCTTGGCCTTCAGCGTTGCATCGCCAAAGCTCACTTCCGCGCCCATCAGCTTGCGCGACGCCAGCGCATACACCTCGTCAGCGGGAAAGCCGCGTTCGGCGAGGATGCTCAATATTTCGCGGCCCACCATGCCGGTGGCGCCCAATACTGCGACCTTTAGCGCCATGCGTATCTCCATCCTCGGTCCTCGCGCTGGACCTTCGGTCGTGTTGTGGTCACATTCGTGCGGTTAATTCGCCGCAACAGCCCGTGGGCGCTCCGTATATGGGAACGCCTTGTCGAAATGTCGGGTCCAGTAGCCTCAAATCCATCCGCGAGCCTAGGGCCTGCGGAGCGATTCCGAGGGATCTGGACTCCTTAGGAGCCCGGATGTCCGACGTCGCCGCCCTCGTTCGCCGCTACGTCGATCGATATAACGCGAACGACGTTGATGGCATGCTGGATTGCTGCGCCGACGATGTTGTCTTCGAGACCATCACGAATCCCGGCGGGTCGCTTCGTCTCAACGGCAAGGACGAGATGCGCGAAGTGATCGAGGCGACGACGCGCGCTTTCCGCGAACGTCGCCATGAGGTGGTTGCCATCCTCGTCGACGGCCAGCGCGCCGCCGCTGAAACCCTGTTTTCCGGCGTCGCCGCCGCCGAGCTGGGCCACCATGTCCGCCCCGGCGAACACGTCTCGATCCGCGGCGCGACCATGTTTGAGCTGCGCAACGACAAGCTCGCACGGATTTGCGACTACTCGTAAGCTGCGCGTCAGAACGGCCAGTAAAGCTGGCCTTTCAGCGCACGCACCACCTTCTTCTCGCCGGGCCGCCTTGGCGCCGGGTTTTCCCGTAGCGTCGCGCGACCCGCCTTGATCATGTCGAACGCGAAGAACAGGCCGATAATGGTGGGGATCAGCACCACGCCCCAGAATATCTTTCGCTTGGCCGGCATTCTCACAGCTTCCGCCGCAAGCGCCGCTGGATCGTTGGCCAGCGTCGCGATCTCGATGCCCTCCGGACCGGCGAACCCACACAGCACAAGCCTGTTGTCGTACGAGTAGAAAGCAAAGCGGCCAGCCTGCCGCACGGCCAGATGAGCGCCCATCGTCAGGTCAGCGACGACCCGCTCCAGCGTAACCGCCTTCCGGCTGGCGCGGTTGAACCTCACGAACGCCCATTCTGTTCCGGTCGCCGCGCCCTCGGCGCCAAGCGGGGAGGCTGGTCCAAGCTGATCGACAACACCGTTGAGAACCTTCAGCGCCATCGGGTGCCCCGCAGACCTCGCGAAGCTAGGTTTCGCTCCACACAGCCAGTTCATTGCCCCCTGGCTCGCGGAAGTGAAAGCGCCGTCCGCCCGGAAAACTGAAGATTGCACGCGTGACCACGCCGCCCGCGCTTGTCACGGCCGCTTCGGCCGCTTCCAGATCGTCCGCCTTCAGGATTACCAGCGGCAGCGCTCCAATATGGTCCGGATCGCTCTGCACCCCCCCTTCCAGTCCGGCATTGGTCATCGCTGCGTAATCCGGCCCGTAGTCCTGAAAGCTCCACTCGAACGCCTTGCCAAAGAAGGCCTTGCTCTTCGCCAGGTCGCCGCTCGCGAATTCCACATAATCAATTTTCAGAAGCGTCATTTTCCGCCTTTCGCGACGGTCGAGTTGTTCATGGTTTGTGCTACGCTTCCTTGCGGCGTACAAGGGCATGGGCGCTACAGCCTGCGTTAAATCGACGGTAAAGACGAAACAATCGGCCATTTCAACAAGCAAGGGAACGAACGCTCAAGCCGAGGCTTTGTGAGTGGGGCCTCTATTGGGACCGCTATCCCCGACCAGCTTTATCCCCCGCACCCGTCGCAGTTGTCGGGAAGGGGTGGTTTTTGCCTTCGCTGTTCTGAACTACGGCCAGCAGCACAACCCATCTGGATAATGGCGCTCAACGCGGACCCTAGACCAGACAACAGGAATACTCACGCCATGACACGTCACTGGAAACTCTCCCAGATCATCAGCATCTCGTTCGTCAGCCTGATCCTGATCGCCGCTATCGTCGGCTCGTTCAGCGCAAACAGCGCTCTGCTGTCAGACGAGGTCGTGCCGATGTCCATGTCCGCCTCCTCGCAGGGCGCACTTTGATCCGCAGGCGTCGGCCTTCAAACTCCTGGCTCGAACTTGGCTGGCAGTCCTGGATGCTTGGCGTCGAGGCGTCTTCCGTCATCACTGCGCGCGTCATGAAGGTGGCGGCGGGCGGTGAATCGGCGCAGCGCGAACTGGAACTGATGATCGTGGAAAAGGCGCAGGCGGGCGCGCAGCTTCAGACCAAGCTTGCGAAACTCGGTCCACGGGCTTCGCCTACTACAGCGCTGGACACCACTTTGCGTCATTACCGCCGGAAGGTGACGGCCAATCGCGTGCGCTTGTCGCGCTAGGAAGTATCCGCGTCAGAGATGCTTCAGGATCGCATCGGCCATCTGGCGGGTGCTCATCGTGCCGCCAATGTCCGCCGTGCGCGCACCGTCTTCCAGCGCCTTGCCCACCGCAGCAAAGATGCGGTCCGCAACATCGGCGCGGCCAAGGCTCCAGCGCATCACCATCTCCAGCGACAGGATTGCCGCGATCGGGTTGGCGATGCCCTTGCCCGCGATATCCGGCGCCGATCCATGCACCGGCTCGTAAAGCCCCGGCACGCCCGGCTCGCCCAGCGAGGCCGAAGGCAGCATGCCGATCGAACCCGTCAGCATCGAGGCTTCATCCGAAAGGACGTCGCCGAACAGGTTGTCGGCCAGCAGAACGTTGATGTCCTTCGGCGCGCGCACCAGATGCATCGCGGCGGCGTCCGCCAGCATGTGATCCAGCTTCACGTCGCTGTATTGCTCGGCATGCAGCTTCGTCACTTCCTCGCGCCACAACAGGCCGGAATCCATCACGTTGGATTTCTCGCAGCTCAGCACGCCCGGAAACTTTCCCGAGCGGCCGGTGCGCCCACGCGCCAACTCGAACGCGCGCGCCGCCACGCGGCGAATCTCGCTCGTCGTATAGCTCTGCGTGTCCACGCCACGCCGCTCGCCGTTGGGAAGCTGTTCGATCGTCTTCGGCTGTCCGAAATAGACGCCCGAAGTCAGCTCGCGCACGATCATGATGTCGAGACCTTCAACCAGCTCTGGCTTCAGCGCCGAAGCGCCGGCGAGGGCGGGGAAGCAGAAGGCCGGCCGCAGGTTAGCGTAAACATCCAGCTCCTTGCGGATGCGCAGCAGGCCCGCTTCCGGTCGCTTGTCGCGCGGAACGTTGTCCCATTTGGGTCCGCCCACCGCGCCCATCAGGATCGCGTCCACCTTGTGCGCCCGCGCCATCACGTCGTCGGTCAGCGGCGTGCCGAAATTGTCGTACGAAACGCCGCCGAAGAACGCTTCTTCGATCGCCAGATCCGGAGCTATGTGGGCCGCCACGCGGCGCGCCTCTTCCGTCACTTCCGGGCCGATCCCGTCGCCGGGCAGCAGCAGCAATGTCTGGGTGTTGGTGGCGGCCATGATCGTCTTGTCCCGTATGTGTCGGAGCGCGTCTTAGAGCTTTTCCGCCCGCCGGGAAACCCGCGATCCGGCCAGATCCATCGTCTCTTTCGCCACATCCCTCATCACAGTCCGAACCCACGCCAGAACCGGGTCCGCCGCCCGCAGATGGCTCCACACCACGGTCAGCTCGAGATCGACGTTCGGCAGTGGCGGGTCTTTCAGAACCAGATCGAACTGGTCCACGAACCGGGTTGCGAACACGCGGCTTAGTGTCGTCGCCATGTCCGTGCCTGACACCGTCGCCAGCGCGGCGATGAAGTGCGGCGTCACCAGCGCCATCCGCCGGTGCACGCCCACCTTGGCCAGCTGCGCATCCAGCTCCGATCCCGCATCACCCAGGATCGAGATCCCGACGTGCGATACCTTCCCATAGTCATCGATCGTCCACTTCTTCTTCGCCATGGGGTGACCCTTGCGCAGCACCAGCACGAGCTTGTCATGTGCATAGCTTTCGCTTCGCGCCCCCGGCGGCAGCGGCGTGTTGGCCGTCGCGAACGCCAGATCGAGCCGCCCCGTCTCCACCCGCTCGATCAGGTCCGGCCCGTAATTCTCGAAGCGTATGTCGATGCCCGGCGCCTCCTTGGCCAGTCGCGCCATCAGCGCCGGCGCCAGCAGGATGGTGTGCGTGTCGATGCCTGCGATCCGTATCGTCCGCTGCACCTTGGCCGGATCGAAGCTCGGCTCGCGGAACACCGCCTTCACATGATCCAGCGTCGCGATCAGTTGCGAAGACAGCGCCTCGGCGCGCGGCGTCAGAGCGTATCCGCCGCCCGGCACGCGCACCAGCAACACATCGCCCAGCACTTCGCGCAGCCGCGCCAGGGCGCGGCTCATAGCCGGCTGGCTCAGCCCCACATCCTCCGCCGCATGGCTGACATTGCGCCGCTTCAGCAGCGCCTCCAGCGCCGGCAGCAGGTTCAGGTCGAGGCCAGATAAATTCACTTCGCGCATATCAAAAATACCAACTATGCATTTCTGGTATGATCAGTCCGGGCCTACCTTCCTGTCAACAGAGAAGGAAAACGGCGATGACCAACCGGCAGGGACTGATCACCATCTTCGGCTACGGCCCCACTGGCATCGCGACGGCAGATGCCCTCCGCGCGCGCGGTCAGGCCGTCCGCGTCGTCCAGCGCAAACGCCCCGCCAATCTCCCCGCCGGCATCGAGTTCATGCCGTGCGATGTGATGGATGCACAAAGCGTCCTGCGCGCCATGACGGGCGCCGAACAGGTAGTCATCTCGATCGGCGTCGAATACAGCGGCAAGGTCTGGAAAGAAGTCTGGCCCAAGGCGATGGCGAACTTCCTCGCCGCCGCCGAAGCGACCAGTGCCCGCATCGTTCACATCGACAACATGTACATGTACGGCCCGCACAGCGCCGAGCCGATCAACGAAGACGCGCCGCTCACGTCTTATGGCCAGAAGCCCGCCGTCCGCGCCGAAGCGACACGCATGTGGATGAAGGCCGGCCGCGAAGGCCGCGTGAAATGGGCCGCGCTCCGCGCCCCCGATTTCTACGGCCCCGGCGTCGATCGCTCGCACATCGGCGAAACCGGCCTCGGCCTCGTCGCGCAGGGCAAGATGGCCCTCCTGATCCCGCAGCCCGACCAGCCGCATGACTACGCCTATGTGCCGGATATCGCCCGCGCCGCTGTCAGCCTGCTGGATGCGCCAGACGATGTCTTCAATCAGGTCTGGCATGTTCCCTGTGCGCCCACCCGCACATCGCGCCAGATCCTGCAGATGGGAGCCGACGCCATCGGCGCGAAACTGAAGTTCATGCCGATCTCCACGCTGATGCTCCGCATGATGGGCGTCTTCTCGCCCTTCCTGCGCGAATGCATCGAAATGCGCTTCACCTGGAACCGCCCCTACATCGTCGACGCGACGAAGTTCTCCCGCCGCTTCTGGTCGGATGCCACGCCCTTCGAGGTCGGCATCCCCCTCACGGTGAAAGCCTTCCGCGCCGCCGCTCCCGCCAAGACAAAAGAGAGCAGGGGCCAAACCCCTGCCAGAACTGCAACGCCGTAGCCTTGAACCTCCCCCTCCGCAGGCGGATAGTCCCGCCTGCGGGGACCGGAGGGAGAAGACGCCAATGGCGCTGTTCAATTTCGATTACAAAGACAAACCCATGGCCTCGCCCGCGAAATTCGCCGGCAGGCTTTTCATCAACGTGCTGGTCGCGCTTGTGATCGTCGCTGTTGCGATGGCTGTCGGCATGTACGGCTATCAGGCAACCGAAGGCATGCAGCCCATCGACGCTTTCCTCAATTCCGCGATGCTGCTCGGTGGCATGGGCCCTGTCGGCCCCGAACTCCACACCGAAGCGGGCAAGCTCTTCGCCGGCTTCTACGCCATCGGCTGCGGGCTCGTATTGGTGCTCGCCTCAGGCGTCGTCCTCGCGCCGGTGCTCCACCGCGTCCTCCACGCGCTTCACGTGGATGACGATGAAAAGGGCTAGAGCGGCTCGTCTCCGCTGTCGCCGGGCGCTTGATCAGCTTCCGGCGCGCCGCCGCCATCAAGGCGTTCCAGCGCTTTCTTGGCGTCATCCGACCCCAGCGCCGCGCCGCGTTCATACCATTCGCGGGCCTTCTTCTTGTCGGACATGAACGAGTCCTGCTCGTACATCAGGCCGACCGCCATGATCGCCTGCGTGTTGCCCTGCCGCGCCGCGCGCTCCATCATCATCAGGCCGGAATTGGGCTTCAGCGGATAGCCATCCTGGCCATAGGCCATCTTCG
This sequence comes from Hyphomonadaceae bacterium, assembly GCA_036795465.1. Taxonomy (GTDB): domain Bacteria; phylum Pseudomonadota; class Alphaproteobacteria; order Caulobacterales; family Hyphomonadaceae; genus UBA7672. Next base: position 24,164 of record DAIRES010000016.1, read on the forward strand.
TGCCCAGCCAGAACTGAGCCTCCGCCAGGCCCTTTTCGGCCGCTGCTTCCATATCCTCGAAGCCGCCCTGCTGCTGTGAGAAATCCTGCGACGAAAGCCGTGTCTGCCCGCGATGCAGCAGCGCCCAGCCATTCCCGGCGTCAGCCAGATCGTCGATCTTCAGTTCATCGTTCGCGGCCAGCGCCGCATCGAACTCCGGCTTCTGCGCCGCCAGCGCGTCGGCCAGCGTCTTGGCCTTCGCTTCCTCCGCCGCAACCTTGGGGTCGACCTTCACGACTGCCGCTTCCGGCTTCGCCTCATCGGTCTTAGCTCCGCCGCACGCCGACAGCAGCAGCGCGACAGCAAGCAGGAGTGGCGCGCGCATCACGCCAGCCACGGCTGTGACAGCTTCCGCTGTTGCTCGAACGCCGTGATCTCGCCCGCGTGCTGCAGCGACTCGCCGATCTCATCGAGACCCGCCAGCAGGCTCGCCTTGCGGCCATCGTCGATATCGAAGCGATGCACCTTGCCGTCCGGCGCCGTCACGGTCTGCGCGGCGAGGTCGATGTTGAACATGTGGTTCGGCCCGCCCGCCTGTCCCATCAACTGCTCCACCACTTCGCGTGGCAGCACGATCGGCAGCAGGCCGTTCTTGAAACAGTTGTTGTAGAAGATGTCGGCAAAGCTCGGCGCGATCACGCAGCTCAGGCCCTGGTCCAGCAACGCCCACGGCGCATGCTCGCGCGACGATCCGCAGCCGAAGTTCTCCTTGGCGATCAGGATCGAAGCCTTCGCATAGGCCGGCTTGTTCAGCACGAAATTCGGGTTCGACGATCCGTCAGGATTGGTCTTGAGTTCATAGAACAGCCCCTTGGCCAGTCCCTCGCGCGAGACGGTCTTCAGGAACTGCTTGGGAATGATCATGTCCGTATCGACGTTGGCGAGCGGCAACGGCGCGGCGGTTCCGGTAAGTGTCGTGAACGGTTTCATGGGGGCGGTATAGAACGGCTTGGCCCGGATGGGGAGGGGCCGGATCATCCAACCGTTCAGGCCGGTTCCGCCGACAGCACCAGCGTCGGCACCCCTACCGTCCCGTCGCGCACGGTGAACACCTTCGTGCCCGCCCTCCGTCCCGCCCGGATCGACGTCACCGCGAAATTGGCGTCAGCCAGCCGCGCATGCGCCGCATCGATATCCGGCACGCGCCAGCTCAGGCCCCACAGCTTGTCCGGCTGGTTGCCCGCCCCGCCGGATATCTTGTGCGCCAGCTCGATCGTCAGCTGCCCCGCGCGGAAGAACATCAGCCGCATGTCCCAGTCCGGATTGGAACGATCCAGCGCCAGCCTCAGTCCCAGCCGCGCGCCATACAGCGCCGCCGCCCGCTCCGGGTTCGCCGTGTTGATCACCACATGATCCAGCCCCGACACCGCATCCGGCTTCGCAGGCTTGTACACCATCGGATCAGACGGCTTGCGCTGCAACGCGAAGATCCGCACGCCATGCGTCGCCTGTTCGTCCAGCCGCATCCGCGTCCAGTACCGCGCCTTGCCGGAATAGGGATCGGTGCTTTCTCCGGTGATAATCTCGTCCGGCTTCAGCGCACGGCGATCGAAGACAGAGCGGTCATCGGTGAGATCGTCGCTCGCGAAGATCAGCGACTTCAGCCCCGCGCCATCCACGTCGATCATCGCGTGCAGCCGCCGCGCCAGGGGCCCGCCGCCCTGTGGCGACATGATCTCAAGCGCCGTGTTCTCCAGCTGGTAGATCACCGTCGCCGAACCGCCACTGTCGGTCGACCGCCAGTCAGGCTCGCGCCCGAGCAGGGCCGAATATGCGTTCTCGGCGTCGTCGATCGACGGACAGACAATAAGAACGTGGTCCAGGCCTGTGATCATGCGCCCCGCCGAAAGGACTCAAGCGTCCCGACCTGCGCACCATCCGCCGCAAAATTGTCATGCGCAAGCCAGCGATCAAGCGCCACCTTCAGGCCAGCCCATTCACTGTCGATGATGGAATACCACACAGTATCCCGGGACATTCCCTTCATCACCATGTCGTTCCGGAACACGCCCTCGAGCGTAAATCCGAATCGCTCCGCTGCGCGCATCGAGGCGGCGTTCCGGCTGTTGCACTTCCACTCATACCGGCGATAGCCAAGGTCGAACACGTGGCCCGCCATCAACGCCAGCGCCTCTGTCGCCTCGGTCGAGCGCTTCAGCTTCGGCCCGAACGACACGCACCCGATCTCCGCGCTGCCATGTCCTTCGCGGATGCGCATGTAGGTCGCCATGCCCAGAATCTCGCCCGACCCCCGCGCGCGGATCACCATCGTCCGCCACCGTTCGGCGCCGTGCATCTGCTCAAGAAAGTCGCCCAGCTCCTCCGGTCCCAGAAACGGCCCGACCGGCATCCACTCCCAGATCCCCGCATTGGCCGCGCCGCCGACCGCCGCGAACAGCCCGTCGCCATGCCGCGCCCAGTCCAGCGGCTCCAGCCGCACGCGCGCACCCTCCAGGGCGGCAAGCCCCGGCGCCGGGCGTGGGGTCCAGTTGGAAAGATCGCTCATGAGCCGGGAGTAGGGCGAGCCCTCGCGACAGGCAAGAAGCGGCCGCTTGGCCGGGCGTGATGTCGCCCAAGGCTCCCCTCCACAACAGGGAAGGGGAATCCGATGCTCGATCATCGAAGCAGAAAACTAGGCCCGCTCATCTCCATGATGCGCCAGCCGGGGCGTGTCGTCCCGTTCCCCCGGTACGACCTGTGTGGCCGGGCCGGCCGGATCAGCCTTGCGGTCCTCGGGAACGCCCTCCGTTTCCAAGCCCATCTTCTTCTTGATCGCCCCCAGCCCGAACAGCACCGCCAGCACCAGAACCGTGGTGATCCCGGCAATCGCATAGGCCCCGGTCCCGCACGCCACGCCGATCGCCGCCGCCGTCCAGACGCCGGCCCCGGTCGTCAGCCCATGCACCTTGGACCCAGACTGGAAGATGATCCCCGCCGCCAGGAAACCCGCCCCCGCCGTTACCGCCTCGATGATCCGCACCGGATCGCCCGTCGCCGGCTGCTCGATTGACCGGATGTGCTGGTAAAGCTCCCACGCCACCAGCGCGAACACGCAGCTCGCCAGCGACACCAGGATATGGGTCCGCAGCCCGGCGTCGTGATTGCCGATCTCCCGCTCCAGCCCGATCAGCCCGCCCAGCAGGCACGCCAGCCCCAGCCGGATGGCGATCACCCATTCCGGCGTCCAGCTGCGCAGCGACATGACGAAGGTCGAGGTCTCGTCCATGGCCCGGGACATAGGCCGCGTCCGCATGCGGAACAGTTTTCGCGCGCGTTCGGGACAGTGCATTTGCAGCATCGCCCGGCGCACGAGTCTGTGCCGATCCGGCAAATTTCATCGATCTCCGACAGCCGGTTTCAACCATCATCCGGTATCATCCGAATCGAGTTCGAAGAGTGGGTCGCGCCACATCGGACGGGCAGATGGAATCCTGTCGCGAAGTTCAGGAACCGCTGCGGAAATACAACACTGAGCCGTCGATCCGCATCGGGTGTGAATGCGGGTTCATCCTGATGGCGAAAGCGTTCCTACATGTCTCAAAGCCGTGCGCGGTTCGCCGCAATCGGGACCAACTGCCGCCTGCGTTGAATGGCCTGATGCTCGCATCGGAACCCACACGTGGTCCGGACATTCAACTCGAAGCCCCAGCCAATATGGGCGGTTTGATATGAGCACACACGTTTCTCTCTCGAAGGCCGAAGCGGTCGACGCTTACTGGTACCCCCAGTCGCGCCGCGAAGAATGGCTTGCCGACGTCATCGTCCACGCGGTGGGCATCGTCTTGGCGGTCATCGGCTGCGTTGTGCTCGTCGCCACCGCCGCCAACTCGGGCTCGGTGAAGCTCACAGCCGCCCTGATCGTCTATTCGGCCGGCCTCCTCGCCATGCTCGGCTGCTCGGCCCTCTACAATTCGAACACAAACGAGAAGCTGTCGAAGCTGCTGGAGCGGTTCGACCTCTCGGGCATCTTCGTGATGATCGCCGCGTCTTACACGCCGTTCATGTTGGCCAAGCTCGATGGCCCGATGGCGTGGACCGTCCTCGCCGCCGTCTGGGTGGTCGCCCTGTCAGGCGTCGCCATGAACCTGCTGGCGCGCTGGAACGCCCCGCGCGTCTATATCGGCATGTACCTGATGCTGGGCTGGGCCGTGCTGTCGATCATCGACAAGCTGATGCATACCCTGTCCCCGCTGGGCCTCGGCCTGCTGGCGGCTGGCGGCGTGCTCTACACGATCGGCGTCATCTTTCACGTCAACAAGAAGCTGCCCTTCAACTCGGCCATCTGGCACGGCTTCGTCATCGCCGCCGCTTCCTGCCACTTCGCGGCGATCTACCTCGACATCGCGAACGTCCCTCTCGCCTAGAATCGGCGGTCCGGGGCTAAATCCCGTTCAAAACAAAGGCCCGGTGCGCAATCGCCGGGCCTTTTCGCTGGCGCTCACGAAGTCCGGCCTCCAAACGCACAACTTGCTGAGCCAATGGAGTTCCGGGCCGGGCAGGGCGTACCCTCTCTCCAAACCTGCACACAGAGGCGGGCACAGGAGGAAAAACAATGAAAAGCTATCTGCTCACCTTTGCGGCTGTCGCGGCGATCGTGGCCGGCGCCGGCGCCGCCTCGGCCCAGACCGCCGGGGCCAGCGACTACAAACCCCCGCGCACCACCTGGGGCGTCCCCGCACTTGATGGCGTCTGGACCAACGCCTCGCTCACCTCGCTCCAGAAAGCCTCGTCCGCGTCAGCCGTCACTGTGACCGAAGAAGAGCGCGAGCGCCTTCTGGCCAAGAACCGCTACACGCTGGCCACGATCGACGAGGCCGGCGCCTCCAAGCTCGACAAGGAATCCAGCGACAAGCTCCTCGCCGACAAGA
>DAIRES010000016.1:29170-33840 GCA_036795465.1 Hyphomonadaceae bacterium
GCCGGCGCCTCCAAGCTCGACAAGGAATCCAGCGACAAGCTCCTCGCCGACAAGAACCCGGCGCGCGGTTACAACCGCTTCTGGATGGAGCCGGGCTCGGACTATGCCCGCGTCGGCAACGACATCCGCACTGCCTGGGTCACCAACCCGCCCAACGGCATGATCCCCTACAAGCCCGGCAAGCGTCCCGGCTTCAACGTCACCTATGACGGTCCCGAAGGCCGCCCTGTTCAGGAACGCTGCGTGTCCTACGCGCGCCTCGGCCCGGTGTTCGGCAACGGCATGTACAACAACAACTTCCAGATCGTGCAAACGCCCAACCACCTGCTGATCAATGCCGAGATGATCCACGAAGCCCGCACCATCCCGATCTTCAAGTCGAAAGCCGACGCCAAGCACGGCCCGTCCGAGCTGCGCAATTTCGGCGGCGACTCGATCGCGTGGTACGAAGGCGACACGCTCGTCGTCGAAACGATCAACGTCCGTCAGGACCAGCGCCCCCACATCACCGGCACGGGCAAGGCCGTCGAACGCTTTACGCGCTGGAAGGACGACGAGATCCACTACGAGTTCCGCGTCGAGGATGACTCGATCTACTCCCAGCCCTGGAGCGGCGAACAGGTTCTGCGCGCCTCGCAGGAGCAGGTCTATGAATACGCCTGCCACGAGGGCAATTACGGCATGTTCGGCATTCTCGCCGGCGCCCGCCAGCTCGAGTCGGACGGCCGCGAACACCCGCCCGAAAAGCCGATCTTCGCCGGACTGGACGCGGACGAGTAATCCATCGGGCCTTAGAGCCCTGTTTCATAAGCCCCGGCGCTCCCCCGCCGGGCCTTGTTCCATGCGATCACGAAGCGCGCACAACTTCATGAGCCGGTGGCTTTCGGGGCCGCGCCCGACCTAATCTCCCGCCAGAGCCGAGTGACCTCAGACGTCGGCATAGGGAGATTACTTCGATGAAGACCCAATTGCTGGCCTTTGCCGCCTTTGCCGCCCTGATGGCGGGTTCCGGCGCCGCCTCCGCCCAGGCCGCTGGCGATTATTCCCCGCCGCGCACAGCGTGGGGCAAGCCCGAGCTCAGCGGCGTCTGGACCAACTCCTCGCTCACCACCCTGCAGCGCCCGGCGAACGCCAAGACCGTGGTCATCACCCAGGAACAGCACGCCTCCGTTCTCGCCCACAACCAGTATGCGATGATGGCCAAGGACGAAGCTGGCCCGTCCAAGCTGGATAAGGAGTCGAGCGACAAGCTCCTAGCCGACAAGAACGCCAACCGCGGCTACAACCACTTCTGGGTCGACGCCGGCAATGACTACGCCCGCGTAGGCAACGACATCCGCACCGCATGGATCACCAGCCCCGCTGACGGCATGATCCCCTACAAGCCCGGCGCCCAGCCGCGCATGACTATCACCTATGACGGCCCCGAAGGCCGCCCCGCCGGCGAGCGTTGCCTGACCTGGGCCAACCTTGGCCCGGTCCTGCGCAACGGCATGTACAACAACAACTTCCAGTTCGTGCAGACGCCGACCCACCTGATGATCAACGCCGAGATGATCCACGAATTCCGCGTCATCCCGATCGTCGCTTCGAAGGCCGACGTGAAACACGGCCCGAACGAGATGAAGAACTTCGGCGGCGACTCGGCTGCGTGGTACGAAGGCGACACGCTCGTCGTCGAAACCGTCAACGTCCGCCAGGACCAGCGCCCCTACATCACCGCCACCGGCAAGGTCACCGAGCGCTTCACGCGCTGGAAGGACAGCGAGATCTACTACCAGTTCGAAGTTGAAGACCCCTCGCTCTACTCCGCGAAATGGAGCGGCGACATGGTGCTCCGCAACTCGAAAGAGCAGGTCTATGAGTTCGCCTGCCACGAAGGAAACTACGGCATGCACGGCATCCTCGCCGGCGCCCGCGAGCTAGAGCGTCAGGGCCGCGAACACCCGCCCGAAATCTCGATCTTCGCTGGATTGGCCGCCGACGAGTAAGCGCCGGACCGCAATGGATGGCGCCGCTTTCGAGCGGCGCCTATTCCATCGACAGGATCACTGAACGAACGGTGGGATAGATCTGGTTCTCCCACTTGCGGCCAGAGAACACGCCGTAATGGCCAACCCCCGGCTGCAGGTGATGGCTGCGCAGGTGCGGCCGCAGCTTCGTCACCAACTCATGCGCGGCTGACGTCTGGCCAACCGAACAGATATCGTCCCGCTCGCCTTCAACCGTCAGGATCGCCGTGCGCGTGATCTTCGAACAATCGACCAGCTCGCCGCGATGCTTCAACCGGCCCAGCGGCAGGCGCATCTCCTGGAACACCCACGCCACCGTCTCGATGTAGAATTCCTCGGTCAGGTCCAGCACGGCGAAATACTCGTCGTAGAAGGTCTTGATCTTCTCCGCCTCGTCATCCTCGCCCTCGACGAGATGACGGAACAGGCTCTTGTGCGCATCCAGATGGCGCTCGGGGTTCATCGACACGAACGCCGCCAGCTGCATGAAGCCCGGATAGACCCGCCGGCCCCACGCGGGCAGGGGGAAGGGCACGGTCGAAATCAGGTTGCTCTTGAACCACTCGATCGGGTGATCCGTCGCCAGCTTGTTCACCGCCGTCGGATTGATCCGGCAATCGATCGGCCCGGCCATCAGCGTCAGCGATCGCGGCTCGCACGGATGCTTCTGCGCCGCCATCACGGCCGTCGCCACCATCGCCTGCACGCAGGGCTGGCAAACCGCCACCACGTGCGCGCCCGGCCCAAGGTGCTCCAGCATCTTGATCAGGTAGTCGACATATTCCTCAAACCCGAACCGGCCCTGTACCAGCGGCACTTCGCGGGCGTTCTTCCAGTCGGTGATGTAAACGTCGTGGTCCTGCAGCAGCGTCTTGACCGTGTTGCGCAGAAGCGTGGCAAAGTGTCCCGACAGCGGCGCGACAAGCAGCACGCGCGGCTGGGGTGAATCGACGTCCTTCCGGAAATGCAGCAGCCGTCCGAACGGCAGGTCCAGCGCCGTCTCCTCGACGACCAGCGCCTCGCGGTTCTCGACCTGAACCGATTTGATGCCGAAGGGCTGGGAAACATGCGTCAGCTTGGCGCGACTCGCCATCTCCAGCGCGGCCATCATCTGGCGCGCCGCGGGCGAATCCGCCGCTCCGTTCATGGCCGACCGCATCTGCAGCGCGGCTAGCGCGGCAGCGCGAAACGGCGCCGAAGCCTGCATCTGGGCCTCGTAAATGTGGTACCACATATCCCGTTACGCTCTATTCTTAGGCAGATGCGTGACCCATCCAGCTTCCTTAACGAAGCCTAGTTCCCGACACACTGCACTGCGACATACGATTGCATAATTGAATTAAGGGCAAGGAAAGTGCCGTGATGGCAGGCGCTAAGCTGACAATTTCGAGCAGGAATTACTCCTCCTGGTCCCTCCGGGCCTGGCTTTTCTGCCAATTGGCGGAATTGGACGTGGAGGTTGAGAGCGTTTCGATCGATGATCCGAACGCCCGGGCGGAGCTTCTTTTGCTCAGCCCGACGGTCCTGACCCCCCGCCTCGACCACAAGGGGGCGAGCATCTGGGACACGATAGCGATCGCCGAGTACCTGGAGGAGGAGTTCCCCAACAAGGGCCTCCTCCCGCTCGACAAGAAGCCCCGCTCCCACGCCCGTTCGATCATCGGCGAAATGCACGGCGGCTTCTACAATCTCCGCTCGGCCCTGCCGATGAACCTGCGCGCCCGTTATCCGGGCTTCCGCGTCTTCACCGGCGCGAAGGGCGACATCCGCCGTGTGCTGACGATCTGGAACGAGTGCTTTGAACAGTATGACGGCCCCTTCCTGTTCGGCAAAACGCCAACCCTTGCCGACGCCATGTACGCGCCCGTCTGCACCCGCTTCCTCACCTATGACGTCGCCCTCGAAGGCAAGGCCGCCCAATACCGCGACCGCATCCTCGACTGGGCGCCGATGAAGGAATGGTTCGAGGAATCGAAAGCCGAGCCCATCGAGATCGAAGAACTCGACATCGAGTTCTAGGCTCCGGCCAACCCAGCCCACCCATCGCTCTCTTTCCTCCTCCGCGCAAAGCGCGGGGGAGGTGGATCGCGTGCGAAGCCGCGAGACGGAGGGAGCGAGTCACAAGCGTGATGTCGAGAATGGGGGACGGAGCGCTAGCCGCGCTAAAATCAAAACCCACCCCAACTCGCCGCCAGCGAGGCTGCGCCCGCGCGCCTAGCGCCCCAGCTCGCGCGTGGCTTCCTCGACGCCCTTCACGGTCATCGGGAACATGCGGTTCGCGCCGATCAGCTGGCGGATCATCTCCGTAGATCCCGAATAGTCCCAGCCCGAAGGATGCGTCGGGTTGATCCACACCAGATGCGGATAGATCTCGGCAATCCGCTGCAGCCAGATCGCACCCGGTTCTTCGTTCCAGTGTTCAACCGAACCGCCCGGATAGGTGATCTCGTAAGGGCTCATCGCGGCGTCCCCGACGATGATGACTTTATAGTCGGCCGGAAAACGATGCAGCACATCCCATGTCGGAATCTTGCTCACGCCGCGCCGGCGATTGTCCTTCCACACGCCTTCGTAGATGCAGTTGTGGAAATAGAAGAATTCGAGATTCTTGAACTCCGTCCGCGCCGCGGAGAACAGCTCCTCGCAGGCCTTCACGTG
>DAIRES010000158.1:0-1265 GCA_036795465.1 Hyphomonadaceae bacterium
TCCTTCTCCAGCGTGTCGATGACGCGCGTGAGGTTGTGGCCCTTGCCGATGAACTCGAAGCCTTCTTCCTCCATGCCGGGAAGCGTGTTGCCCTTGCCGCGCTTGTTCGGGTCCCTGCCCCGGGGCAGCAGGCCCTGCGCCGCCTTTGACGTGACGCCTTCGAGCACGTCCTTCACGCCCGAGATCACCGTGATCGGCTCGAAGCCGTGTTCGGCATTGTGCGCTTCCTGCCGCGCGCGGCGGCGCGCCGTCTCGGCCATCGCACGCTCCATCGAGCCGGTGATGTGGTCGGCATAGAGCACCACCCGCGCCTCACTGTTGCGTGCCGCACGGCCGATGGTCTGGATGAGAGACGTCTCGGAGCGCAGGAAGCCCTCCTTGTCGGCGTCGAGAATGCCGACGAAGGCGCATTCGGGAATATCGAGGCCCTCGCGCAGCAGGTTGATGCCGATCAGGCAGTCGAACTTTCCGAGGCGCAGGTCGCGGATGATCTCGATGCGCTCGATCGTGTCGATGTCGGAGTGCATGTAGCGCACGCGCACGCCCATCTCGGTCATGTGCTCGGTCAGCTGTTCGGCCATCTTCTTGGTGAGCGTCGTCACCAGAGAGCGGAAGCCGCGCTTGGCCGTTTCCTTCACCTCGTGGATGCAGTCGTCCACCTGGTTGGCGTTGTCCTTATAGACCGGGCGGATCTCGACCGGCGGGTCGATCAGGTGGGTGGGGCGGATGATCTGCTCGGTGAAGACGCCGCCGGTCTGGTTCAGCTCCCACGGGCCGGGGGTGGCCGAGACGTGGATGGTCTGCGGGCGCATCTTCTCCCACTCGTCGAATTTGAGCGGGCGGTTGTCGAGGCAGCTGGGCAGGCGGAATCCGAATTCGGACAGGGTGAACTTGCGGTTGAAGTCGCCCCGGAACATCGCGCCGATCTGCGGGATGGTCTGGTGGCTTTCGTCGACGAAGATGATGGCGTTGTCGGGCAGGTATTCGAACAGTGTGGGAGGGGGCTCCCCCGGCTGGCGGCCGGTGAGATAGCGGCTGTAGTTCTCGATGCCGGCGCAGGAGCCGGTGGCGACCATCATCTCCATGTCGAACTGGCAACGTTGCTCGAGCCGCTGCGCCTCAAGGAGCTTGCCCTGCTGCGTCAGCACGGCGAGGCGCTGGCGCAGCTCCTCCTTGATGCTCTCCACCGCCTGGTTCAGCGTCGGGCGTGGGGTGACGTAGTGGGAGTTGGCGTAAACCTTGATCTTCTCCATCGGCCGCGTCTG
>DAIRES010000158.1:1365-4059 GCA_036795465.1 Hyphomonadaceae bacterium
ATGCCGTAGATGCAGCTGACAGACGCAACAATAATCACATCATCCCGCTCCAATATCGCCCGCGTAGCCGAGTGCCGCATGCGATCGATGGCTTCGTTGATGGATGATTCTTTCTCGATGTACGTGTCCGTGCGCGGGACGTAGGCTTCGGGCATGTAGTAATCGTAGTAACTCACGAAATACTCGACGGCGTTGTCGGGGAAGAAGCTCTTGAACTCGCCGTAGAGCTGGGCCGCCAGCGTCTTGTTGTGGGCGAGGATCAGCGCCGGGCGCTGCACCGCCTCGATCACCTTCGCCATCGTGAATGTCTTGCCCGAGCCGGTGACGCCGAGCAGGACCTGGTCCATCTCGTTGTCGCGAACACCCTGCACCAGATCGCTGATCGCCTGCGGCTGGTCGCCCGCCGGTTCATAGCTGGACGCCACCCGGAATTTCCGGCCGCCTTCGAATTTCTCCCAGTTCCGCTCCGGCCTGTGCGGCATCCACAGCGGCTGGCCTTCGGCCACCGCGACGGCATCCTTGATCTTCGCCGCGAAGGCGGCGCCCGGTCCCTCGCTGACGCCCCTGGCGGACGATTTCGGCGCGGATTTCGAAGCGCTGGGCTTAGCGGACTTGGAAGGAGATTTCGCCATGACGGCAATATGGGCCGTTCCGGATGCGTTCGCCAGAGCCGCCACGACCTGCGCGGCAGGCTGCTGACAATGCGCTGGCCAGAGGCCCTGGCCTCAAAGGGCTACTTTTCCTTGTCGACCGTATCGACAACCACGCCGACCGTGGCGCCAACAGCCGCGCCCACGGGACCAGCGATGATCAGCCCGGTCGCAGCCCCGGTCGCCGCGCGCTGCTCCATATTGGTGCCGCAGCCAGCCAGCATCGCCGAAGCGACCAATCCGGCCGAAAGAGTCGCGATGTTTCGAATGGTCATGTAATGCCCCACGATTTACCCGCCCAGTCTAACGCGCCGCCGCCATTCCCCGCCAGTGCGCAAACGCCACGGCCGGGCCCATGGGCGGCGTCAGCAAAAGAATTGGCCGGACGTGATTGGATCACGCCCGGCCGACACCAGCCCACCATTGAGACCGCCGGAAAGGCCGGCGGAAGTCCGGAAGCTACTTGTTTTCTTCGGTTTCGTTCACGACAGCGCCCACACCCGCGCCAACCGCAGCTCCGACAGGACCTGCGACGATCAGGCCGGTCGCAGCGCCGGTTGCGGCGCGCTGCTCCATATTCGTTCCGCAGCCAGCCAAAAGGGCGAAGCTGAGAAGGGCGGCGGCCGGGGCCAAAATCATCGTACGGGTCATGTGCAGCTCCATCTGATCCATGTTTGCTGAGACACCAACGCCATGTTGCTCAAACGGTTCCAGCAATGGCCGTTAACCTCCACGGGCGCCGCATCGACGCCACAGTTTGGCTCAACTTGACGGGCGATGTGACGTACTAGAATCCAGTCCCACAAAGTGTCGGGAGCTTGTCGTCATGTCTGGTCTTCACGTCCGCGCGAAGCACATCCGCCGCGCCGGTATCTTGGCCATCATACTGGCCGCCCTTGCGGCCCCCCTCGCCGCCAGCGCCTGGCAGGGACAGGAATGGACAACGGGCCTGCGCTGGTCGGATGGCCGCGAGGTCCAGTGGCGCGCCACGCGCGCGCTCGGCTGCGATGGATCGAATGTCGAACTCCGGTTGCTGAACAACTCGACCGCGTCGGGCGACGTGAACCTCAAGGACATCACCTTCCAGTGTACCCGCCCTTCCACCTTCGTGGCGCCGTCACGCACGATCGGCGCGATCGCGCCGGGCGGCACATACAGCACACCCGTCATCAACTGCGCCTGCGCTGAAAAGGGCGGCGTCAAGGAACTGATGTCGGTCGCGATTGATATCGTACGCGGCGAGAACAGCGAGACTTACGCCAACGGATGTTCCTACAAGGGCGGCTATGCCAGTGGCGAGCGTGATGGTCGCGGCGTCTATGCCTGCCCGGATGGCTATCGCTACGAAGGCAATTACACCACCGGCGAGATCAACGGCACGGGCAAGGAAAAGCTGGCCACGGGCGAAGTCTATGAAGGCGCGTTCGTCAACGGCGAGCGCCACGGCCTAGGCCGCATGACCTATATCGACGGTTCGACCTATGAAGGCGACTATGTGCGCGGCAAGCGCGAGGGCGCGGGCACGCAGACCTTCAAGGATGGTTCAGTCTATGTCGGCGAGTGGAAAGGCGACCGTCGCAATGGCGAGGGCGTTTACACAACCGGCGACAAGGTCTGGACCTATGACGGCGCGTGGCTGAACGATCGCCGCAGCGGCCAGGGCAAGCTGTCGTCCAATGACGGCTCCTACACTTACATCGGCGCGTTCGCCGACGACCGCCGCACCGGACAGGCGACGGCGACATTCGGCGATGGCCGCGTCTTCCGTGGCATGTTCGCCAACGACCAGCAGGCCGGCCCCGGCGAGCTGACCTTCAAGGACGGCCGCAAGATCACCGGGCAGTTCCTCGACCACCGCCCGAACGGCGCCGCCGTGGAAGTCGGCAGCGTCGCCACCATCGACGGCACATGGGTCGAAGGCGCGCTGCAGGGCCGGGCCGTGGTGCAGTACGCGACGGGCGAACGCTTCGAGGGGCAGTACGTCAACGGCAAGCGCAATGGCGTCGGCACGGACACGCGCCTCGACGGCTCGAAAGAAGAGTGC
>DAIRES010000158.1:4159-7657 GCA_036795465.1 Hyphomonadaceae bacterium
TTCCACACCTGGCTGTAGAGCGCCGGATCGTGGATCTCGAATTCGTACAGCACCTGCGTGTCGGAATACCGGGTGAACTTCTCGATCACCTTGCCGCCCGCCGTCAGCTGCACCTGGCCGCCGCCGTTCGGGTTGATGTTGATCGTCTCGACAACCAGCGTGTCGCCTTCCCACCAGCCGATCGAGTCGCCGAGATAGGGGTTCAGCGCCTTGGCCTTGTGTTGTGCGTTCAGCGGGATGATGCGCGCATCGTGGTTCATCTCGACGACGATGACGACATGGTCCTTCGCCTGGATGATCTGGTAATTGTTGTTGTACAGCACGTTCATCATCGGCGGGCCGCCCGTGCCGCCAAAGCCGACGATGCAGCGCTCGCCCGCGCCACGCTCTTCCGGGTTGTCATAGCCTGACCCACGACCCTGCCCGCGTTGCGTACGCATGGACGCGAGCAGCTTCTTGCCTTCGTCGGAGAGCGGCACCTGCCCGCTGGGCGGATCGACGATCCACGACGTGCGCCACGTGCCCTTCACGTTGGCGAGGTTGGAGCCCGGATCGATCCAGAACGAGTTGTAGCCACGGCCGGCCGCGAGATCCTTGCCGTCGAGCAGGCCATCGCCAGTCTTCTGGTTGTCGTCGGTCGCCTGACGGATGTTCGACGGATCGTTCTTGCGCGCTTCTTCCGCGTCGGCGTCGTTGAGGATCAGCGACTTGAACTTGCCCGGCCGCGTCATCCGCGTGTTGGACGAGTTCGACCAGACGCCGGAGATATCCGGCTGCCCGATGGCAAGGCGCGGCGCCACATACCCGGCCGCAACCTTGTCGCCTTCCTTGGCAGGCTTGAGATTATAGACCTCGATGCGCGCGCCGGTCTGGGCGGCGGCCTGGGCCGAAGCGGCGCCCGCGCCGGACATCGTCAGCGCGATCGCAACAGCGGCCAGCGAAACTTGGCGCAACTTCATGGTCTCTCTCCCTGATCCCGCCGGCTCACGCGATCGCGCGCCGGTCTGATGTCTCGTCCGTCCTCGACCGCAGCCCGACGTTACTCGGTGCCGTCCTTGCTGCTGTCGTTCACCTTGCCCTCGCGGTCGTTCTTGCGACCCGCCTCGAGGATGCCGTGGAGCGCGTAATTGCCCTCGTGGCAGGCGTACTCGTAGATGCCGTTGGCCGCATTCAGCGACATCTGGCCTTTCCATGCCTGCGTGTAGAGCTCAGGGTCATTGACCTCGAACTCGTAGAACACCTGTTTGTCGTTGTAGCGCGTGAAGCGCTCGGTGATCTTGCCGGAGGGGCTCAGCGCCACGCCGCCGCCGCCGCGCTGCATGTTGATCGTCTCGACCACCAGCGTGTCGCCGTCCCACCAGCCGATTGAATCGCCCATCCAGGGCGTCAGCTCCTTGGGCTGGTGCTTGGCGTTCAGGGGGATAATCCGCGCGTCGTGGATCATCTCGGACATGATCACGACATGGTCCGGCGACTGCGTGATCTGCGTCGTGTTGTTGTACAGATAGTTGCCGATCGGCGGGCCAGACGTACCGAGGATGAAGCAACGCTCGTTGAGGTTGCGCTCTTCCGGGTTGTTATAGCCATAGCCGGGGTCGCGTCCCGCGGCGTTCTGCGGACGTGGACCACCATACTCGCTACGCGAAATGCCCGGCTTGAACGGCACCTGCCCGCTCGGCGGGTCAACGATCCACGATGTACGCCAGGTACCCTTCACGATCGCATAGTTGTTGCCCGGATCGATCCAGAATGCGTTGTAGCCGCGGCCGGACGCGAGATCCTTGCCGGTGAGAAGTCCATCGGACGTTTTCTGGTTGTCGTCTGTCTGCTGACGGACGTTCTGGGGATTTGCGGCGCGGGCCTTCGCAGCCTCGTCGTCGGTCATCACCAGATTCTTTGTGCCGCCCGGACGACGCATCGACGTATTGGATGCGTTCGACCACACGCCCGAAATATCCGGCCTGCCGTCCTTGAGGCGGGGAACCTTGTAGCCCGGCTCGGTCGTCGGAGCACTGATGGCCTTCTGGTCGGTTTCCCGGCCGCCCACCGTGACGCCTGATTTTATGTCGCCGAAATCGACGCCGACCGCCTGGGCAAAGGCAGCGCCGCCGCCAGCCAGGGCAAGCGCCATGGAAACGACTGCCAACGATACATGGCGTAGTCCGGTCATTGAGGCCTCCCGAGGCCGGGTTGTCCCGGCTCATCTGTGTCGCTTACGTCGATAGTTGCCGAATCCGGCACTGGCTCACAAGCCATTGCCCTGTCGCAGGGGCGCCTCCTCGCGCCGAATTGAGTAGGCAGCTCAACCCAAAGTGGAAAAACCCTAGCTCTGGCCGTCCAGAACAGCCTGAACCAGCGCCACCGCATCCGGGGCATCCCATTTGGCCGGATAGATCAGCCGCGCAACTTCCTTGCCCGACTTGTCATAGATGATGGTGGCCGGCAGCGCGCCGGTCTTGGCCTGTCCGTTCACTTCAAGTTCGCCGTCATAATAGAAGGGGAGCTCACCGCCGGTCAGTTCCTTGAACTTGGCGGCGGTTGTCTCGCGCGTCACGCCCTTGCCGAACCCGAAAGCGACGGGAATCACTGCCACATCCTTGCCGGCGAAAGCCTTCTGCAGGTTCACGAGGCTGGGCATCTCTTCCACGCACGGCCCGCACCATTCGGCCCAGATGTTGTAAACCACGACCTTGCCCGAATAATCGGCGAACGAGTGCTCCTTGCCCTCGGCATCGACGAATTTCGCCGTCGGAATAGACAGCTCGGTATCGAGGTCGAGCTTTTCGAACTGGCCGGCCTGGAATTTGGCCAGCTGGCTCGGGCCGGCCGGGGCGGGAGTCTCGGCCGCGGCGGCCGTTTCGGGCGTTGCAGGCGCTTCCGCCACCGGCGCTGCTGCTGGCTGGCAAGCCGCCGCGAAGAGTGCGAGAAGCGCGGCGGAAATAGCGGGTCTGAACGTCATGACGAAGAATCCCGAAAGCAACAGCCCCGAGAGCGGACGCTCTCAAAGCAACTCAATGTGGGGCGGCCGGTTCTCGGCTCGCCCTGATCAGGTCATGGAGGCGATAAACGCGTCCATCGACGTGGACAAGCGCCTCGCCGAGCAGGACATCGCCGGCTCGAAGGCGCATGCCGCCATGCTCGCGAAAACCGGCGTCATCACCCAGGCCGACGAAGCCGCCATCCAGAAGGGGCTGGATCAGGTCCTTTCCGAGATTCGCGAAGGAAAGTTCCAGTTTTCCAAGGCGCTGGAAGACATTCACCTCAATGTGGAATCCCGCCTGAAGGAAATCATCGGCGAGGCGGCAGGCCGCCTGCACACCGCCCGTTCCAGAAACGACCAGGTCGCGCTCGATTTCCGGCTCTGGGTCAAATCTGCGTGTCAGACCCGCATAGAGCAGATCACCGCCCTGATGAAGGCGCTTGTGGCGCAGGCCGAAACCCATGCCGACACCGTCATGCCGGGCTTCACCCACCTGCAGACTGCCCAGCCCGTCACCT
>DAIRES010000017.1:0-11300 GCA_036795465.1 Hyphomonadaceae bacterium
GTTTTCCCTCCCACGCGCAGGCGAAGCGAAGACCGGAAAGCCCCACCCACAACCTTTCATCCATGGCCGCAACGAAGCGGAGAGCCGGGACCCGTCGTGAAGCTGTCGTGATTGCGCGATGGGTCCCGGATAGCGCTGCGCGCTATCGGCGGGAATGACGATCATGGAAGGCGCCGATGGCGAGCGGCGCGCGAAGCGCGCGTCTAGATCGGTCGGCGCCTTGTGGCGTACTTGATATTGAAAATCTGGGTCGCCCAATATCGAGCGGCCTTGCGGTCGCCCCTGGCAGCTGCGTGATGCATTTTCGCTTCGCACTGATTGAGCGCACGGTTCACGCGGCTTCTGGTGATTTTCATCGATACGCCTCCTGTGCGCTGGACGCGCGGACAACAATAAGCCGCCGAAATTCACGGGCGCCAAGAATTGACGTTCATGTTTTGTTCTGATAGCTGGTCTCGCCTTCGCAGGAGGGAGCAAGGCGTTTGGCAGCGATCACCCGCGAAGAACTCATCCTGCTTTTGGAAGGCGTTATTCGTGATGCGCCAACGGGACATCTGAGACTCGACAGTACGGCGCGATGGCAAGCCGATCATGACGAGTTCTGCCGTCGCCTCTGCGCTAGGCTCATCGAAGCCATGGCTACTGAAGGTTTCGCATGGGCGCGTATTCCCAAGCACGGCGACGAACTTTACCGCATGTTGATCGGCGCCACGAACGAGATCAGCGGGCTGTCGCGGGCCGGACTTGTCTCGGAAAGCGCCAGCAGCAGGGAGCTGGCGCGGCATGATCTTGCGAACACGATCATGAAGTTTCTGCGTCACACGCAGACGACGGTAGTCAGAAGAAGGCCCGGCTAGTGGCGGGGCGCATGACGTTGTTGGGTGACCCGCCGTTCGTGGGATACCGCGATATCCAATCCGTAGCACAACCAGAAACCTTCCCCCGCCATTTCAACCCGCTACCGCGCGCAAATGGGGGATAGCGCCGCGCAGATTCAACCGCGCCCGATCCTGACGTCAAACTCCGCGATGGATTCGAACACACACGAAGTCCTCACTGCAACGGCTGGCGAGATGCGGCCGGAAGCGGGTGAGGCGACACGCACAGGCGCAAAGCTCAGCGCCGAACAGTGGGCCGAAGTTGAAGCCGCCTATCTCGGCGGCGCAACAGCGAAGGAAGTCGGCGCGCGCTTCGGCGTCTCGCCGCAGCGGATATACACGCGTGTCGGCGCCGCCGGAAAACTGGCGCAAGGCCGCGTCGGGCGCCTGTCGGATGGCGACAGCGCGGGCGCACGCCGGCTCAGGATAATCGAGAGCATGACGCAGGCGCTCGCCAGCGCCGGGCGCGGGCTGGAAACGCTCGGCCGCGAACTGCTGAAAGCCTCCGGCATCGCCGACACCACGCGACTGCTGCGCGATGGCAAGCCCGCCGTCCGCAAAACCTTCGCGCCGGAAATCTGGGACGCTGCGCAGCGCGACTATGAAGAGGGCGATTTCACCGTGGCCGAAATTTCCGATCGATACGGCATGGTGAAGAAGACAATCGAGACGCGCGCCCACCGTTTCGGCTGGAGCAAGAAAGTCACGCAAGCGCCGCCGCCGCTCCTGCCGCCGGATGATCCCGAGCAGGTCGACGAGCTGGGCGAGAGCAGGTGGGACGAGATCGCGCACGATGCCCAGCGTCCGCCTGCGGGCGCGTGGGCGACGTGGCTGTTCCAGGGCGGGCGCGGCGCCGGCAAGACGCGCGCAGGCGCCGAATGGCTGGCGGCGCGGGCGGAGGCGACGCCGAATGGCCGCTTCGCCATCGTCGCGCCGACCGAGCACGACCTGCGCGAAGTGATGATCGAAGGGCCGTCCGGCCTGCGCTCGCTGCACGGGCGCGAGCGGCCGAAATATCAAAGCTCGCGGCGCAAGCTGAAGTGGGACAATGGCGCCGTCGCTTACGGCTTCTCGGCCGAACAGCCCGAGCGTTTGCGCGGTCCGCAATTCATGGCGGCGTGGGCGGACGAGTTCTGCACGTGGAAGCGGGCGGACGATGTGCTCTCCAACCTGCGCCTCGGCCTGCGCATGGGGGATGACCCGCGCCTTGTGGTGACGACGACGCCCAAGCCGATCCCGGCGCTGCGCAAGCTGCGCGATGAAGTGTCATGCGCGATGACGCAGGCGGGCACGGTGGCGAACGCCGACAACCTCGCGCCGCGCTTCATCGACGGGCTGGAGGCGCTCTATGGCGGGACGAGTCTGGCCGAACAGGAGCTGGGCGGAATTCTCGTGGAAGGCGAGGGGCTGCTGTGGAAGGCGGACGAGATCGCTCTCGCGCGAGGCGAATATCCCGGTCGGCTTGATCGCGTCCTGGTTGCAATCGATCCGCCTGCCGGGCTCGACGGGTCGGCCTGCGGGATCATCGTGGCGGGCAGGCGACGCGCGCCTGACGGGAGGCTGCACGCCTATGTGCTGGCGGATCGCTCGGCGTCCGGCTTGCGGC
Source organism: Hyphomonadaceae bacterium (assembly GCA_036795465.1). Lineage (GTDB taxonomy): Bacteria > Pseudomonadota > Alphaproteobacteria > Caulobacterales > Hyphomonadaceae > UBA7672. The sequence goes on from DAIRES010000017.1 coordinate 2,485, forward strand.
CGCTCGAATGGGCCGAGCGCGCGGTTGCGGCTGCGCGGGAATTCGGGGCGGGCAGGATCGTCGCGGAGGCCAATCAGGGCGGCGAGATGGTGCGCCAGACGCTGCAGACGGCGGGGGCCGCGTGCCGGGTTGACCTTGTGTATGCGCGTAAGGGCAAGCGGGCGCGGGCGGAGCCGGTGTCGGCGCTCTACCAGCAGGCGCGGGTCCATCATTGTGGCGTGTTCGAGGAGCTGGAGGAGCAGCTGATCGCCATGGGGGCAGGGGACAAGGAGACGGATCTGGACCGGGCGGACGCGCTGGTCTGGGCGGTCGACGGGCTGAAACTGACGCCAAATGTGGCGCCGGCGCCTTCAATCAGGCGCCTGTGATCGCGGGCGGGGTGAGGGATTCCGGGGGTTACGCGTGCGTCAGGGACACGACTGTCACACGAACCGGGCATTTCGGTGCAAGGACATTCCTCACCCGCATCGGTTTTGGCCTGCCTAAATCAATAGCAGCGAGGATTCTGGGGGCGGAGGGTGGAAAATTCTGCCTTCCGCAGGGCCAGTGATGCAGAAATGCTGCACATTGGCACACGTTCACGAAAAAACCTTCGTTAGGGGTTCGGGAACATTGACGCCCGCGAGCTTATCGCCCGAATGTCGGCCATGTGACAATTCCGAGGCCGCTTTTTGGCATTGAGCGGTTCCGGTGACAGTCGCTGTCATTTGTTTTGAGGGGTCATCATGAGAATGAAGTGGCGCGAGCAACTGCTCGCCAAAACCGTTTTGGCTGGGGTCGCGTCGCTTGGCGTGCCTGGCATGCTTGCTGCCGGCACGGTCGTGTTTACGCCTACCGCCGTGGCGCAGAGCTCGGTCGGTCAGGTTTACGGTGACGCGCCGGCTGGCGCTCGCGTCATCCTGAAGGACCTCGGCACGGGTGCAACGATCACGACCTCCGCCAACGCGCAGGGCCGTTATTCGTTCAACCAGATCGCTCCCGGCCGCTACAGCGTCACCGCGAACGAGTTCACGCGCGAAGTCAGCGTTGTCGGCGGTCTCGGTGTCGACGTCTCGCTCGGCGCAGACGTTGTCGTCATCACCGGCAACTCAGCGGTCAACCCGATCGACGTCCGCTCGGTTGAATCCACGACCATCCTGACTGCTGAACAGATCGACAACCTCCCGGTCACCCGCGAGCTGTCCTCGGTCGCCCTGCTGGCGCCGGGCACGGTCAAGAACTCCTCGCCGAACAACTTCGGCGATGTCGTTTCGATCGGCGGTTCGTCGGTCGCTGAGAACGGCTACTACATCAACGGTTTCGACGTCACGAACATCCGTACTTTCCTCTCCTACGCTGACCTCCCGTACGACGCGGTCGCGCAGCAGCAGGTCAAGACCGGCGGTTACGGCGCTGAATACGGCCGTTCGCTCGGCGGCGTTATCTCGCTGATCACCAAGCGCGGCACGAACGACTGGAAGTTCGGCGGCTCGGTGAGCTACTCGCCGGAAGAGTGGGCCGGTGAAGCCCGCAACGCACGCTCGGTCGATCCGCAGAACATCGCCACGGGCGATATCTACACGACGGGCGCTGATGGCCAGAGCGGCTTCAATTCGGAAGATCGCCGGACTGAGATGTACTGGACGAACTACGCATCGGGTCCGATCATCGAGGACATGCTGTTCGTCTATGGCGCTGTGCAGTTCCAGGACGTTTCGTCGGATACCTACGGCCGTAACACGAGCCGCCACTCTGAATACGACACGCCGCTCTACATGGGCAAAGTCGACTTCTATCCGTTCGATGGCCAGCACTTCGAATACACCGGCATCGTCAACACCGACCTGCAACACATCACTGACTACGACAACAGCCCCACGTCTGATCCGTATCCCGGAAGGCATGAGGATTATAACACCAGCTTTGATGTTGAGCGTGGCGGTGAAGTTCACGTCTTCAAATACACCGGCCAGTTTTTCGACAACCTGACCGTGTCAGTCCAACACGGACAACTTGAAGCGGTGAACGCAGAAGCAATTCCGGCGATTCCGAATCTTGCGGCCGCCGCTTGCGTCCGCGCATTCGACAGCCGTGGCGTCAACGCCGCCGCGACTAACTATATCGGCTGCTGGGACCAGAGCTTCGCTTCCATCCCGGATTTGAACTTTGGCGTCGAGCGGGACATCCGCAAGGCCGACCGTATCGATTTCGACTACGTGCTGGGCGACCACACAATCCGCGGCGGATACGACAAAGAGGAATTCAACTCCTCCAAGCGTGGCACCACGTGGTCGGGCGGCGCCTACTGGCGCTACTTCCAGCGCCCGGGTGACTTCACTGTCAACGGCGTCAACGTTGCGGGCGGCACGCTCTATGGCCGCCGCTGGCTCGACGTTTCCGGGTCATCGACCTACAAAGTCGAGAACGAAGCTTACTACATCGAAGACAGCTGGCAGTTTAACGAAAACCTGCTGCTGTATGCCGGTCTCCGCGCGGAATCGTTCGCGAACTACAACTCGCTCAACGAGAAGTTCGTCGACTCCAAGAACGAGATCGCACCGCGTCTCGGCTTCTCCTGGGACGTGAACGGCGATGCCGGACTGAAAGTGTTTGGTAACGCCGGACGCTATTACATCCCGGTTGCTTCCAACACCAACATCCGCGCCTCTGGCGTCGAATACCGCATCGAGGACTATTTCCTCATCGGCGGCGTCGATGAAGACACGGGTCTGCCGATTGGAATTGGCGCCCCGATCGGACCAAGCAACCTCAATGGCTCCACGGTTCCTCCGGCTCCGGCGTCTGTTGCGTCTGAGTCTCTCGAGCCGATGTTCCAGGACGAGTATATTCTGGGCGCTCAATACCGTTTCACCGACGACCTGACCGTAGGCGTCCGCGGGATCTACCGCGAAGTGAACAACGGCTTTGACGACCATTGCTCGTATGGTCCGTACCAGAACTGGGCTGCTGATCAGGGCTACACCAACTTCGACTATCACGAAGTTGCTCCGTGCCAGATCATCAACCCGGGCAAGGACGTGACGCTCGCCTTCGACAACAACGACACAGGCACCGTCACATCGAACCTCATCCCGGCTTCCTACTTCAACCTGCCGGAATACAAGCGTTCGTACCAAGCTCTCGAGTTCTTCGGCCAACTGCGCGGCGACAACTTCAACCTGAACGCGTCGTACACGCTCTCGAAAACCGAGGGTAACGTCGAAGGCTACGTCAACTCTGGTCTCGGCCAGGTCGACGCCGGCTCGACGCAGGATTTCGACAACTTCCTGTTCGAGAACGGCGCCGACGGTCCGCTGCCGAACGATCGCACGCACGTGATCAAGATGTTCGGTAACTACAACTTCACCGATGAGTTCTCGGTGGGCGGCAACGTGCTGATCATGTCGGGACGTCCGATCAGCTGCCTTGGATTCGTTGATCTCCAAGATCCGCGCCTGACGCCTGAGGATCGTGGCCAGCTGGCTGCTTACTCGGGTTCCTCGTTCTATTGCGCCGACGAAAACAACGTGCAGACCCTTCGGAACCGTGGCGACTTCGGCCGCACGGACTGGACCTACACTGTCGACATGCAGCTGGGTTACCGCCCGGCCCGCTTTGGTGGAAACATCGGCTTCTACCTCGACATCCAGAACCTGCTCGACACGCACGATGTCCTCGCGGTCAACGAGCGTTCGCAAAAAGGCAGCTCGTCGTCTCCGGAATACAACCCGGACTTCCTGCAGCCGACAGGCTTCCAGTCTCCGCGTCGTATTACCCTCACGGCGCGCTACAACTTCTAGGATCGCAAGATCTGAGAAACATGGAGAGGCGGGTCACTTCGGTGACCCGCCTTTTCTTTTTGGCGTGAGAGCATCCGTGCATGCGCGCGGGATGCCCGCCATTCTGGCGCGTGACGCCGAGCGGCCCCAATGCATGCAGGGATGTGCGCGCCGCGCGACCTCGCTATTCCGGTAGTTCGACTCGCAGCTTGGCGATGATGGCCCGCAGCGCGTCGAAGCCTTCGGGCGAGCACCATGCGCGAGAAGCTGGATAGCGGTCGGCTACGGCGATGACCTCATTCGAGATCGCATTCAGTTCGCGGTCCCGGTGGCGTATGGATACGAAGTCGTCCCACTCCCACCGGTCGGCCGTGCCTGCGGTGAACTGCTCAATGAGATCTGCCGCGTATCGCTTTGACTCGCTCATCAATGCTTTCGCCCGTCACGTATGCTCGATGCTTCTCCGCACGAGGCACAGCAGATCTGCTACTCGTCGCCGATGGCGTGGAGGGCGCTGCCGCGTTCGTGGAGCCAGGTGCGGGCTGCTTGCCAGTCGGGGTAGCAGCGCTCGACCTGCTTCCAGAAGCGGCTGGAGTGGTTCATCTCCTTGATGTGCGCGACCTCGTGCGCGGCGACATAGTCGAGCGCGAAGGGCGGGGCGCAGACGAGGCGCCAGGAGAAGTTGAGGCGGCCTTCGGACGAACACGAGCCCCAGCGCGAGCGCGTGTCCTTGATCGAGATCGAGCGGGGCGTGACCTTCAGGGTTTCGGCGTGGATTGCGACGCGCTCGGCGAAATCGGTGCGGGCGGCGGCGCGGAAAAATCCGCGCGTCTTGTCGCGGAAAGATTCACGCGGGCCGGGTATCAAAAGTAGGGGAGTGGGTCCGGCGGATTTGTCGATGCGGACGGTGCGTCCCGTCTCGGCATGTTTCAGCCGGTGAATGACGCCACGCAACGGGATGTAGGCGCCGGGCTTGAACACCACAGGCGGTGGTAGGGCGCCCAGGCGGTCTGCAATCCACTCCACCCGTTCGGAGGCGAACGAGATCGCTTCGAGCGCGAAACGGTGTGACGGAGCGGTCGCAACAGCCTCGCGCGCCATGGGGTCAATGCGGACGGAGACCCTGCGCGCACGCTTGTCGATGTGTACCCGTATGGGAACGGACACACCTGTTTTTGAAAGCAAAAATACGCGGTGATGCGCTTCCGAGGCCAACATGGTAATGCCTAACGCCCTGTTGGGCGCGAGGCAACATAACACCCGGAAAGGGGTCTCCCGAAATGAAGCTGCGTCTTGCGTTTGCGTCAGTGCTGGCGCTTTCGACGGCTGCGTGTGCGAGCGGAACCGCGCTGGAAGCGCTCAACGCCATGCAGATCGTCGAGAACAACCCCTCGAACGGGATTTCCTATGCCAGCCGCAGCGGCTCTGGCGGGAATCTGACGCTTAGGGATGTGAGATTCAAAGGTAACTGGCCGGACCAGGGCGCAGTGCAGAGCGTCGATAAGGCGACTGTCGCTCCGGAGGGGGCTCCGACGGTTGAGGCGGCAGCGCCCGCGGTGATGGCGCTGCAGGAAGTTGCGAAGGCCGATACGCTGACCTTCACCGGGCTCGACATGAAGAACGGCCGGCCGGTGTTCACCGGCATGGTGATCAACGGCGTCACGCCAACGGTCGGCATGGACGGGACGACGATGCGCATCGGCTCGATCGCCATCGAGGGCATGAATGCCGCCACGGGCGCGTTCCTCGCGGGAGCCTTGACGAAGGAAGGTCCGGGTGAAGCCCCGCCGTTCGAGCAGTGGGCGTTCTCCAACGCATCGATCAAGGGTTTCACGCTCGCCGGGACGATCGGCGGCGACAGCGGAGAGGACAGCGCGGAGGATTCCGAGCCGGCTCCGACCGGGTCAGTGAAAGTGGAGCTGGGCGAGATCTCGTTCGGCAATGTGAAGGACAGGGTCATCGGCCTGACGCGCCTGTCGGGCATCAAGGGCGAGATGGACATTCCGGGCGATTTCCCGATCGCGGGAACGTTCGATCTGGGGACGATGGACTACACGAATTTACGTGCCGGGCTTTATGCGGACATAGTGATGGCCGGCATGCCGGGCGCCGATAAGCCTGCGGACCCGGGCAAGCTGTTCGCCGGACTTACGAGCCCGCTCGAAACCTATTTCGACGCGTTCAGGTGGACCGGCGTGAAGGCGGATTTCTCCGGCCTGAAGATTGATGTGTCGCCGGCTTCGTTCACGACGACGCGGGATGCGAACGGCGTGGCGGTGGCGATTAAGTCCCCGCGCACCACGTACAAGCTGACGGCGGATTCGGCTGGCGGCAATCTCGGCGCGATGGGGATGATGCTGATGGCGATGGGGGGATATCCCTCCAACGTCGTCGAGATCTACACGCAGGGCGACGCCACGTTCGATCCGCAGAAGGATATGACACGCTACACCGGCTACAATATCGGCGTCACCGACATCGTGGACATCAAGGTGGATGGCGGCGTGCTGGGGCTGAAGCAGGCTCTGCCGACGGTGATGGCCGGGATGATGACGCTGATGGAGTCGACGAATACCGTGACCCGCTCTGTCGTGGAGGAAGATGAGGATGCCGCGACCGAAGAAGACGACGCGGATGTGGATGCGGGCGAGGGGGAAGACGACGCTGACACTGACGTTGATGAAGATGCGGCCGATGTAAGCGGCAATCCGCTGGATGCGATGTCGCCGGAAACGCAGGGCGCGATGATGCAGATGGTCATGGGCCTGATCGGCCTGCAGGTCACCGATCTTGATATCTCGATCACCGACAAGCAGCTGGTCGGGCTGATCCTCGATCAGACGGCGTCGTCGTCGGGACAGAGCGTGGAGGAATATCGCGCGGACCTGGTGAACATGGTGCTGGGCAGCGGCGTGTTCATGACGGACGCGGGTATCGATGCGGACCTTGCCAATGAAGCGACCGCGGCGATCGGCGCGTTCCTGCGTGAGCCGGGAACGTTGCGTATCCAGATGAAGCCCAAGTTTCCGGTGGGCGCGATGTCATTGATGATGTCGCCGACCAAGGAAAGCCTCGGTTTTTCCGCGACTTTCACGCCACTGGCACCTGCGACGCCGAACTAGTGGCGGGAAAAATCCGGGGCCGATGCAACCGGAAGCCGCTGTAGGCATTTTATAGCTGTCACGGACGTCTTCCTATCCGTCCCCCCCGACCCCCCGGGAAGATGACCGTGGCCTCGAATAGCACAGGGCGACCCTTCAAACGGTCGCCCTGTTTGCGTTTGGGATGGCGGTAATCAAATTGTTCCCGCGTTCCGGGAACCTTCTTGATCCAAAGGCGTACTAGGGGGTTAGGGCCAACAAGCCCGCTCCAAACAGTCAACAAATGATCCCAGTTAACTCCGCAGCGCATGGCGCTGCGCGCGAGGCTCGCCATTGCATGGACAGAAACGAAACTGCGCAGCGCGAGCAACGCAACGACCAGCGTCGCCAGAAGGTCATCGGACTGGGCCTCAGACAGCTGTACGCGGACATCGCGGACGAGCCGACGCCCGAGGTCTTTCACAGGCTGCTGGAGCAGGTCGACCGACTGAGAGCTGCCTGACGGAACCCGCTGTTGCGAACGTGCGACCGGCTGTTGACGATGCGGCGTTCAAAGCGTCCCTGGTCAAGCTTATCCCGCATCTTCGCGCATTTGCTTTGAGCATCGCGCGGTCATCGCAGGCGGAAGATCTGGCGCAGGATGCGATGATGCGGGCATGGCGGGCGCGCGCCAGCTATGAGCCCGGCACCAACTTCAAGGCGTGGGTGTTCACCATCCTTCGCAACCAGCATACGTCGCTGGCCCGGCGCGCATGGCGATCCCAGCCGCTTGATCCGGAGATCGCCGAGAACACACTGATCGCGAATGACGATCCGATGGCGAGCGAGGAACTGCTTGATGTGCGCAGCGCGATGCTGCTGCTGCCATTCGAGCAGAGACAGGCGCTGGCGCTGGTTGGCGCCGCGGGGCTTTCCTACAAGGAAGCCGCCGTGATCTGCGCGTGCGCCGAGGGCACGATCAAAAGCCGGGTGAGCCGCGCGCGCACCGAGCTGCAGGAGATACTCGCGCGTCGGAGTCGCAAGCAAAGGGCGCAGACCGATGTGCCGGCTTCGCGCGCTTTCGAGACGATCATGGCGGAAGCCGCCGCAATGCAGACCAGCGAGGCGACGGGCGATTATGTCCGCGCGGCGCTGGCCTTGTCGCGCGACAGGGCCCGCTCAAGCCCCTTGAGCTGAATCTGCCACATCTGCGCTGTGCTGGAGACCCCGGGTCGCGAGGGGACGAAGAAATGCGTGGCGACGCGGCGATAGGCGGTGAAGGAGACGTTATCGAGCGTTTCCTCTTCGGTTTCGACGCGATAGCTGCCCGCCGGCAGTTCGGTTTCGATCTCGTCGAGAATGAAGGGATGAGCGAAGGTCACGGTGCTGGTGGTCATGCGGGTCGTCATGGCTTGTCTCCGTGATCGCGATCAGTCGGCTGCGGCGGTGAGGCGGCAGGTGAGGCCGGCCTCGCCGAACTGCAGATCGACCTCGCCGCCAAAGGCGATGCCCAGATTTCGCGTTATCAGGCGCGTGCCGAAGCTTCGCCGTGTGGGGGTGGCGACGGGCGGGCCTTCATGCTCGCACCAGAGAAAGTCCAGCTTGCCGTCCTCGATGGTCCAGACGATCTCGATCCAGCCAATGTCGTTTGATAGCGCGCCATACTTCGCGGCGTTGGTGGCGAGCTCGTGCAATGCGAGCGTGAGCCCATGGGCGCGACGGCCGTTGAGGGCGAGTTCCGGGCCGCCAATCCTGGCGCGGTCTCCGTCGGCAAAATGAGGGGCGAGAGCGGCGGAGACGACTTCCGCAAGCAAGGCCGGGCGGGTTTCGGAATCGATCAGCAGCTTCTGCGCTTCGGCCAGCGCGAGAAGGCGCGCGTTGAAGGCTTCTAGGCTGGCCGCGTCTGCGTTGCTGAAGCTCTGGCGTGCGACGGCCTGGACCACGGCGAGCAGATTGCCGATGCGATGCTTGAGTTCCT
>DAIRES010000017.1:11400-16187 GCA_036795465.1 Hyphomonadaceae bacterium
CGTGCGACGGCCTGGACCACGGCGAGCAGATTGCCGATGCGATGCTTGAGTTCCTGCGTGATCAGTTCGCGCCGTTCGCCTGCGCCTTCGGATTTCGCCAGCGCCGCGCGCAGGAGCGCGTTGTCCGCTTCGAGGTCGATGGCCAGTTCGGGCGGAAGATAGCGATTCCGGTTCCGGCGCGAGCGCGATTGCGTGGCTGAGTTGGCCTTGGGAAACATTTTGGCGCCTGGGTCGGACTTGTGTGAGGACTGCAGGACGCGCCTCACATCCCGATATCGAAGTGGACGGCCAGGAAGGTCGCCAGGAACAGCGCGATGACGCCGAGGCTGGCGCCGATCAGCGGCGTGTTGTGATGGGTCGGCATGTGGCTAAGCCCTCAATTTCAATGCGGGTTTCGCCGGGTTCGCCAGCATGCCGTTCACAACGGCGAGCTGCGTCTTGTAGAAGCTGACTTGCGCCGCGCTGATGCTGCTGCCTGCTTCGCCGCGCAGAAGCGCGTTCAGATCGCGTTCGAGCGTGTCGCGCCGCATACGCAGCGCGCCGAGTGCTTCGGTTGTCATGGTGTCTTTCCGCCCCGCCAGTGCGCAGGCTTCCGTGTTGCAGCAACACTAGCACGGTTGGCGGCTTAGCGGGGAGAATTCGTCAGGCGGGCGCCAGGGGCGAGTCCGGGGCCGGATCTAGGACAGCTTTGCAAGGCAGCTGGCGATGGATTCAGCCGATTCATCCGGGGTGAAATAGGTCTGGAGCTTCCAGTTCTCGTCCATCAGGTAGAGGATGGACGAATGGCTCACCAGATAGCCCGTCGCGCCATCGGTTTCCTCGTCCCGGCTGAACGTCGTCTTGAAGCCGTCGACGGCCTGCTGGAGTTCGTCCAGCGTGCCGGTGAGGCCGACAATGTCCTTCGGAAAGCCGTTGGATTGGATGTATTGCGCCAGCGCTTCGGGGCTGTCGCGCGCCGGATCGACCGAGATGAATACGGTGCGCGGCGCCTTCTTGCCCGGAGGCAGGAGCGTCATCGCCTTGCCCAGCGTGAACATGGTGGTGGGGCAGACATCCGGGCAGTGCGTGAAGCCGAAGAAGACCAGCGACTTCTGGCCCTTGAAGCTTTCTTCCGTGGTGGGCGAGCCGGTGTGCGCGGTGAGATGGAACGGGCCACCGATCGCGTCGGACGAACGGTTGCCGCAGTTCTGGCTTTCCGTGGGCGAGCCGGACGAAACAACGCCGTTGCCGGCATCAACGCCGCTGTTGCCCGCAGGCGTGCATCCGGCCGCCAGCGCCAGCAGGGCGGCGGCGCCCAGGCTGAACAAGACCGGGGCTTTCTGGGAGCGGGCGGAAACAGGGGTGCGCATGAGCAGAAAATCGCACGCGGCGGGCAAAAAGCAAACTGTGGCCTGATGACAATCGAGCGCGATTGCGCGAGCAGGATGGATGGCTGAAGCACAGGTCCAGACAATACCCGGTCTGCCCGCGACGGTGATGGAAGATCCGTCACGCGAGACGCTGCGCAGCGTTGGATCGGCGTTCGGGCGGACGCGCCTGCGCACGCTGGTGACGTTGCGATGGATGGCGATCGCCGGGCAGGTCTCGGCGGTGCTGCTGGTCAACCTGGTGCTGGGGTTCGAGCTGCCGCTCGTGGCGTGCCTTGCCGCCATCGGCGCGTCGGCCTGGCTGAATGTGGCGCTGATGGCGGTGTTCCCGACACAACATCTTTCCTCGCCGACGGAGACGGCGGGCCAGCTGGCTTTCGACATCGTGCAGACATCGGTGCTGATCGGGCTGACGGGCGGGTTGCAGAACCCGTTCCTGCTGATGATCCTTGCGCCGGTGACGGTGGGGGCGTCGCGCCTGTTGCCGGCGTATGCGGCTTTGCTGTCGCTGCTGGCGCTGGTGTGCTGCTGCTTCATGTGGTTCTGGGGGCTGGACCTGCCGTGGCGGGGCGAGCCGTTCCAGCTGCCGCCGCTGTATCAGGGCGGGCAGCTGGCGGCGGTGGGCATCGGGCTGGTGTTCTTCGCGGTCTATTCGTGGCGCACGGGGCGCGACGAGGCGAGCCTGGTTTCGGCGCTTGATGCGGTGCAGGCCGTTCTGGCGCGAGAGCAGCAGCTGTCGGCGCTTGGCGCGCTGGCGGCGGCGACGGCGCATGAGCTGGGCACGCCGCTGGCGACCATACATATCGCGGCCAAGGAGCTGGGGCGCACCGTCAAGGAGGGCCATCCCGCGCGCGAGGATGTGGAACTCATCATCGAGCAGTCGGAACGCTGCAGGATGATCCTGAAGCAGATCTCGCAGCGGCGGCACATGACCGATGCCGCGATGGCGCGGGCGACCCTGCCGGGACTGATCGAGGAAGCCGTTGAGCCGCATCAGGGCTCGGGCATCCATGTGCATTGTTCGTGCTCGTCCCTGCAGGGCGGGTCGGATGTGGTGGAGAAGGCGCCGGATGTGATCCGCAAGCCGGAGATCATCCATGCGCTTGGCGCGTTCGTGGAGAACGCGGTCAGCTTCGCGGCGAAAGAGGTCAGCGTGAATGCGCGCTGGTCGGATGAGGAAGTGCGGATCTACATCACCGATGACGGACCGGGCTTTGCGCCGAGCGTGCTGGCCAAGCTGGGCGAGCCTTATTTTTCGGAGCGCAGGATCGAGCAGCGCGGCGGGGGGATGGGCCTCGGCTTCTTCATCGCGTGTACGCTGCTGGAGCGCACGGGCGCGCGGGTGACGCCGTACAACCGGCAGCTTCCGGCGCGCGGCGCGGTTGTGCGGATCGTCTGGCCGCGCGCGGCGGTTGAGGCGCCGGAAGGCTGGGTCGAGGGTTAGGCGCCTAGTGCGCCATCTCTTTCGAAAGCTTCATGCCGCTCGCCATCATGTCGTTGATGCGGTCCTTCTTGACGAAGGGCGTGTCGAGGAAGCGCTGCACCGTGGCGTTGAAAAGCTCCGGATCATCGTAGGGAAGCATGTGCGTGTTGTTGGGCAGCACGGCGAGATTGGCGTTCGGCAGGTTGTTGAAGATCTCGACCGTATGTTCGAGGCGGATGACGTCGTGATCGCTTGAGACGATGAGGGTTGGAGCCGTGATCTGGCTGAGCGACTTGGCGTCGATGTGCGGTTCGGACAGCAGGAGGGCGCTGACTTTCAGGAAGCGCTTGCCGTCCGGCGTGGCCTTGGCCTCTTCCGGCATGGCGCCGACCATCTCCTTCGCCATGGCTTCGGTCTCGGGATAGATCGCCTCGAGCGAAGGGTTGAGGTTGGCGGCCATGGCGACCAGCTTCCTGACCTTGTCAGGGTGGCGCATGGCGAGCAGCAGGCCCTCGATGCCGCCATCGCTCCATCCGACGATGTCGGCTGGGCCTGTCTTCAGATGGTCGAGCAGGGCTGCGAGATCGTCCGCCATGACTTCGTAGTTGATCGGGGCGTCGCTGCTGCCGGACTCGCCCTGTTCGCGGCTGTCCATGGCGATCACCTTGTAGCGGGGGCTGAAGAAGGCGATCTGGGCGGCGAACGAGCCGATGCTGGCGCCATTGCCGTGGATGAGCAGCAGCGGCTCTCCTGCGCCGTAAGTCTCGTAATAGAGCGTGACACCGTCATGGACGAAGGTTCCGCTCGCGGCCGCGTTGGCGCCGTAGGGGACCGCGACGGCAGGGGTCGCCGGCGCTGGTTTTTCCGGCGCGGTGGGGGAACACGCTCCTATAGCGAGCGCGGCGGCCAGCGCGGCGCAAGCGAGCATGGTTTTCATCTGGAGGCCCCCGAAAGCTGCCTGATTGGGCTCAATCAGCAGCCGGAAGCTTTGAGGCGGAGAAAGAGAGCGTCAAGGCGCTACAGAGGTTGTTCTGAGGTTCTGATGGGCGAAACAGTCGCCGCGCGGGCCGGTGACGGCCTGAATTCCCGGTATGCGGGTGGACAAATCAATCCGGTGGCATAAGCACCCCAGACCATTATATAGCTGTCATCGACAGCTTCTGCGGGAGAATGATGGGTGGAAGAACCTGTTGAATCCGACCCACGGGTAGCGGCGCTTGAAGATCGCACCCTGCTGGTTCTCGATGACGACGCGCCGTTCCGCGTGCGTCTGGCGCGGGCGCTGGGACAGCGCGGTTTCGACGTGACGTCGCTCGGCTCAGTGGCGGAAGCGCGCGATCACCTGAAGAAGCAGCAACCTGCGTTCGCGGTCGTCGACCTGCGGTTGGAGGATGGGTCCGGCCTCGAAGTCGTCGAAGCGTTGCAGAGCGCACGCGAAGACACGCATGCGGTGATCCTGACCGGCTATGGAGCGATTTCGACGGCAGTGGCCGCTGTTAAGGCCGGGGCGATCGATTACCTTCCGAAGCCAGCCGACATTGACGATGTTGTGAATGCGCTGCTGACCGGCCGGTCTGACCGGCCGGAGCCGCCCGAGAATCCGATGTCGGCGGATCGGGTCCGCTGGGAACACATCCAGCGCGTGTATGAGTTGTGCAACCACAACGTCTCGGAGACGGCGCGGCGGCTTAACATGCATCGTAGAACGCTGCAGCGGATCCTGGCCAAGCGGGCGCCGCGCTGAGGATAGCGCTGCGGCTTTAAGGCTTGCGTCAAATTTCATCCGTAATCCGGTCTAGTCTGACGGGACTGGAGATTCTGACCATGGCGCGACTGGTTCCTTTTCTGGCGGTGATGCTGGCTGTTGCGCCGACGGCGATCGCGCAGTCGAAGGCGATCGGACGCTACAATGACTGGCGCGTCTATACCGAGGGCGAGGGGCGCAACATGGTGTGCTTCGCAGCCGTGGAGGCGTCCGACATGGCGCCGAAGGCCGC
>DAIRES010000017.1:16287-19963 GCA_036795465.1 Hyphomonadaceae bacterium
TCCGTGAAGGACGCGCGCACCGCGTATCATTTCTCGCTCAAGGGGTCGCGCGATGCGATCGACAAGGCGAAGGCGCTCTGCAAGTAGGGCTGTCTAGGCGCCGGTTGAGCTGGCGCGTTTCAGCAGAAAATTCCGTTCGCGTTCGTTGGCGACGAGGCTGGCCGCGCGCAGGAATTCGACGCGGGCTTCCGCATGGCGTTCCAGCTTCGCGAGGAAGTCGCCACGGACGCTGGGGAGCAGGTGGTAGCTCTTGAGTGCGGGATGGGCGGCGATCGCATCAAGAATGGCGAGGCCGGCGGCGGCGCCTTCGGCCATGCCAACGGCGATGGCGCGATTGAGTTCGATGATGGGCGAGCCGGTGAATGCGGCGAGGCGGGCATAGAGGGCGGCGATCTGCACCCAGTCTGTGTCTGCGGCGGTGGCGGCGCGAGCGTGGACGGCGAGAATGGCGGCTTGCAAGGTATAGAAGCCGTCTGCGCCGCCGAGTTGTTGAGCGCGTTGCAGGGCGGCGAGACCGCGATTGATGAGCAGGCGATCCCAGCGGGCGCGGTTCTGGTCCAGAAGCAGGACCGGGTCGCCATTCGCGTCGGTGCGGGTCGGGAAGCGGGAGGCGTGGAGTTCCATCAGGCTGAGCAGGCCGTGGGCTTCGGGCTCCTTCGGAGCAAGCGCGGCCAGGATGCGGCCCAGGCGGAGCGCCTCGTCGCAGAGTTGCGGGCGCATCAGGTCTTCGCCTGACGTGGCTGAATAGCCTTCGTTGAAGATCAGATAGATCACTTCGAGGACGGCCGAGAGGCGTTGTCCGAGTTCGGCGCCGTGTGGTGTTTCATAGGCAAGCCCTGCATCCGAGAGCGTGCGCTTGGCTCTGACAATGCGCTGCTGGATCGTGGGGGTGGTGGTGAGGAAAGCGCGGGCGATCTCTTCCGTCGTCAGGCCACCGATCATGCGCAGGGTTAGGGCGGCGCGCGCCTCACGCGCCAGCAGCGGGTGGCAAGCAGTGAAGATGAGGCGAAGGATGTCGTCGCCTATGTCGTCGTCGAGGTTTGCGTCCGGGCCGGGCATGATTTCCTGCTCCGTCTCCAGCTCGCGGGCCAGCGTCTCATGCTTGCGCGCCAGCATCTGGTTGCGGCGGATGTGATCGAGCGCCCGGCGCCGGGCCGTGGTGATGAGCCAGGCGGCGGGCTTGTCCGGCACGCCGCTTTCCGGCCAGGTTTCGAGCGCGGCGACCAGGGCTTCCTGCGCCAGCTCTTCTGCCAGCGGCACATCGCGCAGCATGCGCGCCAGGATCGCAACCAACCGCTGCTGTTCGGTACGCCAGACGGCGAGAATGGCGCGGTGGGTGTCGGCGACCGTCATGATCGCCGACTGAACCCCAAGGAATGCCAGAGGTCCAGCGTCATGGCGCGTGCGGGTTGGTCATCATGGGGCGCATCTCGCAGGTGCCTTCCCAGCCTTCGCCGAACTCGTTGTGGACGTTCATAAACTCGACAGCGCTGGCGATGGCCTCCTCGCGAGTCTTGAATTCGAAGATGGCGTAGCCGCCGACGACTTCTTTTGCCTCGGCCATCGGCATGTCGATGACGCTGACCTTGCCGCCCTGTAGCGTGACGTGCATCGAGCCCGCCTGCGGCGGCAGCAAGCCGCCGCTATCGATCATCGCACCGGATTTGATGGCCCGTTGCGCCAGCTTATCGAGTTCCTCGAAGAGACGGGCGGGCGGCATGCCGGACTGGCAGGATTTGACGAGATACATGTAGCGCATGGGCTTTTCTCCTGTGACCTGGGTGCAGCGTTGATCGGCCGCTCATCAACAGGACGAACGGGACATTTGCGGCTCGACAGAGGAAATCAAATTATTCTCAGGTCGCGCAATGCGGGTTGCCGGAGGGCGCCCGCCGCCTAGTGTTCTCGTCAAGACAACAAGAAGCGAGGACGCGCCATGAGCTATGTCGACGGGTTCATTCTTCCGGTGCCGGAAGGAAACATTGATGCGTACAAGAAGGAAGCCAAGCGCGCGGGCAAGGTCTGGATGAAGCATGGCGCGCTGCAGTACTGGGAATCGGTGGCTGACGATGTGCCTGCGGGCAAGTCGACGGACTTCTACAAAGCGGTGAAGCGCAAGGAAGGCGAGACGGTGGTGTTTGCTTTCGCAGTGTACAAGAACCGCAAGCACCGTGACGAGGTGATGAAGAAGGTGATGGCCGATCCGGACATGAAATATGATCCGGCCAAAATGCCCTTCGACGGCAAGCGCATGTTCTGGGGTGGCTTCAAGGCGATCATCGAGATGCAGGCCAAGGAGGAGTAGCCTGCCGCGCGCGCCTTCCGGCGGATGTTAATGCGGGGCGCGTGGTTCGGGCGATGCATGTTGTCTGCGGGAGGTTGACGGGCGTGGCCCGGACTTTCCCGTGGACAGCGAATGAAACCGGCCTCTCTTCATGGGCTTAATGGTGTTCGGGCGATCGCTTGCCTGCTCATCATGCTGTTTCATTTGACCGAACATTTCCGCGCCAATGGGCTGGGAATATGGTTTCCGTTCCGCCAGACGCCCGGCATTCACCTGTTCCTCGTGATCAGCGGATTCATGCTGGTTTACACGATGCGGGGGGACGACACGCCGGGGCGTTTCATTGTGAGACGCCTTGCCCGCATAGCGCCCCTGTATTGGCTGCTGACGCTGTGCACGATTGGGCTGGCGATGTGGCGTGGCTGGCTGTTTCTCGGCATTGACCTGTCGGCGGACGGGATAGTGTCCAGCTTCCTGTTCCTGCCGGACACAAACAGGGCGGGCTACATACAGCCCAATCTCTTCACTGGCTGGACGCTGAATTACATCGTGCTGAGTTACACGCTGTTCGCGGCGGCGACGCTGGCGCCGATGCGCCGCCGGCCCTATGTCGCCAGTGCGCTGTTGCTGGGCTTCATGCTGCTTGCGAATCTGATCCCCGATCAGGCGATGCGGATGTTCTGGTCGGACCCCATACAGCTTGAGTTCATTGGCGGCATGGCAGCGGCCATGCTGGTGCGTGATGATCGGGTCGCGCAATGGGCGCGCAAGCATTCGATATGGCCGTTGCTGATTGCTGGAGGCGCATGCCTGGTGGCGGCGGTGACATCGGACTTGACGGGGTTTCAGCGGACGCTTGCCTGCGGCCTGCCGGCGTCAGTCATGGTGTTTGCGCTGGCGGCGCGCGATGTTCACCAGACGCCTTTTCGGGATGGCCCGCTGCCATGGCTCGGCCGGATCAGCTATTCGATCTATCTGATCCATCCCATCGTCATTCCGCTGGTCGGCGCGGTCGTTATCGGCAGCCTTGGCGCGCCGTGGCTGGAAGCTCTGGTGATGACCACGGCGTGCTTCACGATCACGATCGCCGCCGCAAATGTCGGCTATCTGCTGATCGAGCGGCCAATCAGCGACTGGGTGAGCCGGCGCATGGGCGGACGCGCGCGCAAGGAGCCCGTGGAGATCTGATCCCGGTTGCGGTCAGCCCGGCGGGAGCGCCTTGGCTTTCGTATCCTTCACACGCTCGGCCCGGAGAATGTTCGGGAGTGAATAATTGCCTTCATGGCAGGCGTGCTCGAACATCCGCTGGTCGGTGCGGTAGAGCGAGTATTCTGCGAGCCAGGGTTGGGTGTAAGCGCTCGTTCCCTCAACGGTGTACTGGTAGAGCAGCTC
>DAIRES010000017.1:20063-29746 GCA_036795465.1 Hyphomonadaceae bacterium
CACGGTGAGCGTGGGGGAATGTGCCGAGGATTCCATCAGCAGGATGAAATTGTGGGTCCAGACGCCTTCAAGGCTGGGCTGGCCAAAGGAGGTGCGTGGCGCGGCGTAGGCGGGGGCCTGCCTGACGGGTTGAGGGATGCTGGATTATGGGGTCTGGGCGGAGGCCAAAGGGGCAAGGGTGGCCGCCATCAGGATGGCGGCCACGGATGCCGTATGGGACACGGTGAAGCTACCCATGGGCGTTTCCTCATTTTCCGGCTGCTTTCGGGAGCGATGCAGCTTCTCTGCAGAGAAGAGGGGCCGGGTGGGGCGTTCGGATGCAGGGGCGGCAAAATTCTTTTGGCGCGCGTAATGGGCCCCGGATTCCGGGGCATTTTCGCCTGCGCAGTGCCGGGTATCGCGTGATTTACCGGTTTGAGGTATGAGCCCGGCAAATGTCCGTGGAACTCGATCTCACCCGAAAGCCCGCCGCTGCCGTGGCGACGCCAAACCTTGCCGGGTTGGGCCGCGAGGGGCTGCGCCTTGCGATGATCTCGGCTGGCGTCGAGGAAAAGAAAGCGCGGATGCGGGCGACGCAGCTGTGGCGCTGGATCTATCACTACGGCGTCACTGACTTCGCCAAGATGACAGACGTAGCGAAGGAACTGCGCGCGCTGCTGGGCGACAAGTTCGTGCTGGAGCGACCGCCGATTTCGGCTTCGCAGCTTTCCGTCGATGGCACGCGGAAATGGCTGGTGGGGTATGGGCCGAATACCGAGGCTGAGTGCGTTTACATTCCTGACGTCGGCAAGGCGGGGGCTCTGTGTGTGTCTTCGCAGGTGGGTTGCACGCTGACGTGCACGTTCTGCCATACGGGCACGCAGAAGCTGGTGCGTAACCTGTCGGCGGCGGAAATCGTCAACCAGGTGATGGTGGCGCGTGACACGCTGGGCGAATGGCCGACTTCGACGGAAGACCGGCTGCTGACCAACATCGTCTTCATGGGCATGGGTGAGCCGCTCTACAATCTCGACAACGTTGTTGAGGCGATCGAGACGATCACGGACGGCGAGGGGATTTCCATTTCCAAGCGCCGCATCACGGTCTCTACTGCGGGCGTTGCGCCGAAAATTCCCGAGCTGGGCGCGCGCACTGGCGCCATGCTGGCGATCTCTCTGCACGCGACGAACGACGACCTGCGCAATGAACTCGTGCCGATCAACAAGAAGTACAATCTGAAAGAACTGTTCGAGGCGATCCGCCAGTATCCGGACCTGTCGAACTCCAAGCGCGTGACGTTCGAGTATGTGATGCTCAAGGGCGTCAATGACAGCCTGGCGGAAGCGCGCGACCTCGTGCGGCTGATGAAGCACGTGCCAGCGAAGATCAACCTGATCCCGTTCAACCCGTGGCCGGGCACGAAATACGAGTGCTCGGACTGGGAGACGATCGAGGCGTTCGCCGAAGTGCTGAACCGTGCGGGTTATGCCTCGCCGATCCGCACGCCGCGCGGACGGGATATTCTCGCGGCCTGCGGGCAGCTGCGCTCGGAGAGCGTGAAGGAAAAGGCCAGCGAGGCGCTGAAGCGCCGGCTGGCGGAGAAGGAAGCTTCGGCGGAGAGCTGAGGCCGCGTGCGTTTAGCGCGCCTGATCGCCTTCGAACCTGTCTGTCCATTGCAGGCCATAAGGTTTGGCGATGCGGTTCATCGGATAGGTGGACAGATCTTCGATGTCCTGTCCGCCCGACTGATCTGCGCAGACCAGGTTCGGTTTGGTGCTGGAAGCCTTCCATGACCAGCCGAGGCCTGCCGCTAGCAGGCCGCCGCCACGGGCGACGAAGCGTTCAACCGCCGCGGTTTCTTCGTCCGTCACATTGCCCCATGCGTTGCCGATGATGAGGACGTTGGCGCCGGACAGGCTCTCGTCGGTGATGGCACCGGGAAGGTCGTTCACCTGATAGCTCCAGCTCTTGAGATCGTCCGGCAGCGTCCAGCCGGGCGTGCGCGTGGGCAGCCATTCGCAGTGGCCGCTGGCGATTAGGACCGAGCCGTTGTCGCGAGAACCGGCAAGCCATTGCACCGAGCGTCGCAGAAAGCCGAGGCTGCGGTCGGAATCGAGACCGTTCAGGACGCGGTCGTGCGCCACGGCGAGGATGCGGCCCGACTTGTAGTCGCGGGCGATGGCGAATTGCAGGTCGCCCAGACTCATCAGGGAAATCCACGTGGAGGAATCATCTGCTCTGACCTCGCCGGGAATGCTGTCCCAATCGAGCACTTCCTCGACGGCGGTTTCCCCGAGCATGCCGAGATATTCGCGTTGCAGCTGGACGCGGGCGGCTTCGGCTTCCGAGCCTTTCGCACGCGCTTCGGCAGCGTTGCTTTCTGACTGGGCGCCAAGCCAGATGGCTGTCGCGGTGAGCGCGGCGAACACGGCGCTGACAGCCCCGAGGCCGATGACAAGCAGGCGCATGCGGGCTTCGGCGCGGCGGCGGTCGCGCTGCCAGAGGTCGTCGAAATCGACGCCGATCAGGCCGGCGGCGAGACGGGCGCAGGCGCGGGCCTGCCCATCCTTGCGAACGTCGAGACCGAGAGGCTCGATGGGCAGAGCGTCCGGGTCGTCAGGGTCGCCGGCGGCGCGCAAGGCTGGCGGGAAACATTCCGTCTCCGGGTCCCCTGAGTTCGGGATTCCGTCGACGATGACGGCGAAGACTTTTCGGGCGCGGCCCGTTCGCCGGTAGTGCTGGATCTCCGCGTTGACCCATTTCGATTTCGCCGAGCGCGGCGAGCAGATGACGATCAGGCTTTCGGCGCTCTCGATGGCGCGGCGAACAATTTCCGCAATGTCGGAGGCGGCGGCCATGTCCTCATCATCGCGGAAGAATCGGCCAAGGCGACGTTCAGGCTGCGCACCAGGGCCGACGCCGGCTGGAACGCGGTAGGTTTCAAGCCAGGTGTGAATCCGCCGGCCCCAGTCCTTGTCCTGCTGGGAGTAGCTGATGAAGGCGCGATAGCGATTGTCCGGCCCGCCCACTTGTTTTCCCCAGCCGATCCAAGCTCACCAACCCTGCTTTAGCGCATGAGGCGGCGGAGCGCGACAGGCGGGTTTGCCAAGGTTGCCACGGGGTGACTTCGTGGCCTAAACCGCGGACGGCAAAGGGTGGAGTGGATGACAGCTGTTGCGGAGCGGGCGCCGGCGGCGCGGGTGCTGACGGCCAGCCTCGTGGGCACGGCAGTCGAGTTCTACGATTTCTATATTTACGCGACCGCGGCTGCGCTGGTGTTTCCCACGCTGTTCTTTCCGTCTGAATCCGCATCCGCGCAGCTGATGTCATCGTATGCGACGTTTGCGATTGCTTTCATCGCGCGGCCGGTGGGCGCGGTGGTGTTCGGGCATTTCGGCGATCGCATCGGGCGGAAATCGACGCTGGTGTGGTCGTTGATGCTGATGGGCGGATCGACGATGGCGATCGCCTTCCTGCCAACATACGCCATGGCCGGATGGGTTGCGCCGCTGCTGCTGTGCGTGCTGCGCTTCGGACAGGGGCTCGGGCTGGGTGGAGAATGGGGCGGAGCGGCGCTGCTGGCGGTGGAGAATGCCCCGCCGGGATGGAAGGCGCGGTTCGGCATGTTCCCGCAACTTGGCGCGCCGGTGGGCTTCATCGCTGCGAACGGGTTGTTCCTGCTGCTCGGGCTGATGCTGAGTCCGCAGGATTTCATCGACTGGGGTTGGCGCATTCCGTTCCTCGCCAGCGCGCTGATGGTCGCGGTGGGGCTGTGGGTGCGGCTGAAACTGACGGAGACGCCGGCATTCAAGGCGGTGCTGGAGAAAGAGAAGCCGCCGATGGTGCCGCTGGGCGAATTGTTCCGTGGGCACTGGAAAGAAACGCTGGGCGGTACGTTCGGCGTCGTGGCGTGTTTCTGTATCTACTATATCGCGACGGCGTTCGCGCTTGGCTATGGCACGACAACGCTGGGGTATCCGCGTGAGACGTTCCTGCAGGTGCAGCTGGTGGCGATCCTGTTCATGGCGGGCGGGATTGTGTGGGCGGGATACTGGTCGGATGCGAAGAGCCCGCGTCTGGTGCTGTCGATCGGATGCGTGCTGGCGGTGGGAGCGGGGTTCCTGCTAGCGCCGACGATCGGATCGGGCGACCTGATGATGGTAGGCGCGTTCCTGTCGATCCTGCTGCTGCTGATGGGCTTTGTTTACGGGCCGCTGGGCGCGTGGCTGCCTGGGCTGTTCCCGGCGCGGGTTCGCTATACCGGCGCAAGCGTGGCGTTCAACGTCGGCGGCGTGATCGGCGGCGGCTTTACGCCGGTGGCGGCGCAGATGCTGGCCGAGCAGGGCGGACTCTCATTCGTGGGGTTCTATCTGAGCGTTGCGGCGGGATTGAGCCTTGTCGCGCTGTTGCTGCTGCGCAAGCCGGCGCTGGACTAGGACGCCGAGCCGCATCACGTTGATGTTGGATGTGCGTACCGTGGCTTGAAGTTGCGGCAAGGCTCGGCTTCACAGGTCGTGCAGATGGAGACAGCCATGAAACGTATCGCCGCGTTGGTTCTTGCCGCCCTGGTCGCCGCTCCTGCGCTGGCCCAGCAGGGCGCGACGCAGATCGAAGTTGAAGGGCGCGGGTTGATCGACCAGTGGATTGCCGGCTTCAACAAGGGCGATGTGCCGGGGTTGGCGAAGGATGTCTATCTCAAGGCCGACGAGACAGCGCTGTCGAAGATGTTTGCGAAATTGCAGGAAGACAGTTTTGGCCAGCTAGACGTCTATGCCGCCGCTTTCTGTGGAAGCGATGCGACGCATGGCAAGGCGTTGCTGAAATACGGACGCGTGTTTGCCTATGGCGGTCTGATGAATGGCGACGAGGCAAAGCTGTTCGAACTGGTGAAGATCGATACCGGCTGGCGCATAGCGGCGGAGAGCGATGTTCCGTATGCGACTGTGCTGAGCTGCTAGACGCCAGCGATACGGGCATCGAACTCGCGTTCCTTTTCCCCGCCAAAGGCTGCCTGCAGGCGGTCGCGCCAGGCGGCGGCATCGGTTTCCTTCAGCACGCCGACCTTGAAGAACGGCCTGGAATCCGTTTCGTGAGCATACAGCTGAATCATCTGTGTGGCCGTGGTTCTGTTGAGCACCACGGTGAGCAGCATGCCGGAATGCCAGGCCGCGACGCCGTTGGGATCGACGAGACGGGCGCCGCCACGCCTCTCCCAGATGGCGATACGATTGCGCACCGGATCGTAGCCGATGGACGAGCCCAGATACGTGTTCATCGCGCCCGGATGGAAATCGCGCATCTGCTCGAATGCCTTGCGGGCAATGCTTTCGTTGGCGGGGCCGAATTTCTCGGCCGCGGCGCGCGTGCCGAAGAACAGGGCAAGGGCCGCTAGGCCGACGCCGGCATAGATAAGGATTTCCGTCATTCTGCTATTCCTCTGAACGGATAGCGTGAACGGGCGAGAAAACGGGTCAGCGTGGGAGGCTGAAGCTTTCGACAGCGTCGCTGGTGTCAGCTCCGCTAGGCTTCTTTGCTCCGCCAACGAGCCAGATGGCGTTGTTGATCACAACTGCCCCAAGGCCATGGCGTGGGGTCGGCATGGGAGGTGCGGATGTCCATGCGTCGGCTTTCGGGTCGTAACGCCAGGCTTCGGGGTGAACGCGGCCGCCATTGTCGAAATACTCGCCGCCGAAAACGTAGAGCATACCGCCGAGAACGCCGGCTGCGTTGCCGCCAGCGCCGGAGCCTTTGGGCATCGGAGCGGCGGTGCGCCAGCGATCTTCTTTCGGGTCATAGATTTCGTGAGCGTCAGTTGGGCCATTCGCCATGCTGCGCCCGCCGACGACGTGCCAAAGGCCGTTGATGACGCCCCCCGCCGCGCTATTGCGTGCGGACAGGGCGGGTGCGGCGTTGGACCATGTGTTGGAGGCGGGGTCGTACACGAGATGACGAGCGACATCCTCGTGATCACCATAGGCGAGGTTCGCTGTTCCCTTTGGCCGGCGGCCGCCAACGATATGGATGCGGGAGTCGAGACTTGTCGCGACAACCTCCGCATGTGGCTCGGGCGAAGGAGCAAGTGCTGTCCAGCGGTCGGAAGCGTCGTCGTAGTGGAGCGTGTCCGTGGACATGATCCAGTTCACGGCGCCGGGGTTCGTGCCGAATCCGCCGAGAAGGAAGAGGCGGCCATTGTGATCGATTGCATGAGGGTGATGCCGTGGCGCGGGAAGGGACGTCAGCGTGGCGGTGGCTTGTGTCTTCGGGTCGTACGCGATGTGGCGGTCTGAAACGCTGGTGACGCGCCCATCCTGCGCGAGAAGCCCGCCGGCAATGTAGATGCGACCCTTGTGGGCGGCGGGGTAAATCTCCTGCACCGGGAAGGGCAGAGGTTTGAGGCTGACGCCATAGGTGGGCGTCTTGTCCGCTGTCGCGGGGCGGTCCGCGCAGCTAGCGACAAGCGTGGCGCTGGCTGCCAGGACGGCGTTGCGGCGGGTGAGCATGCTTGATCGCTCCTTGCTCGACTGCTGACGTGGAAGCGATAGCATGGATTCCGGGACGGGAAGATCATGGGAGGCGGGTCATAACGCTGGACATCAGATTGCCGGAAGGAATGCGGGCCGCTGGGTCGCAGGACTGGCAGCGCGTTGGCGGCATCGTCGCGGAAGCTTTCTTTGAAGATCCGGTGAACCTGTGGATCTTCGGCCGGAAGGATCCGATGCCGGCGGTGTTCAGCGCGCTGGCGCGCAGCGTTTATCTTCCGCGCGGGACTTGCCACCTCATCGGCGATGCGGGCGCAACGATGTGGTGCCATTCTTCGGCGGACCGGGAGCCACATCTGCTGTCGATGCTTGGGTTGGTTGCGTCTGTCATGAGCAAGGGAACGAAGGGCGCGGTGAAGCGGGCGCTGGGCGCCAGCGATATCATGGCGCGTGAACACCCGAAGGCGCCGCACATGTACCTGTTCGCTATCGGTACGCGGAAGGCATCGCGCGGCAAGGGTCTGGGCAAGCAGTTGATGACGCCGGTGACGGACGCGGCGGATCGCGCGGGAATGCCGTGTTACCTTGAGAATTCCAATCCTGCGAACACCGGGTTCTACCGGTCGCGCGGCTTCGAGCGCATGAAGCTGTTCGAGCCCGGGCCCGGTGCTCCGCCGATGGAAGCCATGTGGCGCGAGCCGCGACCTGTTGAAGATCGTGGGAGTTGATGATGAGGCTGGTTGCTGGTCTGGTGTTCGTACTGGCGATAGCGGCATGCGAGACCGCGCCGCCCGCGCCATCGCTCGCGCCGGACAAGGTGGTCGAGCAGTTCATGTGGGACTACACCAAGGCGTGGAACCGGCACGACGCGGTGACGATCGGGCGAGATTTCTATCGCACAGGTCCGAGCGTGGAGGAGCAGCAGGCAAATCTCGAGCGCGGGTTCGAAGGGCTGCGGGCGCAGGGGTATCACCACTCCGACATCTTCGAGATTGAGGCGTGTTTGACCGGCGCGGATACTGCGTGGGCCGGGATGAAATTTTCGCGGCTGAAAGCCAATGGCGAGCCATTGCCGCCAAAGGACAGGGCAAGCTCTTACACGTTGAAGAAATTCGCCGATGGGTGGCGGATCACCAAGGTTGGTGCAGGTGGAGTTAGCCCCGACCAGCCGCTGAAATGTCCCGTGGGCTGAAGCGTCCGCCGGCAAGCTATTCGGGGCACTTCATGCTTTCGCCAGCCGGCAGGCCGGCCATGCTGGTGGCGCGCCAGCCATCGTCAAAGCGGCGGACCTGATAGACGGAAACGCGTTGTTCTGGCGGCATGAAGGAGCCGTCGGTCTTGAGGCGCGTGAAGCGCAGCTCGACCTGGCCGGTGTCGGCCGTGATGACGCAGCCGGTGATGCCGTGGATTTCAGAGCGATCGTAGCCTTCGGCCTTGAGCCGGTCGAACTCGGCCTGCAGCCCTTCAACCGTGCTCCAGCGGTGGCCGGGTTCGAGGCGGTAGAAGTCCTTGACGATCGTGGCTGCGTCGTGAGCGTTCCAGACGCGCAGGTATTCCGACATGAAGTACTCCATGTCGCCCTTGAGATCCTGTGCGCTGGCGGAGGCATGAAGCGCGATCGCGCCGGCAGCGGCTAGGACGATCCGATGCAGCTTCATGTCAAACTCCAATGCTAGATCTTGTTGTCCTGATCGATCGTCGCGTCTTCGGCGGCGACGACGGAGAAATGACCGGTAGCGGGATCGCGCCAGTGAAGCTCGCCCTTACCGATGGAGAACCACGCGCCGTTCATGCTGAGCTCGCCCCGCTCATGCGCCTCGCGGACGAAAGGGAAGCTCAAGAGGTTGGATAGCGAAAGGCCGACGGCGCCGTGCTCGACAGCTTCCTGCCAGTCAGAGCGCGGAACGTTCTCGTCGCGCAGGACGGCGTCGCGTGCATCGGCGGCGATCTCGACCCAGGGGGCGATGAAGCGGCCAACGGGGCGATCAGCAGCGGCGGCGAGAGAGGCGGCGATACCGCCGCAGCCGCCATGACCCATCACGACGATCTGTTTGACCTTGAGGCGGGTGACGGCAAACTCGAGAGCGGCGGAGACCCCGTGTAGGCCGCCGGACTCGTCGTAAGGCGGGACCAGGGCGGCGACGTTGCGAACCGTGAACAACTCGCCCGGTGCTGCGTCGAAGATCATGGCCGGGTCGGCGCGGCTGTCGGCGCAGGCGATGATCATGGTCGCGGGTTCTTGCCCGTCGCGCAGGCGATAGAAAACATCACGGGCTTCGCGGTAGCGGCTGGCGCGGAAACGCCGGTAGCCAGCGATCAAATCCTGTGCGTCGTCTGCGAAGTCTATCATCGTGGCGTGTCGCTAGCGAAGAACGCAGGCGGATGCAAATCCTCTTGGTAATAGGGTCATTGACTTCCGGCGCCGGTATGCGTGACTAGGAACGAACAGTTCCGTTAGACCTCGATAACACCGTGCAGGTATTCGCGGCGAAAGCCGCTGAGACGAGGCTGTCATGAGCGACGACGAGATTCCGGTTCCTGGCGGCGAAGAGGCCGAAAAGCGCCGCGTTGGGCCACGCCGGAGCGAAGCTTCGACCAATGCCGTGCTGGTAGCGGCCTATACCGAACTGTCCGAGCATGGCTGGCGCGGGTTCTCGGTCGATCGCGTTGCAAAGAACGCGAAGGCGTCCAAGCAGACAATCTATCGCTGGTGGAAGTCGGCGGCGTGTCTGGCCGTGGACGCGGCCCTGGCGACGCTGTCCGAAAAGCCGGCGCCGGTTGCGGCTGGTGCAGATGTGCGCGACCGGATCGCGGGGCTGATCGAGCCGATGTTGCTGGCCGTGCGTACGGGCGATGGCGCGCATGCGTGGCGTGGCGCGCTGCTGGCGGCGGCGGATGACAGCGAAGCGGGCGAGATATTCCGCGGCTGGTTTTCAGAGAGCGTGAAAGTGCCTCTGCGTCACATCCTCGCCGAGCAAGCGCTGAAAGGTGTCGTGCGGCGGGACTGGGATATCGATCTTGCGACCGAGCTTCTGTTCGGTCCGATCTGGCATCGCCTGATCGCGATGCGTGGTCCAGTGCCTGAGAGCTATTCACGCAGGCTGGTGGAGAGCGTGCTGAAGGCGCTGGCGCCGGGCTGAAAACGAACAGGCCCAGCTCTGGGGCCGGGCCTGTCGCTCATTCGGATGTCCTGGCTTAGTGCGGCGCGGCCGGAGCAGCCCCTGC
>DAIRES010000017.1:29846-33537 GCA_036795465.1 Hyphomonadaceae bacterium
GCCGGAGCAGCCCCTGCTGGAGCGGCAGGCGCCGCAGCAGCGGCCGGATCCTTGTAGCCGCCATAGACCCACTGACGCATCTTCACCGGATAGTCGGCGGGCGCTTCGTTGGTCTGGATCATGAAGATCGTCGTGATGTCGTTCTTCGGGTCGACCCACATGTTCGTGCCGGCATAGCCAGACCACGAGAAGACGTTGCCTTTGGACGGATCCTGCAGATCGATCGGCAGGAGACCGAAGCCGAGGCCGAAGCCACCGAGCGGGCCATAGAACCAGTTCTTGCGATCGACGGACGGGCCGATCTGATCGACCAGCATGGTGTCGAGTGTTTCCGGCTTGATCAGACGTACGCCACGGTATTCGCCCTTGCCGCGCAGCATTTCGACGAAGCGGAAATAGTCTTCCGTCGTCGAGTTCAGGCCGCCGCCGCCCGACAGCATGGGCTGCGGGGTCTTCGGCGTGGAGAGCGCGGTTTTCAGATTGGTCGGGCCTTCCGCGAGGCGGTTGGCTTCATCGGCTTCCAGATAGAAGTGTGTGTCGTCCATGCCGAGCGGGGTGAAGATCTTCTCGTTGAGCAGGACGTCGAGCGGCTTGCCCGAGGCGACTTCGATGACGGCGCCGAGGACGTCGGTCGAGCGCGAGTAATTCCAGGCTGAGCCCGGGTCTGCCTTGAGCGGCAGGGCAGCGATCGCCTTGGCGAGATCGAGCGACGTGAAGTCGAAGCGGGTGTCGCCGGCAGCCATGTAGAGCTTGCCGAGCGGGTCGTCCGGTTGGGCGAACACACCGTAGATCAGACCGGATTCGTGGCTGAGCAGGTCGCGCACGGTGATTTCGCGGGTGGCCGGGCGGGTTGCCTTGCCGTCGGCTTCCAGCACTTTCGGGCTGGCGAATTCCGGAATGTATTTCGAGATCGGATCTTCGAGGGCGAGCTTGCCTTCTTCGACCAACTGCATGGTCGCGATCGAGACGATCGGCTTGGTCATGGAGTAGATGCGGAAGATCGTCTCGGCCGTCATAGGGTCGGCGTCGTCCGGGCCTTCCGTGCCGACGGTGGTGACGTTGACGACCTGACCGCCCTTGGCGACCAGCAACACGGCGCCGGGAATGCGGCCGGCTTTGACTTCAGCTTCGAGGTCAGCCTTGGCCTTGTCGAAAGCAGCCTGGTCGAAGCCGAGCGCAGCGGCATCGGCGGCCATCGTCAACGAGGTTTGTGCAGGATCGGCGACGGCAGGCGCGGCGGGTGCTTCGGCGACTTCCGGCTTGGGTGCTTCAGGGGAGCAGGCGACGGCCAGCGCCAGCATGGCGGCAGAAGCTGCGGCAAGGAGTTTGAATTTGTGTCTGGCGGTCTGCATCGCGATCCCCGTCTGGTTGATTCCAGGGGCTTTCAATGTCGTGAGACGAGACGAAAGTCGAGCGTTCCGTTGCGAAACGTTTGCAACAAAGGGCGCGCGGATATTGCGTGAGTGGCTGGACAGCGCATCGCAAGTGAAGAACGATACGCTGATAGGGACTCTTCAGGATATCGCCTCGCCGCTGATTGCAGATGCTGGCGCACCAGCCGGCTACTTTCATGCTCCGAAGCGCACAAGCTTGGGTCCGGACCGGAGCAAAAATGACAAGCTTCAAGATCAACGGCAAAGCAGTCACGGTTGATGCCGACGCCGACACGCCATTGCTATGGGTGATCCGGGATGACGCCGGGCTGACAGGCACCAAGTTCGGGTGCGGGATCGGCATGTGCGGCGCCTGCACCGTTCATATCGGCGGCAAGGCGGCGCGATCCTGCATCACGCCGATCAGCGCAGTCGAGGGCGCGGAAATCACAACGATCGAGGGCCTCGATCCCAAGGGTGCGCATCCGGTCCAGAAAGCCTGGCAGGAGTTGCAGGTGCCGCAATGCGGTTACTGCCAGTCCGGCCAGATCATGCAGGCCGCTGCTGTGCTGAAGGACAATCCGAGCATCTCGGATGCCGACATCGACGCGCAGATGACCGGCAATCTCTGCCGCTGCATGACCTATACCCGCATACGCGCCGCCGTCAGGCAGGCTGCCGACGCGATGAAAGGAGCTTGATCATGGACACGTCAGTGAACGCTCCAGCCCTCACCCGCCGCGGCTTTCTGATTGCCGCCGCAGGAACCGGCGTTGCCTTTTCCTTCCTTACGGCATGCCAGACCGACGACACGTCGACCGCCGCAGCGTATGAGCCGACGCAATGGTACGCGATCGACAATATGGGCATCGTGACGGTCAACGTGATCCGGGCGGAGATGGGCCAGCACGTCGGTACATCTCTTGCGCGCATTCTCGCGGATGAACTCGAAGCGCCGTGGGAGAATGTGCGGATCAAGCATGTCGATAGTGATCCGAAATGGGGCCTGATGGTCACGGGTGGCTCGTGGTCGGTGTGGCAGACCTATCCGCTCTACAGCCAGGCTGGCGCCGCCGGTCGCATGGCGATGATCGAAGCGGGCGCTACGGCGCTGGGCGTTGATCCTGCAACATGCTCGGCCGTCAATGGCGAGATCGTCTCGGGCGACAAGAAGATTTCCTACAAGGATATCGTTCGGCGCGGTGGGCTCACCAAGACTTACACGCCAGAAGATCTCGCCAAGATATCATTCAAGTCCGCAACCGATCGCAAGCTGATCGGCAAGCCGGTCACATCGCTGGACGTGGTTGCAAAAACCACGGGCGCCGCGATCTACGGGATCGATGCGAAAGTGGAGGGGATGGTCTATGGCCGCCCTATCATTCCGCCGACGCGCAATGGCTCGAAGGTCAACGCCATCGACGACAGCGCGGCGAAAGCCGTGAAGGGCTATCTCCAGAGCGTTGCGCTTGAAGACCCGTCGGGCACGGTCCCGGGATGGGTGATGGTGGTGGCGACAAGCTATCCAGCTGCGAAGAAGGCGGCGGAGCTTGTGAAGGTCGATTGGACAGCTGGCCCGACAGCCAACGTTTCCGAGAAGGACATCCAGGAACATTCGGCCAAACTGATCGCGAAGGCAGATGCCGGCTCTGTGCTCGCAACAGGCAATACCGATACGGCGCCAGCGTTCAAAGCCGCGAAATCGTCCATCGATGCGACCTATACTACTGCGACCGCGCTGCACTTCCAGATGGAGCCGGTGAACGCGCTCGCCTTCGAGAAGGACGGCAAGTGGGAAATCCACACTGGCAACCAGTGGCAGAGCCTCGTTCTGCCATGGTTGGCCAAGGCGCTGGGCGTGCCGGAAGCCGATGTCGTCATGCGCACCTATCTACTCGGCGGCGGCTTTGGCCGGCGTCTGAATGGGGACTATGCCGTCGGCGCCGCGCTGGCTTCCAAGGCCATCGGCAAGCCGGTAAAAATGATCCTCACGCGCGAGGACGATTCGCGTTTCGACTCCGTGCGCTCGCCATCCGTGCAGAAAATGCGCATGGCGTTCGACAAGGATGGCGGCGTCACCGCGATGGAGCAGCACGTAGCCTGCGGCTGGCCGACAGAAGTGATGGCGCCGTTCTTCATGCCCAAGGGCGAGAAGGATATCCCGTTCGATCCGTTCGCCATCAATGGCGCAAACCACTGGTACACGGTCGGCGCCCATAAGGTGCGTGCGATTTCCAACGATCTGGCGAGCGCAACTTTCCGTCCGGGCTGGCTGCGGTCGGTCGGGCCGGGCTTCACCAACTGGGCGCTGGAAAGCT
>DAIRES010000159.1:0-7590 GCA_036795465.1 Hyphomonadaceae bacterium
TCGCTGCCGATCTTCAGGTCAGCCAGCATGATCGGCTGCGTGGCGGTGTAGTCCCACGTTTCGCCGGGCGTGGTCTGGTAGTGCCAGACGTATTCGCCGGTGTCGGGCTTGATCGCGAGGATCGAGGACAGCAGCAGGTTGTCCTTGGCCGACGGATCGCGCAGGCGCTGGTTCCATGGCGAGCCGTTGCCGACGCCGACATAGAAGATGTCGAGATCAGGATCATAGGCCATGCCGTCCCACGACGTGCCGCCGCCGCCGGTTTCGGTCCATTCTCCATTGTCGCCCCACGAGGCGTTGCCGATGTCGGCGAAGAACTTGTCGGAGGCCGCATTGTCGGGCTGCTTGTTCGGGTTCGGCGTCATGTAGAAGCGCCACGCCATCTCGCCGGACTTCGCGTCGTAAGCCGAGATATAGCCACGCACGCCGAGTTCGGCCCCGCCATTGCCGATGATGACCTTGCCCTTCACGACGCGCGGCGCGCCAGTGATGGTGTAGGGCTTCGACTGGTCGACGGTGACCTGCTCCCACTTCTTCTCGCCGGTCTTGGCATCCAGCGCGATCAGGCGCCCGTCGATCGTGCCGACATAGATCATGCCTTCCCAGATCGCGACGCCGCGATTGACGACATCGCAGCAGGCGGCGACACCGCGCGACCGGTCGACTTCGGGATCGAACTTCCAGAGACGATCGCCCGTCTTGGCGTTGTAGGCGTAAGCGACCGACCATGCCGAGGTTAGATACATCACGCCATCGACGACGATCGGCGTCGCTTCCATGCCGCGGTTGGTGTCGAGGTCGCCGGTCCACGCAACGCCGAGGCTGGTGACGTTCTCGGGCGTCACCTGCTTCAACGGCGAATAGCGCTGCTCGGAATAGGTGCGGCCGTGAGACAGCCAGACGCCAGGCCGCTGGTCGGCGGCGATAATGGCTGCTCCATTCACTTCGGCAGCCGTGATCGGCGCCAACGCCTTGTTTGCTTCACCGCAAGACGCAATTGCCAGCAGGGCAACGCCCGCAGCCAAGGCCAGACCGAACTTCATGAAACCCTCCCTGACGTCCTGTCGCCGGACATACCGGATTTTCAGCACCTTCGGGAAGATTTGGCAAAGAAAGAAGCGATGTCAGGCGCGACAAGGCTTTGCCGCATGACGGCAAATCACCCAACGGCAAGGCGACCAGACTTCGGGGGACTAGCTACCGGTCATCTTGTCGAGATCGGCGAGCAGATCATCGAAAGCGCCGTCTTCGTCGGGCGAAGCGTGGACAGACAATGGAATGTCGATCGCCTCGCCGCCCAGAATACGGCCGATGACGCTTAGCAGCTCACCCTGATCAATCGGCTTGGAAACATAGCCGGACATCCCCATGGCGATCAGCCGTTCGCGATCGCCGGACATTGCGTCAGCCGTCAGGGCGATGACGGGGATGCGGCTCCACGGCGCGCTGGATGAGCGAATGCGGCGGATCGCCTCCGTGCCGTCCATCACCGGCATATGCACGTCGAGCAGCACGAGGTCGAAGTGCTCGCTTTCGAGCCTGTCGAGCGCTTCCTGCCCGTTCGTCGCTTCCGTCAGAATAGCGCCCTGCGGTTGCAGGAACAGCCGGACGACCTGACGGTTGATCGCATTGTCATCTGTCAGCAGAACATGCGCATCGCGCAGCCGTGCGACATGCCCCGGTGCAGTATCGCGTTTGGTTTCCGCCACGGGCGCGGCGTTCTGCGCTGCCTCTGCAAGGAAGGTGAGCGTGAAGACCGATCCTCTGCCCGGCGTGCTTCTCGCGATGATGTCGCCGCCCATCAGGCGCGCCAGCTTCCGAGAGATCGCGAGGCCGAGACCTGTGCCGCCGAACTGGCGCGTGGTTGACCCATCGGCCTGCGTGAACGCCTCGAACAGTCTGGCAAGCGTGGGTTGGTCCATGCCGATGCCGCTGTCCGTCACCATGATCGTGACGCGCGTGCGGCCGTTCTCCGCGGGCGCCACTGAGGTGTTGATGTCCACCCCGCCAACCCGCGTGAATTTGACAGCGTTGGAAATCAGGTTGGATAGGCACTGGCGAACCCGCACGGGATCATAGCGCAAACGAAGGCCCGGCGAGGTGTCGCCGGAGAGCGTGAAGCTCACGCCTTTCTCGTTCGCCGTGGTCAGGAACAGGCGGTGGACCTGCTGCACTGTATGCAGAACGCCGGTGTCTGTAGGTGAGACTTCGAGGCGGCCGGCTTCGATCTTGGAGAGGTCGAGCACGTCGTTGAGAATCGCCATGAGCGTGCCGCCCGAGTCGCGAATGGCGCCGACCATGTTGCGCGTCGCCTCGTCGAGATGGCGCGACTCCAGCGCCTGCGCCATGCCAAGAATGCCGTTCAGCGGCGTGCGGATCTCGTGGCTCATATTGGCCAGGAATTCGCTCTTGGCGCGCGTTGCAGCTTCGGCAGCGTCACGTGCAGCCTCGACTTCCGCAAGGCGGCGCGAGCGCTCCTCCGCCAGAGAGGTTTGTGCCACCTGAACCTTGGCGTTCTGGCGGATCAGGAAGAACACGAAAGGCGGCGCCACGAAAAGCGAGATAACAATTGTGGTAGATGCTTCGAAGGGCCGGTCATCCGGCATCAGATAAGTGCTGACCAGATAATCGACCGCGACAGCGACGATCACGATGATCAGCGAGATGATCGCCGTATGATTGATATGTTTACGAAGCATCGCGCCACCGCCGGTAAGCGGACAGGGGTGCCACAAATTGGTAAAGGTTTCGCAGACTTGGCTTTTACGCCGGGGAAAGGCCCGTCAGGCGCGGGCAGCCTCGACCAGTTCAGCTTGCGCAGCCGTAATGGCAAAGTCGATTGCGCGCTCCCAATCCCTGATATTGGCCGCCCCCCTGGCGCTTTCAGGCGTTGCGACGGAGCGGGAGGCATTGACGACACCGCCTTCAAGGCCGCCAGCCCGCTGGACGAACCCCGCCATGGACTCGCGCGCGCCGGCACCCTGTGCGCCATAGCCCGGTACCAGAAACAACGCATCGCCGGACGTCGCCCGCAAGCGCGCAGCTTCAGCCGGGCCCGTGGCGCCGGCGACCATCATCAGACCCGACCAGCCCGTTTCAGGACCGCGAAGCCGCGCGATCATTGGCGCGAGCGAGCGCGCGACGTGGATGTAGAGAGGCTCGCCTTCGGGACCTGCGATCAGCTTCT
The DNA here is from genome assembly GCA_036795465.1 of Hyphomonadaceae bacterium. GTDB lineage: Bacteria > Pseudomonadota > Alphaproteobacteria > Caulobacterales > Hyphomonadaceae > UBA7672. Next base: position 3,188 of record DAIRES010000159.1, read on the forward strand.
GCTGGAAATCCTTCGAACCCGGATTTGATGTGCGGGCAAGAACCACAACGCCCTTCCCCTCGCGCTCGGCGACGGAGACGAAGGGCTGAAGCGTGTCGATACCCATGTAGGGGTTCACGGTAATCGCATCGCAGGGACAGGACGAGCCAGCGCCAAGATAGCCTTCGGCGTAGCCTTCCGCCGTCGATCCGATGTCGCCGCGCTTGGCGTCGAGAATGACGATCAACCCGGCGCGCGTTGCGGCCTGGCAGACCTGCTCCAGCGCCGCCATGCCGCGAGCACCCCAGCGTTCGAAAAGGCCCGCCTGTGGCTTCACCACCGCGGCGCGCCCGACACAGCGTTCGACAAGGGCGACGCCCCATTTCGCGGCAGCGTCGGGGCCGGGTTCGCCAAACAGGGCGGGCAGCATCGTTGCGTGCGGATCTATGCCCACGCACAACGGCCCTTTTTTGCGGACACCAGCGATCAAACGGTCGGCGAAATTTGTCTTCACTGGTCTTCACCCACGCGGCAGAGAACTTTCACAACGGCGCGTTCTTCACGCAAGCGGTCGGCTTCTTGTGTGTATGACGAAGCGCTGAGTGCATGCGCCTCGCCGCCCGGCGCGACAAGCCCCTGCTCTTCCAGGAAGCTGCGGATTGAATCGGGGGATGCAGTGTAGATGCGATTGCGGCGCGGGCTTTCCGCCACCGTGACGCCCACGACGGCGCCATCCCGGTTGAATACGGGCCCGCCGCTCATGCCGGACAGGGTGCCTTCTATGCCCTCGGACCTGTCCTGCTCGGCCCAGGCCAGCACCGGCTCCTCCATCGCATACCGACCGCGCGTCACCAGGTTGGAGCGCGATTCGAGAACCGAGATCGCCTCGCCGGACCGGCCCTGCGGGAAGCCGACATGGTATCCCGGCTCACCGATTCGCAACTCGCGGTCGAGTGCGAGTGGAAGCGCCGTCGGCGCGCGATCGGTCAGCAACAGCGCAAGGTCAGTGTTGCTGGACGTGCGCACCGCATCAACGCGCACCATGCGCCCGTTGCCGACAGCAAGGCCTACGCGCGAGCAGCCGTCGACGACGTGGCGCGCAGTCAGCCACGCGCCGGACTGGTTGATGGCAAAAGCCGTGCCGATGCCGTCTTCTGCGTCGCCGACTTGTACCAGTACGCGTTCGTCAAACGGATCGGAATCGGGAAGCCGCTCGCCTTCGCTGTCTTCGCTCTCGGGCGCGGGAATGGCGACGTCGCGGTCCTCGATTGACGGCGTGCGGCCGCGGTCAGCGAATTCCGGATCGGTCTGCACTTTCTCGTCGCGAAATCCCCAAGGCTCATCCTTGTCCCCGGAACCACTGGAAAACAGGGTCCCGACGATGACGATCAAAACGACCGCATAGACCACCCAATCGGGGATTCTCATGCACGTCTCCGCGACACCCTAATATTCGGGTGTGGGCTCCAACTCACAAGGCCGCCGCCATTACCAAAGCAGCAGCCAGCTTCACCGCAGCCAGCAGAACGGCCGCTCCAATCTCATCCCGCTCGATCCGCCGGGGCAGATCTCGCAACAACAGGTCAGCGACCCGAAACGCCAGCAATTGCAAGAGGATGGCGACCACGCCCCAGATCAGAACGTCATAGACGGAATTCGCCGTTGCAAGGCACGCGGTCATCGGAATGGCCAGACCGACAATCACCGCCGCGACACTGATGCCGGCAGAAATATTTCCGGCCTTTATCAGCTGCAGCTCTTTCATCGGCGTCAGCAGGACATGAACGACGCATCCCGCGATCAGCAGGGCGAGCGTCAAGCCGCCCTGGATCATGAATTCGGGGAACCCGTTCACGAAGGATCGGATGGCTATGTCCATGTCTGACCGGCTCCGTCTCGCTTCCGGCAGGGGATACACGCTTTGCTGCATGATGCGAGCGGGTTGCGTACGGGCTCGAAAACGCTACGGCCATCTCACGCTAAGTCATTCCCCAAACGGCAAGCATTCGTGGAAAATGCAGCCAATCTTCGTTTGACAAGGACAAGGTTGAGGCGCGTCAATTTGGCTATGCGGGCAAATCGAACCCGCAAAACAAAAGGGAGAGTAGATGAAACGCCTAGTTTCACTTGTAGCGTCCCTTCTAATGACTTTGGGGGTCGCCGGCGCCTGCAGTGCAGCAGCGGCTGGCAAGCCCCAGATCGCGGGGGCGTGCAGCACCAAGATGGGTTCCGAAAAAGGCTGCGCCTGTCTTGCCGACGCGCTGGAACAAAGCCTGACGCCAGAGGAGTTTGGCCGGGTCGCCCAGGCCATGGAAGACAACAAACGATTTTCCGACATGTTGCCCAGCAACCTGAGCAATGATCCGAAGATCGCCGGCGTCTTCGCAACGGCCTCGTTATCCTGCTTCACCTGAACGTCTCGCCCGCCTGACGGCGGGCGGGATCAGATGCTGAAGGCCGCCATGATGCCGGCGGCCAGTGCAACCATCGTCATGAGCAGCGTCAGCGCGACAGCGACGATGCGCTGGGTCGAATTTTTCTTTTTCAGCCCTTCCGGAGCCTTGTCGCGGCGCGGCGCCAGCGTCCAGACATTCGACAGGAAACCCAGCGCGGCCACGCCCGCGACGATCGCCGCGGCGCGCGCGTTGGACAACAGCGCAGCGCCGGTCGCGATGCCAAGCAGAGCCGCCTGGAAACCAGCGGTCGCCGAAAGCACCTTGCGCAGCATCCGATCAGCCCGGCCATGATCGAGGCCATCAAATGCCGAGTTGGCGACGATCACAGCCGCGGTCCAGCCAGACGCAGCAGCCCCGCCTGCACACAGGGCGGCCAGGGAGTGCAGAAGTGAGATCAGGTCCATGTCCGCTTTCCGTGGCAAATCAGGCGGCATCCTGAAGGGATTCGCGCGCGCCTGTCGCCCATACCTGTAACCACGGCAAAAAGCCCGAAATGGCTGGCTTCGGGGGATTGCCAGCCTCCCGGCCCGGGTCGAGAAGTGCGTCAGGACACTCAATCGGGGACTTTCATGAGCTTCAGGGCAATCGCCGCCGTGGCCGGACTTGGCCTTCTTGCGGGAGCCTGCAACCAGCCGGCGCCGCCTGCGCCGGCCGAGCCAACGCCGGTCGCCGACCAGCCCGCGACGCCGGCAGCGCCCGACGCGTTCGCTTACGCCGTCAATTACGAGTGCGAAGGCGGCGGCGCGGTTGACGTCGTTTTCAACAGCGGCAATGGCAGCGATGTTCTGGCGCGGCTTGATGGCGGCGCTGCTGAAACGCTTCCCGGCAACCCCGACAGCCAGACCGGCATGGAATACAAGAACGCAACCACCACACTCCAGACGGATGGGTCTTCAGTGACCTGGAAGTCGGGCGCAACCACGAAGACCTGCATGATCAAGACACGCGAACTGCCTGCCCCGACCGTTGCCGGCGTTGTCCGCACCCTGACGGCCACGGATGCCGGCGCCAGCGTGGACGTGAAAGTCGGCGACAAGATTTCGGTCGCCCTGGTTGGCGTGCCGACAGCTGGCTATGTCTGGGGCGCGGCATCACCGCCGGCCTTCATCAAGGCGACGGACGGCCCGGGCGGCGCAACATCGACCGCGCAGTTCACGCCGGGTTTTGCCGGCGGCAGCCATTGGGAAGTTGTGGTGATTGAAGCGATCGCAGCCGGCGAAGGTGAAATTACGCTGGCCCAGCGTCGCCCGTGGGAAACCACTGCGGAGCCGGACGCCAACACGTTCAAGTTCAAGCTGAAGGCGAGCTGACCGCATCGATCGCGCCGGCATCCGCCCGCGCGATCAGCAGGTCTTCGGACAGACGCAGGCTGACAAGCTTGCGTCTGGTGTCGAGGTCCGCCCGGAAGGAAGCAACGCGAGCCTGCCCGCCTGCATCCAGATCGATGTTAAGCCACCGCGTGCGGCCCTGCGCATCGCATTCAATTTCGGAAATTTCGCCCACCCGAAGGCCCGTCAGGTCCATCACCTGATAACCTGCGATTCCGGAAACCTTCAGCGCCGACATGCGAACAGGTTCTTCCGAGACGCCTGCCGCCATTCCGCCGGTCGCAAGGATAGCGCCCGAAACCAGCGCGCCCCACGCCATATGTGACCGATTGAATGTCATGGCTCGCGAACTCCAGTATCGCGCTAACCCAGTGATCGCGTCAGAAACGGAGAGGTTTGTCCGGGGTTCCTTTCGGCGCGCATCTGGCCGTAGATTTCGCATGCTTCCAGGAGGATCGATGTCGCGGCGCCACAGCCGGACCACGTGGATCGCTTTTGCGCTCGCTGTTTCGGCATGCGAACCACGCGCGGAGCGTCCTGCCAAGGCGGATATCCTTGCTGCACGGCAAGCCGCCCTGTCTTTCGATCAGCGCATGAAACGCGAGATCATCGACCGGATCATGCGCGAGGAAGACCCGGT
>DAIRES010000160.1:0-7557 GCA_036795465.1 Hyphomonadaceae bacterium
GCCATCCGCACCGCGGTTGATCTCTCGGCCAAGTACATCACCGACCGCAAGCTGCCGGATAAGGCGATCGACGTGATCGACGAAGCCGGCGCTGCCCAGTGGCTCGCGCCGGAAGGCAAACGCCGCAAGCAGATCGGCGCCCGCGAGGTCGAGGTCGTCATCTCCAAGATGGCGCGCATTCCAGCTAAGCAGGTATCGAAATCCGACTCTGAACAGCTCCGCTCGCTGGAAAAAGATCTCCAGCGCGTCGTCTTCGGTCAGGACAACGCCATCAAGGCGCTGTCCACCGCGATCAAGTTGGCGCGTGCTGGCCTTCGCGAACCGAACAAGCCGATCGGCTGCTACCTGTTCTCCGGCCCCACAGGCGTCGGCAAGACGGAAGTGGCGAAACAGCTCTCGTCCATCCTTGGCGTCGAGATGCTGCGCTTCGACATGTCGGAATACATGGAGCGCCACACGGTCTCGCGTCTCATCGGCGCGCCTCCGGGCTATGTCGGATTCGATCAGGGCGGCCTGCTGACCGACGGCGTCGACCAGCATCCGCATTGCGTCCTCCTGCTCGACGAGATCGAGAAAGCGCACCCCGACCTGTTCAACATCCTCCTGCAGGTGATGGACAACGGCACGCTGACAGACTCGAACGGCAAGAAGGTCGATTTCAGGAACGTGATCCTCATCATGACCACGAACGCCGGCGCATCCGATGCTGCGAAAGAGTCGATCGGCTTCGGCCGCGGCAAGCGCGAAGACGAGAATGAGGAGGCGATCAAACGCCTGTTCACGCCCGAATTCCGCAACCGTCTAGACGCAACCATCCCGTTCGCGGGCCTGTCGCAAGAGATCATCGAGATGGTCGTCGACAAGTTCATCCTGCAGCTGGAAACCCAGCTGGCGGATCGCAACGTCACCATCGCGCTCACGCCGAAAGCCCGCAAATGGCTGGCCGTGCGCGGTTACGACGAAGCGTTCGGCGCGCGTCCTCTCGGCAGGCTCATCCAGGAGCACGTCAAGAAACCGATGGCCGACGAGCTTCTGTTCGGTTCGCTCCAGAAGGGCGGCGGCGTGAAGATCGACATCGACAAGAACGACCCCGAGAAGCTGTCGTTCAAGTTCGTGGCCGAACCGAAAGCGACCACAAAAGAAAAGCCCGAACCGGAAGCGGTGGAGTAGGGCTCAGACCCGGAATGCAGAAGGGCGGCTCAATCGAGCCGCCCTTTTTGTTTGTTCAGACGATCAGCGAGACCGCTACGGCTCCGGCGTCGCCCCATTCGGATCAACCACCGTGCCGACCTGCGTCGGCCACATCACAGGGAAGGGCGGCCCCTTGCGATCCGGCCCCGTGCAATCCTGCCAGCGCAGCTCTTGCAGCGCAAAGCGCTTGCCGTCCCAGTGGTAAGAAGCTTCCGAGCCGCAGCGCCCATCATCGGCCGCCTTGCGGAACGTGGTGAGCATCTCAGTACCCGCGTCGATCTCCGCCATGCTGGCCTGCGTGGTGCCGAACCATCCTTCAGGGCCGAAGTCGGGTATCGACAGAAGCTCAAGCTTGTCCGTGCCGCGCACGGCGAACAGGCGATGCGTTGTGGCATAGCCGCCCTGGCTGCATCCCAGCATCACGATCGCGCCGCTCTGAAGCCCGACGACCTTCGACTCGACAGCGGCGTCTTCGGTCTTCACGCATCCGCCGATCGTGTCGCTGATGGTTTGCGCAGATGCGATCAACGCCGCATCGCCTTCGAGATTGCCGACCAGCGGATTCGCCGTCGCCGCAGTCGGCTCGCCGCAGCCGGCTAGCGCCAGCGCCGCGCCAAAGCTCGCGGCCAGTTGGGAGATCGAAGCCAGTCGCATTCACGTCCTCCACGTCCGGGCGGCAGTGATGACTAAACATTACTGCAAATCAATGGCCGATCAGCGCGCAAAATGCAGCACGAGGTCGCGCCTACCACTGCTCGCTGCGTGTCGCGCCTGCGAAAATCTCGTCCAGTCGACGCTTGGTGCCCTTTGAAATCTCGTCCGGCGGGTTGCGCGGGTCGCAGAACCGAACTTCCGCGATCTCGCCCCGCTGCGTCGCTTCGCCCTGCGTCCACGCGGTTATTCGATACACCAGCACATGGTCGTTCGGGAAAAACGAGTGGTTGGCGTGAACCGAAACCAGCTCGAACGCCCCGGGCTCCGCCCTGATTCCCGCTTCCTCTTCCAGCTCGCGGGATAGCGCCAACGCGCAGGTTTCGCCCTTTTCGACGCCTCCGCCCGGAAAGTGCCAGCCCGGCGTGTAGGTATGCCGCAGCAGCAGCACACGCCCCTGTTCGTCCACAACCACCCCGCGAACGCCCAGCGTCGCCGGCCGGCGCATACGCCAGTAGCTCTGGAAGACACGGTCGCGAATTGTCGGCTTTCTCAAGGGGTAGGAGCCTTGCAGGAAACGGTCTAGGACAGGCATAGACGCACAATAGACAAGTCTGAAGGAGAATACCGTGGCGGCTGTCTGGGCAATCTTGGCTGTTGTTGTTGTTTTCAGCCTGCTGAACCTGATCGAATATCGCCGTATCGACTAGTCAGGCCCTCCGGGCGGCTGAGGGGAAGGGGAGGCAAGGCCAATGACAGCCTCGATCATATTCCTCGTCATCGGCTTCGCCGTCCTGATCTATTCGGGCGACTGCCTCGTGCGCGGCGCTCTCGCCGCTGCCTACAAGTCGAACGTATCGCCCCTGCTGGTGGGTATCGTCATCGTCGGCTTCGGCACGTCGATGCCGGAATTCCTGATCGGCGTGCAGGCGGCATCGTCCGGTTATTCCGGGCTCGCCCACGGCAACATCATCGGCTCGAACATCGCCAACATCTTCCTGGTGCTGGCGCTTCCCGCCCTGATCTTTCCGATCGCAACAGACGCCCACCGCATGCGGATCACCGCATTCTTCATGCTGTGCTGCACGGCCGCGTGGATCGGCGTGACCATGTTCTTCGGTCTGACGCAGATCGTCGGCATGATCTTCCTTGTCGTCCTCGCGATCTACGCCGTGCTGGCGTGGATGATCGACCGCGAAGACAGGACTGAAGACACCAAAGAAGAAATTGCGATCATGAATACCCCGGCATGGCGCATGACCATGCTGATCCTGATCGGTCTCGTTGGCCTGCCGCTCGGCGCGCGTTTCCTGGTCGATGGCGGCATCACGCTGGGCAAGGAACTGAACGCCAGCGAACGCATCGTCGGCCTCACCCTGCTGGCATTCGGCTCGTCACTGCCGGAACTCGGCGCCGCAATGGCTGCCTCCTTCCGCAAACAGAGCGATGTGGCCATGGGCAACATCATCGGCGCCTGCATCTTCAACATTCTCGGCGTCGGCGGCGTGGTCGGCATCCTCGGGCCGCGCGAAGCGCTCAGCCCCGAATTCACGGCCTTCAGCAACTGGGCCATGGCGGCGGCCGCGATCCTCGTCACGCTGGTGATCTTCCTGCACCGGCGCGTCGGCATCCTCACCGGCCTGATCTTCCTGGCGCTCTATGGCGTTTACCTGCTCGGCCTCGTGAACAACTGGTCGTTCGAGGGGGTCGGCGATCTCATCATCGTCCCGTCGGCCCAGACGCCAATCGCGGACTGATCAATCCGAAATCGTCTTCGGCGTCACATAGGCCTGAAGCTTCCAGGACGCATCCTTGTCCTTGCGCGCAAACACCGCCCCGGCGCATGTCGGGAACTTGGCCCGCACCTTCGTCTCCAGCTCGTTGTTACGATGCGCCCAGCGCGTCGCCAGCTCATGCAACCCCGGATTGTGCGCAACGATCATCACGCGCTCGGCCCCGGCGTTCTCCGCTTCCGCCACCAGCAATTCCGCCGGGCAGAGATAGAGCGACTTCAGGAACCGCACTTCCGCTTTCGGAAAGACCGCTGCGATCAGCCCCCACGTCTCCCGCGTCCGCCTGGCGTCAGATACCAGCACGACCTGCGGATCAGCGCCTTCATCGGCCAGCGCCTTGCCAACAACCGGCGCATCCTCCCGCCCGCGCGCGGCGAGCGGCCGGTCGAAGTCCTCGCCCGTGGCGGAATCGACCGCGGCTTTGGCGTGACGAAGAAGTACAAGTTGGCGCATCAGGTCCCGGCCTCTGTCCCGCGACAGTCTCTGCCGCAAACTCCTCAACCTTGCCAAGGGCATAACCCCGGAACGCGACCTTAACGTGGCGTCGGAGCCTTCGATTTAATCTCTGGACCTTCTTGTGTGGTGCAATATGATGACCATCATATAACGAGCCAACACAGGGAGTCGCACATGGCCCGGGCTGTTATCGCTGGTTACGCACGCACGCCGTTCCATTTCGCCAACAAGGGCAAGCTCGTGGGCGTCCGCCCCGATGATCTCGCCGCAATCGCCATCAAGGCGCTGGTCGAACGCACCGGCATTGATCCGAAGACGCTGGAAGATGTCGTGCTCGGCACGGCCTATCCGGAAGCAGAGCAGGGCTCCAACGTCGCCCGCCTCGCCAGCCTTCTGGCGGGCCTTCCCATCGAACTCGGCGGCATCACGATGAACCGCTTCTGCGGCTCATCCATGTCGTCCATCCACTACGCAGCCGGCCAGATCGCCATCGGCGCAGGCGAAGCCTTCATCGCCGGCGGCGTCGAAAGCATGACGCGCGTACCGCAGGGCGGCTTCAACCACTCCCCGAACCCACGCTTCAAAGGCAAGGCCGAAAACAACCCGGACGTTCTGCTCGACGCCTATATCTCCATGGGCGAGACGGCCGAGAACGTCGCGCGGCAGTTCAACATCTCCCGCGCTGATCAGGAAAAGCTCGCCTACGTCTCGCAAATGAAGGCCGCCGAAGCCCAACGCGAAGGCCGCCTGCGCGACGAGATCGTGCCTGTGAAAACCGCTGACGGCATCGTCGATCAGGACGGCACGCTGCGTCCGCAGACCACGCTCGAAGGCCTCGCCGGCCTCAAGCCCGCCTTCCGCACCGATGGATCTGTGACGGCAGGCACGTCCTCGCCTCTCACGGATGGCGCCGCCATGACACTCATCACATCGGAAGAATACGCAAAGCGTCACGGCCTCGACATTCTCGGCCGTATCCGCTCGGTCGCCGTCGCAGGCGTGCCCCCGGAAATCATGGGCATGGGTCCGGTCCCGGCGTGCCGCAAGGCGCTTGAGCGGGCAGGGCTTACCATTCGCGATATCGACGTGGTCGAGATCAACGAAGCCTTCGGCTCACAAGCCGTCGCCTCGATCCGCCAGCTCGAAATCCCGATGGAGAAGGTCAACATCGACGGCGGCGGCATCTCGATCGGCCACCCGCTCGGCGCAACCGGCGCGCGCATCACGGCAAAAGCCGCGCAGATCATGAAGCGCGAAGGCAAACGCTTCGCGCTGGCCACACAGTGCATCGGCGGAGGTCAGGGCATCGCGACCGTTATCGAAGCGGTCTGACGTGCAGCCGATGACTGCAACGGGCGGCGCTCCCCGCGTCGCCCGTTCTATTTTCCGGCGACAACAAACCTCAGCAGCGTCCGCGATGGCTCGTCGCCCTCGATAAGCGTTTCCATGGCCGAGATATTCGCCCGCGCTATGGCGCGCTGCCAGAAGCGCTGCGCTGGAACGTTGCGCGCCAGGATGGCAACTTCCCACTGGCCGGGATGCCTGTGCAGCAGGTCGACGACTGCGCGGTCCGCCACGGCCCTGCCGCGATAGGGCCGCGAGACGAAGAACTCCGCCATGTTGAAATCCGCCGGCTGCCCTGAATGGGTCACCGTGTTGAGCAGCGCAAAGCCCACGAGCGCGCCATCCGCCCGGATGAACCACACCGACCGGTCCTTGTTGTTCCAGTATCGCTCCAGCGCGATCAGCTCCGGAAACCGTCCGTCCTCCCCAACATCGATCTGCCGCTTCGGCCCGAGGAAATCGGTGAAGTCATGAACATAAAGCTGCACGAGGTTCTCGAGCGCCACCTTCTGCCCGGGCCGCCCGCGTTCGAGGGTAACTGTCTCAACCATCGTCCAATTCCAGAATGAAAGAGGCGGCGCCGGAGCGCCGCCTCATCCTAGCCCTTCACGCACACCACCTGTTTCAACGTGTGAACCACGTCGATCAGGTCGGTCTGCGCGGCGATGACCGCGTCGATGTCCTTGTAGGCCATCGGCGTTTCGTCGATCACGCCCTGGTCCTTGCGGCATTCAACGCCTTCGGTCGCCTCGCGGTGATCCTTCAGCGTGAACGACGCCTTCGCCTTGGTGCGCGACATCTTCCGTCCCGCACCGTGCGAGCACGAGCAGAACGAATCCGGGTTGCCTTTCCCGCGCACGATGAACGATTTCGCGCCCATCGAGCCCGGAATGATGCCCAGCTCTCCGTCGCCCGCGCGCACGGCGCCCTTGCGGGTCACCCACACGTCGGCGCCGAAGTGGTGTTCCTTCTCCACATAGTTGTGGTGGCAGTTCACCGCGTGCTTCCCGAGCTTGAACTTCGGCATCTGCTCGCGCAGCGCCTGCAGCGTCCGCTCCATCATCGCTTCGCGGTTGGCGCGCGCGTAGTCCTGCGCCCATCCCACCGCCTCGATGTAGTCGTCGAAGATCGGTTCGCCCTCGACGAAGAAGGCGAGATCCTGATCCGGCACATGGAAGCCGAGCACACGCTTCTCGAGCGCCTTGCGGGCCGCCTCGATGAAGTACTGCCCGATCTGGTTCCCCGTGCCGCGCGAGCCCGAGTGCAGCATCACCCAGACAAACCCACGCTCATCGAGGCACACTTCGATGAAGTGGTTGCCAGAGCCAAGCGTGCCGAGCTGTGCGCCAACCTTGTGGTTCGGAATCTTGCGGTGCTTGTCGCGGATGCGATCAAGGCGCTCCTCAAGATCCGAGTTCCGCCAGCGCGAGATGACAGAGTCCGGGGTCGTGCCCCATTCCCCAGTCCGTCCCACGCCCGCCGGCGCCTTGCGCTCGATCTCCGAGCGCAGCTTCGCCAGCGAATCCGGCAGGTGTTCAGCGCGCAGCGTGGTTTCCACCGCCATCATCCCGCAGCCGATGTCGACGCCGACAGCAGCAGGGATGATCGCGCCCTTGGTCGGGATCACCGAGCCAACGGTTGCGCCGCGTCCGAAGTGGACGTCGGGCATGACGGCGAGGTGGGAGTGCACGAACGGCAGCCCCGCCACGTTTTCCAGCTGTTCCCGGGCGGAGTCCTCGACAGGCACCCCTTTCACCCAGGCCTTGATGCGGCCACCGGCCGCCGTTTCGAACACTTCAAACGTGCTCATGTCTGCGTTTCCTTGTTCGCAGACCCTCCGCGCATCCCGGAGCTTTGTCACGCTGCATGAGCGACAACAAAAAACCCTCCGGCGAGTGGCGCGGAGGGTTCGGTTTCCATCAGTCGTAACTGACGTCTTGGACCTATCCCTCCATGCAATCGCAACCTGCCAGCTCTGGCTGGTAGGTCATCGCGATCTGATTTTCGTAACGCCGTTTCATCGGTCGCATCCGAAAGGAGGTTGATCCAAGGGGCGGGTGTTTGATCGAAGAATGCGGCGGCGTCAAGGCGCCGCAGCAACTCTGAATCCCGTCAGCCGGTC
>DAIRES010000018.1:0-25930 GCA_036795465.1 Hyphomonadaceae bacterium
TGATGGCGGCGGGGGCGACGCTGGCGTCGTTCTGCGGTTACGGCATCACGACTTTCCAGACCTCGTTCCTGATCCGCACGCATGGCGTGACGCTGACCGAGGCGACGCTGCTGTTCAACGTGCCGTCGGCATTTGCGGCGTCGGTCGGTGTGGTGATGACCGGGTGGATGGCGGAGAAGGTGGTCAAGCGCCATCCGAACGCGATTGCATGGTTGCCGGCGATCGGACTGGTGGCATGTGTGCCGTTCTACCTGCTGGGCTTCAGCGCGGAGAACAAATGGGTCGCGCTGTTCGGCATCTGCATGGGCGCGGGCATCAAGTATGGCTACCTCGCGGCCCAGTACACGATCGGGCAGGGTGTGGTCGGCGCGCGCACGCGCGCGACGGCGACGGCGATCCTGTTGTTCATCATCAATCTGCTCGGGTATGGCGCGGGCCCGCCGTTCATCGGGTATGTTTCCGATATCTTCTTCTCGATGTCGGCGGACGCCGAAGGCTTCGCGGACCTTGCGCGGGCATCGTGCAAGGGCGCGGCGTTGCAGGCCTTGCCGGATGCGGCGCAGGCCTTCTGCCGCGCGGCCGAGGCCAAGGCTTTGCAGAACTCGCTGCTGATCACGTCCGTGCTTTATGCTGCGCCGGCGCTGTTCTTCATGATGTGCATCAAGACGCTGCAGAAGGATCTGGTGGCGAAGTGATCGCGATCAGCTAAATGTCGGGGCGCATGAGACGCCTCGACATACGACCCCGGAAGAAGCTGCGGAATCCCGCACGGCATCTGCGCGCACTGGCGCGCTGGCCGGAGCGGATCGTGGAGCAATTGCCGACGCCGGAGCAGGTGAACGGCGAGCGGTTCTGGAATTTCAAGGTTCCGGTTTTCGCCAAGGTGGTCGAGCCGCCGCATGCCACGGTGGATACGCAGCGCGCCTGCATCGCGGCGATTTTTGCGGCGGCGGCGGCGATCGAGAGATCGGACAGGCGGCCGAAGAATTGCCGGGTGGCGTGCCTGGTGACGACGCCTTTCCTGTTCGAGTCCGAAGTCACGCTGTTTTTCGACGACGATTATTTCCGCACCTTCCTGCCGGTGAGCGGGAAGAGCCGCACGGATTATGGTGGCGGATGGGTCGAGGCGGCGCCGGCTGATCCTGCGATGATCGCCGGGATTTTGCCGGAGGCGCCGGTGGGCCTCGCGTTTTCGGGCGGGAATATTCTGCGAGAGTTCGACGAAGCGTGGGGCCGCGACAGCGAACGGTTCAACTGGGTGTGGGCGTTCGAGCGCCGGTAATCAGCGGCCGACTGCTTTGACCAACTCGTCGATCAGGCGTTCCTGCAGGTCGTGGTGCGAGCCATCGGCGGAACGGGAGCGGCTATCGAGGGCCTGGACGAAAGTGATTGCAGCGATTTCGTCTTTTGGATCGAAGGTCGGCATGCTGGTGACTTTTATCTTGCGCACTTCGCCATCGAGGAACTTGCCGATCATGCCGGCATAGTGGCGTTCACCGCGCAGCGCGCGACCGATTGGCCAGTCGGCGCGCGGAATGGCGGAACCGCGCGCATCGGCAAAGCTCCAGCGGCCTGCTTCGCGCGCGTCGAAGGAGGGAGCCATTTTACCGAGCAGTCCAGATATGCCGCCGGTCTTGCCGATCAGCTCGCCCGAACGCGAGACGAGCGCGACCGCAACTGGCAGCCGCTCGAGCACAGCCTCGAGGCGTTGGTAGATTTCGATTATGGCTGGCTCCCAATCCGTTTGCGACCAGGCCCTGATGTGTTCAGCGGACCGGCGTGATCGCATTCGTGCAAGTAGCGAAGATCGGGTGAGGATGAACCTGCGACGCTGGCGACGAGACGTCTCATGCCGTGAGCGTAAACGAAACCGCCCCGGAGTCCTGAGGACTTCGGGGCGGCGCCGTCGCGGGTAAAGTCAGGCGTGCCTGAAAAGGCCCGTGTTATAAATCTGGATCAGCTTGCCAGTTTCTGGATGTAGTCGAACTCGCGGGCGCGGCGTTCGCGCTTCTTGGCCGGCTGGAATGCAACGCGGGCGTGCTCGGCGCAGTAGGGCGAGCCTTCCGCTGAGCCGTGACCGCAGAAACCGAAGCTGGCGTCAGCGGGATCGCCGATCGGCCATTTGCACATGGAATCCTTGACCGTCAGCACGGTGACCATGTCGCCGTTGGACAGGCGCTTGGGCTCGATGTTGGCTTCGGCCTCGGAGATGTGGTGGTGGGCAGGTTCGGCGCGGACGGCCAGGGCGGTCGAGCCACGGGCGGCCGGGGCGGACGATGCCTGACGGGGCAGTTGCTGCTGCTGGGGCTTGGGCCGCGCGAGGCGGGGCGGACGCTTGACCGGGCGGGACGGAGTCGCCCGACCGGAGAGTCCGAGACGGTGGACCTTGCCGATCACCGCATTGCGGGTGACCGACCCCAGTCGCTTGGCGATCTGGCTTGCACTGTGCCCTTCGGCCCAGAGTTTCTTGAGTTCTGCGACGCGTTCTTCGGTCCAGCCCATGAATGTCTCTCCACAGCCTCAGGGAATCATGCAAGACACAAGATGTAGGTTGTGTCGGCGCTGACCCGCTTCCTAATTTCAAGGAATAGTATCTGCGACAGGGCTGGCCGCAATATGCTGCGCCGCTTCCTAACAGCTTAATCAATATATTGGGGTTGTACACAGGCAGGGGTGAGTCACGCCGTCGCGGGCGGGTTTCGGCAAGGTGTGGCCGTGAGGACTCAACTTTCGGGCGAAGTTCCGGATGCGGACTCGGTTTGGACTCACGGCCTGTTTCTGTGGATTGGCCGGCCGGCGCCTGAGCAGGCATGCGCCCGCATTCCCGCAGGTGGGCTGCGGGGCGGAATGGATGGCGCTGGAAGATGGCACTAGCCGGGATCGTCGGGGCGGTTTCGCGTGCGGTCCAGCGCGACAACGGCGCGCCGTTCGAGCGCGCAGGCGTTGAAGAATTCCGGGCGGCCATGCCACCACCAGCGCGTATCGACGGTGTAGGCGCTCGGCAGCTCCAGCGCGTAGGGCGACAGGCCGGCGATGAATTTCGCGAGGCGGCGGATCGCGGGCTGCGGATTTTCGAGAATGCGCGACAGCGCGGCGATGCGGCGCGCGAGCTTTTGCGTGGAAGGCGTGCGGCCGGGCCGCGATTTACGCGCGGGGTCGCGGATGGCGTCGTCGCGCGCATCAACAGTGGCGGAGCGCGGCGCGGCTTCCGGTTCGTCTTGCGCGGCTTCGTCGTCTTCTGCTTCAGGAACGCTGGACGGGAATTGCCAGGCGAGTACGCGGAATGCGCATGAGGCTTGTTCCGGATCGCTGTCGTGTTGTGGCGGCGCGGCGGCTTCGGTCGCGGAGAGGCGCTGCTGCAACGTTGCGATGGCGGGCGGTGGCGGCGGTGTGACCGGCTTGGTGGTCGCCAGCAGCTTGCGGCCATGCGGCGTCATCAGGAGGTGGATGATCGCCTCGGTGACGATCAGGGAGCGGACGAGTTTCTCGACAGGCACGAGGCGGCAGAGAAGGCTGGTGCGCTCGGGCCATGTCATGCGCGGGCGCGTGACGAGGGCGTGCAGCGAGCGCGCTTCGCGCATGATGACGGCGAACATGGCTTTCGCCCGCTCCCACAATCGCGGGAGCGGAAATTCGGTTGGCGGCCAGGCGGGCGCCGACATGGGATCGGTCATGGGCTTTCTCATGCCCGCAGTATTGTGTCGGGACACGAGGGTGGTGGGGTGGTGTTTGCAGCTGTCCTACAGGCGGGGTGGCGATGGGCGTTGTGGGGGTGGGGTTGGGTCGGTGGCTGTCCCCCGATCTGGCGGGAGAAATGTGCGGGATCTGGCGGGGGCTTTCTCCCTCTCCCCCTTGTGGGGAGAGGGTGGGGTGTGGGGGCTGTTGGACGGTAAGCAGCATCGACATCGCGCATGTTGAGCCGCCCCCCACCCCTGCGCCCCTCCCCACAAGGGGGAGGGGGAAGCTGACAGCGGTGCGTATGGCTGTGCGGGCCGGTATCGGGTGATGGGGCCTTGCGCCTTTGACCTGCAGACAACATTTCTCTGGCGCTAGCGGCTAAGGGGCATAAAACGCGGCCATGGATCAGACAGTGACGCGACCCGCCATGGAAGCTGCCGGGCCGGGGCTCTTGCAGCCACGGCAATATGGCGCGGTGAACTGGCTCGGGCTGTGGACGCTGTGCCTGCGCGAGACGCGGCGGTTCTGGAAAGTGGGGATGCAGACGCTGTTTGCGCCTGTGGTCTCCAGCCTGCTGATGTTGTTCGTGTTCAAGCTGGCGTTCGGGCAGGGCTCGGCCGCGACAGTGGGCGGGGTGTCGTTCGAGACGTTCCTCGCGCCGGGCATCGTGATGATGGCGATCCTCAACAATGCGTTCGCGAATACATCGTCATCGCTGATCATCGCGAAGGTGCAGGGCAACTCGGTCGACTTCCTGATGCCGCCGCTGTCGCCGATGGAGCTGACGATCGGCTTTCTTTCGGGCGCGGTGACGCGCGGGATTCTTGTCGGGCTGGTGACGTATGCGGCGGTGTGGATCATGCAGATCACGCCGTTCCAGGTCGCGAACGTGTTTGCGGTTTTCTACTTCTCGATCGTGGCGTCGCTATTCATGGGCGCGGTCGGCCTGCTCGGCGGCATCTGGGCGGACAAGTTCGATCACATGGCGGCGGTGCAGAACTTCGTCATCATGCCGCTGACCATGCTGTCGGGAACGTTCTATCCGATCGGGCGCCTGCCTGAGCCGTTCGTGACGATCAGCCATTTCAATCCGTTTTTCCAGATGATCGACGGCTTCCGTTATGGCTTCACAGGACACGCCGAGAGCGACCTGTGGTTTGGCGGGCTGATGTCGCTGGCGGTGACACTGGTGCTGTGTGTCGTGTGCTGGCGCTGGCTGAAGGCCGGGTACAAGCTGAAGGCTTGAGGCAGCGGACGCTGATCCGCTCCGCGCGTTTGTCCGGGACTTTGCAAGCGGAATGGATCGTCATGGCGCAGGATCATGTAGTCGCCAGCCGAACGCTCACGGTGTCGGGTGCGACGTCTAGAGAAGTGGTGGTTGAACTCCACCAGCCGGCGCCCGATGGCAATGACTACAGGTGCACGTTCCGGATTCGCGGGCTCGAAGCAGGGGACATCAGGTCCTATGCGATGGGCGTGGATCAGATACAGGCGTTGATGTTGGCGCTGCAGGGCATCGGTGTGCGGCTGTACACCTCGGACGAAGGCAAGGCGGGACAGCTCTCCTATCTCGGCCATCCGAATCTGGATTTCCCGTTGCCGGACGGTGTCCAGGATCTGGCGCCGCCTCCACGCCGAAGCTGAAGGTTTGCGTGTTGGGGGCGAGGGCGTTTAGTCTTCCGGCAGCATCGCGGGATTGAACGCGATTTCCCATAGGTGATTGTCGGGATCGAGGAAGTAGCCGGCATAGCCGCCGTAGAAGGTTTTGGCGGCGGGTTTCACGATGGTTGCGCCGGCGGATTTTGCTTCGGCCATAACAGCATCGACTTCGGCTTCGCTGCGGACGTTGTGGGCGAGCGTCATGTTCGTGGGGCTGGCGCCTGTGAGGGTGAGGCCGGTGTCGGCGGCGATGCTCTTGCGGGGCCAGAGGGCGAGGCGGAGGCCGGGCTGCAGGTCGATGAAGGCGACGGCGCCGTTTTCGAATTCCGTGCCGACGATGCCGTCTGTCTTGAGCCCGAGGCCGTCACGATAGAAACGCAGTGCGCGGTCGAGATCGTCGACGCCGAGCGTGATGAGGGTGAGGCGGGGTTTCATGGGGCCAATCTCGCACGATTGTCGTCGGGTTTGAACGTGCGGGAGCGACTGAGGTTCTGAGGGGCTTTACCCCTGAGTCACTGCATTTTCATTGACACTTGGGGCGACCGGCCTCATTGAGCGCGCTTCCAAATCTACCCCTGAAAAGAGGTTTTTCAGAGTTTCCACCGGCGTCATAAGGAGATGCCCCCATGTCGAACGCAGTGCTTCCCGTTTACGGCCCCAGCCCGGTCGTCTTCGAGCGAGGCGAGGGCGTGCGCATGTATGACGACAAGGGAAAGCCTTACCTCGATTTCATCGCAGGCATCGCCGTCAACGCGCTGGGGCATTGCCATCCCGCGCTGGTGAAGGCGCTGAGCGAGCAGGCGAACAAGCTGTGGCACACGTCGAACATGTTCCGCGTGCCGGGACAGGAGCGGTTGGCGCAGCGCTATGTCGACCTGACGTTTGCGGATTTTGCGTTCTTCACGAACTCGGGCGCCGAGTCGATCGAGGGCTGCATCAAGATCGCGCGGCGCTATCACTGGGCGAAGGGGCAGCCTGAGCGCATCGGCATTCTCTCGTTCGAGGGTTCGTTCCACGGGCGGACGCTGGGCGGGATCAGCGCGGGCGCGCAGGAGAAATATCGCGAGGGCTTCGGTCCGCGCCTGCAGGGCTTCCGGTCGATTCCGTTCGGCGATCATGATGCGCTGAAGCTGGCGATCAAGGAGCCGGACCTAGCGGCTGTGATCATCGAGCCGGTGCAGGGCGAGGGCGGCGTGCGGGAAGTTCCCGGACAGTGCCTGCAGGGCCTGCGCAAGCTGTGCGACGAGCATGGCGTGCTGCTGATCTATGACGAGATCCAGTGCGGCGCCGGGCGGACGGGCAAGCTGTTCCATCACCAGTGGTATGAGGGCGCGGAGCCCGACCTGCTGGCGGCGGCGAAAGGCATTGGCGGCGGCTTCCCGATGGGGATGGTGCTCGCGACCGAGAAGGCTGCGTCCGGCATGGCCAAGGGCGTGCATGGCACGACGTTCGGCGGCGGGCCGCTGGCGATGGCCGTGGGCAATGCGGTGCTTGATGTTGTGGCGGGCGAGGGCTTCCTCGAGAACGTGCGCCGCGTCGCGGGCACGATGCAGCAGGGGATGGAGAGCCTGAAGGGGCGCTATCCCGAGCTGGTGAAGGAAGTCACGGGCGCGGGCCTGATGCGCGGCCTGCGCATGAAGGATGATCCGATCCCGCTGCGGGCCAAGCTGTCGGAGCGCGGCCTGCTGGTGGGTACGGCGGGCAACAACACGCTGCGCCTCGCGCCGCCGCTGATCGTCACCGAGGACGATGTGCGCGAAGCCATCGACATCATCGACCAGCAGTTCGCCAGCATGATGACGGCCGCTGGGTCATGAACCACTTCCTCGATCTGTGGCCCATGTCTTCGGGCGAGCTGAGGTCGATCCTGAACAACGCCAAGACCCGGAAGGCAGCCCGCAAGGGCCTGCCCAAGGGCACGGTGGACAAGGACGCGCCGCTGGCCGGGCATACGCTGGCGATGATCTTCGAGAAGAACTCGACGCGGACGCGCGTGAGCTTCGACATGGCGATCCGCCAGCTGGGCGGAACGTCGCTGATTCTGACGGCGACGGATTCGCAGATCAGCCGCGGCGAGAGCATCGAGGACACGGCGCGGGTGATGTCGCGCTATGTCGATGCGGTGATGATGCGCGCCAACCGCCATGCGGATGTGGAAGCGTTCGCGCAGTTTGCATCCGTGCCGGTGATCAACGGGCTGACGGAGAAATCGCATCCCTGCCAGATCATCGCGGACCTGCAGACGCTGGAAGAGGCGGGCGTAACGCTGAAGGGCTCGCGCATTGCGTGGGTGGGCGATGGCAACAACATGGCGAACACGTTCATCCACGCGGCGCCGAAGTTCGGGTTCTCGCTGAGCATTGCGACGCCGGCGGGGTATGATCCCGACATGAAGGATGTGGAGCGCGCGCGGGCCGAGCAGGGACGCATCGACCTGTTCCGCGATCCGAAGCAGGCTGTCGCGGGCGCCGATGTGGTGGTCGCCGATACGTTCGTGTCGATGGGCGACAAGGATGCCGACAAGCGGCTGGCTGACCTTGGCGATTACAAGGTGAGCGGCGAGCTGATGCGCGCGGCCAATGGCGGGGCGAAGTTCCTGCACTGCCTTCCGGCGCACCGTGGCGAGGAAGTGGATGCGGACGTCATCGACGGCCCGCAATCGCTGGTGTTCGACGAAGCCGAGAACCGCCTGCACGCGCAGAAGGCGATCCTGGAGTGGTGCCTGCGGGGATAAGCGGCGCCAAGGCGACTACCCAAGTGCGGGATCAGTGTTATGTCAAACATGCGCCAGAAGGCGCGTGGGCGACAGGATTAACTCAAGTGAAGGCAGCCGTTCACCCGTTACAGGCTGCCAGGCTTGCTGCGCTCAGGTCCTACGACATTCTCGATACGCCGCGCGAAGCGGACTTCGACGAGCTGGTCGAGCTGGCGTCGATCATCTGCGGCACGCCGATATCGGTGGTAAACCTGATCGACGAGAACCGTCAGTGGTTCAAAGCCGAGACCGGTCTTGGCGTTCGCGAGACGCCGCTGGAAACATCGATCTGTTCGCACGCAATCCTGGAAGAGAGCTTCGTCGAGATTTCTGACACGCTCGCGGATCGCCGCATGTCGGACAATCCGCTTTGCCTTGGCGATCCGGGCCTGCGCTTCTACGCGGGCGCGCTTTTGAGGACGCCGGAGGGCTTGCCGCTTGGCACGCTATGCGTGCTCGACTTCCAGACGCGCGTGCTCACGGATTTCCAGAAGCGTTCGCTTCAGTTGCTGGCCCGGCAGGTCATGACGCAGATGGACCTCCGTCGCGCGCTGAAGAACCAGACGGTGTTGATGCAGGAGATCGATCACCGGGTGAAGAACTCGCTGCAATCCGTTTCATCGCTCGTGAAGTTGCAGCGCGGCGCCTCCAAGGACGACAATGTCCGCTCGGCGCTTGACGAGGTATCGCTGCGGCTGCGCACGGTGTCGCTTGTGCATGAAGAGCTCAACATCACGAGCAAGGCGGATGAGGTCAATCTTGGCCGCTATCTGGAGCGGCTCACGGATCTGCTGCGCGCCAACGTGGTTGAAAATGTGCGGATCGATGTAGCGGCCGAGGAACTGAGCATCGACAGCAGGCGCGCATCCGCCGTCGGAATGATCGTCAGCGAGTTTGTCTCGAATTCGCTGAAGCACGCTTTTCCGGATAGCCGTTCGGGCGTCATCAGCATTTCGTTGGGTCGCCTGTCGGATGGCAGGGCCCGGCTTCTCTGCGAGGATGACGGGATCGGCGCGCCGCCGGTTCAATCGGGTGCGCGCAGGGGGCTTGGCCTGCGGATCATGGATGCTTCCGTGAGCCAGATCGGCGGGGTATCGGATGTGGGCGTCGACACCCCGGGTTTCAGGTTCAGCGTAGTGTTTCCGCTCGGCGCCTGAAGCAGGCTTGCTTGCAATCGTTGTGGCGCAAGATCACAGTTGGCGTTGGGCCGGCTGGGAGTTTGCGATGGCGCGTTGGCGGGAGTGGGCAGCGGCAGCGGCGGTGGGCCTGCTGGCGCCAGCGTGTGCGCAGGTGGCGCCGGCGCCGGTGGCGGCAGCTGAGACGGGCTTTCCGGCAGTCGACAGGCAGTTTGCGAAATTCCAGACCGATGAGCATCTGGCGGGGCTGGTGTGGGGCGTCGTGCGGGATGGGCGGATTGTGCATCTGGGCGCGTCGGGCGTGCAGGATATCGAGACGCGGGCGCCAGTGAATGCGGAGACGATGTTCCGCATCGCCTCAATGAGCAAGGCGTTCACGGCGCTGGCGATCCTGAAGCTGCGTGACGAAGGCAAGCTGTCGCTGGATGCGCTGGCGGAAACCTATGTGCCGGAGATGAAGGGCTGGGTTTATCCAACGACGGATTCGGCGCGCATACGCGTGCGCGACCTGCTGAGCCATGTCGGTGGGCTGGTGACGGATGATCCGTGGGGCGATCGCCAGCAGCCGCTGTCGGAGGCGGATTTCACCGCGATGCTGCGCGCGGGCGTGCCGTTCACGCGCGCGCCGCAGACGGCGTTCGAATATTCCAACTTCGGCTATGCGACGCTTGGCCGGATCATCACCAATGTTTCGGGGCGGCGTTACGACCAGTACATCAGCGCCGAGATCATGAAGCCGCTCGGCATGAATGCGACGACCTATGAGGTGCGCGATGTCGATCCGGCGCATCTGGCGCGGGGCTATCGCTGGGAGAACGAGGCGTGGGTGCTGGAGCCGACCATGCCGAACGGCGTGTTCGGCGCGATGGGCGGCGTTGTCACCAATGCGAACGACTATGTGAAATGGATGTCGTTCCTGCTGGACGCGTGGCCGCCGCGCGATGGCGCGGAGAAGGGGCCCGTCAAGCGGTCGACCGTGCGCGAGCTGGCGCAGGGGCTGAACTTCCCCATGAACATCGACCGGGTGACGCTGGAGGGCGGGGCGCCGTGCCGGTATGCGAACACCTATGGCATGGGGATGAATGCGGGGCTCGACTGCGAGCTTGGTTTCACGCTGGCGCACAGCGGCGGGTATCCGGGCTATGGCTCGAACGTGCTGCTGATGCCGGATCAGGGGATCGGGCTGTTTGCGTTCGCGAGCGGGACGTATGCGGGCGCTTCGCCGGTCAACCGGAGGGCTGCGCTTGAGTTGCACAAGGCGGGGATGCTGACGGGGCGGACGATTGCGGTGAGTGCGCCGCTGGCGGCGGCCTATCGTGCGGCGGGGGCGATGTATGGCGCGGGCGATATCGAGCCGGGCCGGGCCATGCTGGCGATGAACTTCCTGATGGATCGCTCGCCGGACAACTGGAAGCGCAAGCTTGCCGGGCTGAAGGAAAAGGTGGGCGCATGCAGGAGCGATGAGCCGATCAAGCCGACGGGCGCGCTGACGGGCAGGTTCGCATGGACGTGCGAGCGTGGCGCGATCGAGGGCGGTCTGCTGCTGTCGCCGACAAATCCGCCGGGGATCCAGGCGCTGGAGTTCAGCATTTCGGATAAGTAGGCGGCGGTCCTTCCGCTATTCGCCGCGGCCAACGATCGAGGCGGACGAGACGAGGTCGCCGAGGAGCGACAGCGTTGCGGCGCCCGAGGCGTTGAACGGATCGAGTTCGGCGCGCGTGAAGTATTTCAGCAGGAGGGACGGGTTGATCTTGGCGAGGTTGACCTGGCCCATCGTCCAGTTGCCGAAACGGCGTTCGCTGATCTCCGCATAGTCGAGCAGGCGGACGTGTTCGTGGCGCGGGTCGCGGACGATGGCGTGGTAGAGATCGCAGACTTCGTCGCGGCCGCCTTCGAGCACCTGGATGAAGACATTGCCCGAGACGCAGAGCATGCCGGTGATGCCCTTGGCCGGATTGTTGCGGCGGGACTGGGCGAGGATTTCATCGAGGATGGCGACGCTGGCGCTGGTGGCGGCGCGGCTGGCGTAGAGGCAGCGGACGAGCATTGAAGTCAGTCCTTCAGGTTGAGCAGCGACAGGAACTCGCGGCGCAGGCTTGGGTCCTTGAGGAAGGAGCCGCGCATGACGGAGTTGATCATCTTGGTCTGGTTATCGCGCACGCCGCGCCAGTGCATGCAGAAATGGTCGGCTTCCATCACGACGGCCAAGCCATCAGGGCGGACCTTGTCGATCAGGAGTTCGGCCATCTGCGTGATGGCTTCTTCCTGGATCTGCGGGCGCGACATGATCCATTCGGCGAGGCGCGAGTATTTCGACAGGCCGATGAGGTTCGAGTGTTCGTTCGGCATGAGGCCGATCCAGAGGCGGCCCATGATGGGGCAGAGGTGGTGGCTGCAGGCCGAGCGCACGGTGATCGGGCCGACGATCATCAGCTCGTTCAGCATCGAAGCGTTCGGGAATTCGGTGACAGGCGGGGCGGCGATGTAGCGGCCCTGGAACACCTCGCGGATGTACATCTTGGCGACGCGCTTCGCGGTCTCGTGCGTGTTGTGATCCGTCTCGGTATTGATGACGAGGCTTTCGAGGACGGCCTTCAGCTTGTGTTCGACTTCGAGCTGGAGCGCGTCGAGTTCGCCCGGCTCGATGAAGGCGGCGATGTTGTCGTTGGCGTTGAAGCGGCGCTTCGCCTTGACGATGCGCGCGCGGATGCGGGCGGAAACGGGCTGGTCGTCGGCGGGGGGCTTGGTGCGTTCTGTCATGGCTCAACTCATATGGCGCAGGCGGGGAGCGCCGTCGATGGAGACGGGTGCGATAAGGCGATTACGGGGTGATCTCCTGACCGTCCCAGGCGAACAGGCGGCCGGACTGGGCCGGGGTGAGGGTGTCGAGGACGGCGAGCAGGCGGGTGGCCGACAGGGCGGGCGTGAAGAGCTTTTCCGTTGCGACGCCAGACTGGAAGGGCTTCGACAGCGGTGTGTCGACCGTGCCGGGGTGGAGCGCGACACAGACGGTTTGCGGATGGGTGCGCGCCTGTTCGATGGCGAAAGTGCGGATCAGCATGTTCAGCGCCGCCTTGGAGGCGCGATAGCTGTGCCAGCCGCCGAGGCGGTTGTCGGAGATCGAACCGACGCGGGCCGAAAGCGCGGCGAAGATGGCGCGGCGGTTGCGGGCGAGGCGCGGCAGCATGTGCTTCGCGATGAGCGCAGGGCCGATCGTGTTGATCGCGAAGGCTTCGTGCAGGGCGGTGGCTTCGAGCGAGCGGGTGGATTTTTCGGGCTGGAGGCCGGGCGCGTGGAGGCGGCCGGTGGCGACGATGACGAGATCGATTTCGCCCGCCGCGATCTGCCCGGCGGCCGAGGCGATGGAGGATTCGTCTTCGAGGTCGAAGGTAAAGGGTTTCACGCGGGCCGTTTCCGGGAGCGGGCTGCTGCGCGAGCCGGCATGGATGAGGGCGCAACGCTCGTCCGAGGCGAGGGCGTTGACCAGCGCTTCGCCGATTCCGCCCGAGGCGCCGAATACGGCGGCGCGGTAGCCTTCCGGGAGGGAGGGAAGCGTCATGGGTTCAGTACGCTGCGCAGGGAGAGCGGATTGAGGGGACGGGATGTTTTTTTGGCCGGGAGAGCGGAGGGTGCGGGCTCGATCGCGGACGGGTTGAAACCGTGCGTCCCAACGCCCATTTGGCGCGGATGCTCACACATGATAGCTCCCCCGAAATGACCGATAAACCTATGCCAAATGATCCTTTGGGCGCAGGCGATGACTTCGTTGCGTCGTTCCAGGTCGAGGATACCTCGGTCCGCGGACGCATTGCGCGTCTGGGGGACGGGGTGCTCGATCCCATACTCAAGCGGCATGATTATCCGCGCTGGGCGGCTCACCTGCTTGGCGAGGCGGTTACGCTGGCTGTGCTGGTGTCGGCTTCGCTGAAGTTCGATGGCCGCGTGATGGTGCAGGCGCAGGGCGGTGGCCCGGTGCCGCTGATGGTGGCTGAGGCGCGCTCCGATGGCGGCGTGCGCGGCTACCTGCGGATCGACAAGGCGAAGTGGGACAATCTCGACCGGATCAACAAGGGCCAGCGGCCGCATATTCCGCAGGTGCTTGGCGCGGGCGTGCTAGCGCTGCTGTTGCAGCCCAACGATCCCGATCAGGCGCCGTGGCAAAGCATGGTGCCGATCGAGGGCGCGACGCTGGCTGATTGCGCGCAGACATGGTTCGCACAGTCCGAGCAGGTGCCGACGCGCGTGCGTCTGGCGGTTGCGGAGATTTCCGAGCTGGGCGGCACGCGGCGCTGGCGTTCCGGCGGCGCGCTGATCCAGCAGGTTGCGGGCGATGCTTCGCGCGGCGAGACGGTTGAGCAGTGGGACAATGCGCGCCACCTGTTCGATACGATCACCGACCTTGAGCTGGCGGACCCTGACCTGCCGTCGGCGGAGCTGTTGCTGCGGCTGTTCCATGAGACCGGCGTGCGGCTTGAGCCGCCGAAGGTCCTGACGGACAAGTGCACGTGCTCGGACGAGAAGCTGCTGACGACTTTGCGGCAGATGCCGCGCGACGAGCTCACGGCGCTGGCCGAGGCCGATGGCGCCATCGCTGCGGACTGCCAGTTCTGCGGACGGCTGTATCGCTTTCCGGTCGACAGCATCTGAGTTGAGGCGGGCGCGCTTTCGGGCGCGCCCGCCGCAGCCGGTTTGATCCAGATCAAGCGCCGCCGGGCGCGCCTGCATTCTGCTTGCTTCCATAAACATGGAGGGAGCGGATGCTCGGACGGATCTTGTTTTCAGCTATTGTCGTTTGCGGGATCGCTGCGCCGTCATGGGCGCGTGAGGGGGCGGGCGCGGGCGATATGCAGCGCGGCTCGGCCTATGCGCTGGCCATGTGCAGCTCGTGCCATTCGGTGACGGCGGACGAGGCGGCTTCGCCGAACCCGGCGGCCAAGCCGTTCCGGTCCGTGAAGGTGGACCAGATCCCCGGCGGGCTGGTGGCGTGGTTCAACACCGATCACCCGAATACGAGCCGTATCCTGAAGGATACGCAGGGCGAGGATATCGCCGCTTTCATTGCGAGCCTTGCCAAGCAATGAGGCCCGCTGCGACGTTCCGGCGCGCCAGGGATTAACGGAGAGCCCGCGGATTTTAACCTGAAGAAAAACCCGGCCGGTCATGTTGGCGGGGCTTTTCTTGAGGTTCGTCATGCCGAATTCGCGGAAGGATCTGGTCGGGACGTATATGCCGCCGGCGCTGGTGGCGGAGCTGATCGACGGGCAGGTCGTGCCGGTGCGCGCGCATGACGTGATGGGGCGTGGCAAGACGCTGGCCATCGGCGTGCCGGGCGCCTTCACGCCGGTCTGCACCGAGCGGCACGTGCCGGGGTTGGTGCTCAATGCGGAGCGGCTGCGCCGGTCGGGCTACGACAATCTCGTCTGCATCGTTGCGAGCGATCCGTTCACGACGCATGCCTGGGCGAAGCAGCTTGATCCAAAGGGGTGGATCCGCTTTGTCTCGGACGGCAATCTCAATCTTTGCCGTGCGATGTCGCTCGTTACGCACGAGCAGAGGCTGTTCCTGGGCGATCGTTCCGAGCGCTACATGATTATCGCCGTGAATGGCGTGATCGAAACGGTGCGCGTCGAAAAGCAGATCGCCGACTACAGCTGCACGCAGCCGGACCCTTTCGTGATCGAAGGCGTCTAGTTCGGACGGCGTTCGTCGTAAGGGCTGTCGAGGGCGAAGAGGGGGATCTTCGCTTCGAAGGCGCCGCCGTCTTCATCCTCGAACTGGTAGGCGCCCTGCATGAGGCCGGAAGGCGTCGTGAGGGGGCAGCCGGAGGTGTATTCGAAGCTGGCGCCGGGGCGCAGGACGGGTTGCTTTCCGACGACGCCTTCGCCTTTGACTTCCTGCATGCGGCCGTCGCTGTCGGTGATCTTCCAGTGACGCGTCATCAGCTGGAGCGTGCGGTTGCCGCGGTTTTCGATTTCGACGTGGTAGGCCCAGAGGAATTTGTCTTCCTCGGGCGAGCTTTCGGCTTCGATGAACATCGGGCGGACGCGGATGATCACGCCGTCTGTTTCAGCTTCGAAAGCGGGTGAACGCGCCAATAGCTATGCCTTTGAAATCCTGGGTCCTGCCAAGGCATACAAGAAGGGGCGCGGACCACAAGAGTCCACGCCCCTTTGCATATGTGAAACGATTAGCCTGCGGTTATTGAGCAGGCGCCGGAGCGACCTTCTGGATGAAGTCGCCTTCGATTTCGACTTTCACGTCGTCGCCGATCATGCCGGCCAGATAGGTGAGGCCGAAGTCAGCGCGGTTGAACGAGCCAGTGGCGGAGAAGCCGATGGCCGGGACCTTCGCGAACGGGTGAGCCGCCGTTTCGCCCGAGAAGGTGACGTCGAGCGTGACCGGCTTCGTGACGCCCTTGAGGGTCAGGTCGCCGGTGACTTTCGCCGAACGCTCGCCCGACGGCTCAACCGAGGTCGAGACGAAGGTGATGGTCGGGAATTGCTTGGCGTCGAGGAAGTTGGTGGAGTTGGCGAGATCGTCTTCCCACGACTTGAACTTGGTGCCCGGGTGGTTGGTGACGTAGTCGGCCGGGTAGCCGGCGAGGATGTCCGACGCCTTGATGGTGGCCGACACTTTCGAGGCGGCGATGTTGGCCGGGTCGAACGAGACGGTCGCGTCGTAGGTGCGGAACTTCAGGCCGTAATAGGACAGGCCGACGTGATGCAGTTTGAACTCGACCGAGGCGTGGGTCGGGTCGACGACGTAGTCGCCAGCCGGGGCGGCGATGGTGATCGGGGCCGGAGCGGCGGTTTCGACCGGCGCGGGCGCTGCGGCTTCAGGCGCGGGGGCCGGGCTGCAGGCGACGAGGGCGAGAAGCGCGAGGCTGGCGCCTGCGAAAAGCGATTTCATGTGCAAACATCCTTCAACTGACGGAACGCCCCCCGCCGCGTCGGAGGAGCGGCGTTTGCGTTGTGCAGGTGATATGGACACGTTTGTTGCTTTTGCAACTAAAAATGTTGCAACGGCAACTAAACTCTGGGGTGAGGGGAAGTGTGGGTGGACTTGGAGCCGGTAAGTGTTGAGGGCGCCCCCTTTCAGGGGTAGGAACCCTGACGCGGGAGCGCTCTTCGATGTTGGGCAAGTGCTCTCAACCTGGTTCCTCCCCCCTGAAAGGGGGAGGTCAGGCGTGGGTCGGGTTCGGCTTGCGCCGCTGTTGGATCAGCCCAGCGCCTGTTCCAGGTCTTCGGCGATATCCTCGGGGTCTTCGAGACCGACGGAGAGACGGAGCCAAGTGTTGTCGAGGCCGATGGCCGCGCGTTCGTCATCCGTGAGGGTGCGGTGCGTGGTGGTGGCCGGGTGGGTGATGAGCGACTTCGAGTCTCCAAGGTTGTTGGAGATGTCGATCAGGTTCAGCTTGTTGAGCGCGGCATAGGCCGCGTCCAGTCCGCCCTTGACCGAGATCGACAGCATCGAGCCGCCGCCTTCCATCTGGGATGCATGGATGTTGTGGTGCGGGTGGTCGCTGCGGCCGGGGTAGCGGACGGCAGTGATCTTGTTGTTGGTCGCGAGGCGGTCAGCGATCTGGCGGGCGTTGTCGCTCATGCGGCGGACGCGGAGGTCCATCGTCTCGAGACCTTTCAGCACGACCCACGCATTGAATGGCGACATGGAGGGGCCGGTGTGGCGGTAGTATTGCTGGAGATCGTCCTCGATCTTCTTGGTCTTGCCGAGGATGGCGCCGCCGAGCGTACGGCCCTGTCCATCCATGTGCTTCGTTGTCGAATAGACGACCCAATCGGCGCCAAGCGCGAGCGGCTTCTGCAGGATGGGGGAAGCGAAGACGTTGTCGACGATGAGTTCACCGCCGGCTGCGTGCGTCAGGTCGGCGACGGCGCGGATGTCGACGGCGTCGAGCAGCGGGTTGGACGGCGTCTCGATGATGGAGAAGCGGCACGGCTTCGCCATTGCACGTTCCCAGTCGGCAATGTCGGAGCCATCGACCCATGTCACCTCGACGCCCATTTTCGGCATGACGTTCTTGAGAATCCAGACGCAGGACGAGAAGAGCTGGCGCGGCGCGACGATGCGGTCGCCGGGTTTGATCGGGGCGACGAGCATGGTGTGGATCGCAGCCATGCCCGAAGCGGTGGCGCGGCAGTCTTCGGCGCCTTCGAGCTGGGCGAGGCGTTCCTCGAACATGCGCACGGTGGGGTTGGCGTAGCGCGAGTAGATGTAGCCGGGCTCGTCGCCGGCCATGCGGGCCGACTGTTGTTCCGGGCTGTCATATACAAATCCCGAATTGAGATAGAGCGCTTCGGATGTTTCACCGTACTGCGACCGCGTGGTTCCGCCGCGGACCATCAGGGTCTGCGGGCGCCAGGCTTTGGGTTTTCCGGCTTTTGTTTCTTTGGTCATGGCGGCTGCCTTTCTTTGACTCGACCGCCCTATAGGACGTGGCGCGGCAGAGCGCCAGATAGCTCTGCTAAAGGATCAGCGCCCTGAGCGCATAGGCGACCACGGCCACCGTCACGAGGCCCGCGACCCAGAGGGCGGCGAACCAGAGCAAGCTGCGGCCCAGGGGGCGTTTTGGTTCGCCGCTTTCGGGCGGGCCTTCAATGGTAGGAAGCTTCATCGGTCACCTTGGCGCGGAAGAGCCAGTACACATAGGCGGTGTAGGCAAGGATGATGGGCAGCATCGGCAGCGCGCCCCAGAGCAGCAGGGCGAGCGCATTGTCTGCGGCGGCGGCTTCGGCCGGGGTCATCGTGAAGGGGACGATGTAAGGCCAGACGCTGATGGCGAGGCCGATATAGCCGACGAGGAAGAGGCCCACGGCGTAGAGATAGGGCGCGGAATGGCGGCGGAGATCTGCGCCGCGCCAGAGCAGGAAGCAGAGTATGCCGGCGACGATGGGCAGCGGGGCGAGCTTTATGAAGACCGGCCAGTCGATGCTGGTCATGGTGACGCCCCAGCGTTCGGTGATGCGGGGGTCGACGCTGAGGGTTGCAAGGCTGACGGCGCCCATGCCGATGGTCGAGAGGATAGCGAGCTGTTTCAGCCAGCGGCGGGCGCGTTCGAACAATTCGCCTTCGGTCTTGAACACGATCCAGCCGGCGCCGAGCAGGGCGTAGCCGCCGACGAGGGATGTTGCGACGAGCAAGGAGAAGGGTGTCAGCCAGTCGAGCGGCCCGCCGACGAACTCGCCATCGACGACGTTGACGCCCTGGATGAAGCCACCGAGCACGAGGCCTTGCGCGGCGGCGGCGGTGATTGAGCCGGCGGAGAAGGCGACGGTCCACCATTTCTTGCCCGTCTTGCGGCCGTGGTGGCGGAATTCGAACGCCACGCCGCGGAAGATGAGCGCGAGCAGCATCAGGAAGATCGGGATGTACAGCGCGGGCATGATCGCGGCGTAGGCTTTCGGGAAGGCCGCGAACAACCCGCCGCCGCCGAGGACGAGCCAGGTTTCGTTGCCGTCCCAAACGGGCGCGATGGCGGCCTGCATCTGGTCGCGTTCGCGGCTGTCTTTCGCGAAGGGGAAGAGGATGCCGACGCCGAGGTCGAAGCCATCAAGGGCGACATAGAGGAAGACGGCGACCGCAATGAGGACAGCCCAGATCATGGAGAGTTCGATGCCGAGCATGGATCAGGCTCCCTTCGCGGTGGCGCTTTTGACGCCTGTGCCGAGTGGCGAGCCTGGCGGCTCGCTGGTTTCCTTGGGTGGCGGTTCGTCGCTGTCGGGGCCCTTGGCCATGAGGCGGAGGATGTAGAGGGCGCCTGCGCTGAAGACGATCGCATAGACGATCATGAAGAACAGCAGCGATGTGGCGACGGCGCCGACTTCGACGGGGGACACGGCGTCGGCTGTGCGCAGGACGCCGTAGACGACGTAGGGCTGGCGGCCGACTTCGGCAGCGATCCACCCGGCGAGGACGGCGACGAAGCCGGAGGGCGCGGCGAGGACGAGCGCGCGATGATAGAGCGTTGCGCGGTCGAGGCGCTTCGTAGCCCAGACGATGGCGCCCCAGATGCCGAGGCCGACCATGGCGAGGCCCATGCCGACCATCACGCGGAAGGCCCAGAAGGTGATCCAAACGGGCGGGCGGTCTTCGGGCGCGAAGGCTTTCAGGCCCTTGAGTTCTGCGTTGGAGTCTCCGGCTACGAACCATGAGCCGAAGCCGGGGATGCCGATCTGGGCGTGGGTTTCTTCAGCGGCCTGATCGGGCCAGCCGAAGAGGAGGGTTGGTTGCTGGGATTTCGTTTCCCACCAGCCTTCCATCGCGGCGACTTTCGCGGGCTGGTATTCGTGCGCGACCTTGCCGCTTTCGTGGCCGACGACGGTTTGCAGGGGCGCGACGATGGCCATCATCAGCACGGCCATGCGCAGCGCCGTGCCGCTTTCGGGGATGGCTTTCTTGACGAGCAGCGCGAAGGCGGAGGCGCCCGCGACGACCATGGCGGTGGTGAGGAAGGCGGCCAGCACCATGTGGGCGAAGCGCGAAGGCAGCGACGGGTTGAAGATCACTTCCGCGAAGTTGGTGGCGACCATCGTGCCATCCTGAGCGAAGGCAAAGCCTTGCGGCGTCTGCATCCAGGAATTGGCGGCGAGAATCCAGAAGGCGCTGATCAGCGTGCCGACGGCGACGGTGCAGGTGGAGGCGAAGTGAAGGCGCGGCCCGACCTTCTTCCAGCCGAACAGCATGATGCCGAGGAAGGAGGCTTCAAGGAAGAACGCGGTGAGGACTTCATAGCCGAGCAGCGGGCCTATCACGCTGCCGACCTGCGAGGAGAAGACGCTCCAGTTCGTGCCGAACTGGTAGCTCATCACCACGCCTGAGACGACGCCCATGCCGAAGGAGAGGGCGAAGATCTTGACCCAGAAGAGATAGAGATTTCGGAAGACGGTTTTCTTCGTCGCCAGCCACAGGCCTTCTAAGACGGCCAGAAACGAGGCGAGGCCGATCGTGAAGGCGGGGAATATGATGTGGAAGCCGATCGTGAATGCGAACTGCAACCGCGAAAGAAGAAGGGCGTCGAATTCCATCGCCGAGCCTCATGCCTGAACACGTCAGGGCCTGAAAATTCAGGCACAGGGGCCGATTCAAATTCAAGTCGCCAGTCCGAGCCTGCCGACCCATGCCGGCTTCGGACTCGCCCGATAGATGAGCCTGCGCGCCACGATGCGGAAGGCGACACAACCGCCGCATCCATGCGACATAAACGTCATGATTTCCGTAGTTTGCCAACGTCTTTGCGTTGCGTGCGCGTGAGGCCTGATGCTGATATGGAAGCGCGCAGGGAGATCACGCCGTGATTCTGATTGGCCAGTATGACAGTCCGTTCGTGCGCCGCGTTGCAATCGCGATGCGGCTCTATGGATTGTCGTTCGAGCACAGGCCCTGGTCGGTGTTCGGGGATGCGGAGAAAATCGCGCAGTACAATCCCCTCATGCGCGTGCCGACGCTGGTCATGGGCAATGGCGAGACGCTGATCGAAAGCCACGCTATCCTGGATGCACTGGACCAGCTGGCGCCTCCGGGGCTCCTGATGATGCCGGCGGGCGCCGCGCGGCGTGAGGCGCAGAAGGTATGCGCGCTGGCGACGGGGATATCCGACAAGGCGGTGTCGATGGTTTATGAGACGCTGGTGCATGAGCGTGCAACGGCGGCATGGATCGAGCGTTGCCTGTCGCAAATCGCAGGGTGCCTGAACGAGCTTGAGCGCAGCCGGATGGCGCATGCGAGCGAGTGGTGGTTCGGTTCGTCGATCGGGCATGCGGATGTGACGACAGCGTGTGCGCTGCGTTTCCTGGGCGATGCGCATCCCGGACTGTTCGATCTTGCCGAAGGATGGCCGATGCTTGCCGCGCACGCCGCAAAATGCGAGGCGCTGGAGCCGTTCGCCGAGATTCAGCAGCCCTTCAAGGTCACGCCGCCGAAATGACCAAAGCAAAGTCCATAAAGGCAGTCGTGAAAGCGCCGGTGAAGAAGAAGGCCGCGGAGGCCGGCTCGCTCGGCGTTCTGCCGGACAGCGAGCTGAAGCAGATCGTGAAATCCGGCGCGGTTTATGCCGAGGGCGGGATCAAGCCGGACCAGATACAGCCTGCGTCGCTGGACCTGCGGCTGGGCAAGGTGGCTTACCGTTTGCGCGCGAGCTTCCTGCCGGGCGAGCAGGTGGTGGCGGATCGGCTCGACGACAGCCTTGTGATGCACACGCTGGACCTGACGCGCGGCGCGGTTCTGGAGACGGGCTGCGTCTATCTCGTGCCGCTGCAGGAGCGGGTGAAACTGCCGAAGGATCTTTCGGGGTCGGCGAACCCGAAGAGTTCGACGGGGCGGATAGATGTGTTCGTGCGAGCGGTGTCGGACCGGGCGCGGGCGTTCGATGGCATTCCGGCGGGGTATCAGGGCGAGCTTTATGCCGAGATCAGCCCGCGCACATTCTCCGTGCTGGCGCGGACGGGCGACAGGCTGTTGCAGCTTCGCATCCGGCGTGGGCCGCAGACGCCGGTGCGGGACATGACGTTCAGTCTCGACCTGCATCCGACCAATTCGGACATTGTCGGGTATCGCGCCAAGCGCCATTCGCGCGTGATCGATCTTGCCGCCATCGGCGCACACACGGTGGAGGATTTCTGGGAGCCGGTGCGGGCGCGCGAGGGGCGCATCGTGCTGGACCCGGGCGAGTTCTACATTCTCGCATCGAAAGAGAAGATCGTGATCCCGCTGGATGAGGCGGCCGAGATGGCGCCGATCGCACCGGAGCTGGGCGAGTTCCGCGCGCATTATGCAGGCTTCTTCGATCCGGGCTTTGGCGTGACGCACTCCAAAGGCAAGGCTGTGCTGGAAGTGCGCTCGCGCGATGTACCGTTCATTCTGGAAGACGGGCAGCCTGTGGGGCGGCTGGTGTTCGAGAAGCTGACGGCGAAGCCGGACGTGCCGTATGGCGCAGCGGGTTCCTACTCAACGTATGCGGGGCAGGGCCTTCGGCTGTCGAAGTATTTCGAAGCAGCCGAAGACTGAGCACCTAGCCGAAATAGCCCGGGCGGCTGATGTCGGCGATCAGGCCGAGCTGCGTGGGTTTCCATCCGAGGCGCTGCTGGGTGAGCGCGCTGGAGGATGGGGCGTCGCCCGCCGCAAAGGCGGCGAGCCAGCCGAAATGTTCTGGCGCTTGTTCGGGCTTGATCGACACTACGGGGATGTTGAGCTGGCGGCCGATGATCTCGGCGATGTCGCGTATCCGGACACGTTCATCGCTGACGGCGTGATAGCGGGCGCCGGCTTCGCCTTTTTCCATCGCGAGACGATAGACGGGGGCGACGTCTGCGCGGTGGGCCGCGGCCCAGCGGTTCGAGCCGTCGCCGATGTACGCGGAGACGCCTTTCGCTTTTGCGATCTGATGCAGGTATCCGACGAAGCCGGCCTTGCCATCGGCGCCGTGTACTTGCGGCAGGCGCACCGCGGAGACGCGCACGCCGCGCGAGGCGAAGGCGAACGCTGCGTGTTCGGAGACACGCGGGAGTGCTGCGCCTTCGCGTGCGGCGTCTTCCTCGGTCGAGAGACGGCCCGGCGTGAGGAGGCCTACGCCTGAGGTGACGACGAGCGGCTTGTTCGTGCCGGCGAGTGTTTCGCCCATGGCTTCGATCGCGCGTTTGTCGATCTGTCCGTTCTCCGCGAACTTCGCGAAGTCGTGGATGAAGGCGAGGTGGATCACGCCGTCGGCTTCGGTGACGCCGCGCTTCAGGCTGTCAATGTCTTCGAGCGAGCCGTGCAGCACATCGGCGCCCATGCGCTTCAGCGTTTCGACGTTGGCGTCGGAACGCGCGAGGCCGGTGACGGTGTGGCCCGCGGCGATCAGGTCTGGGACGACGCCGGAGCCGATGAAGCCAGCCGCACCCGTTACAAACACACGCATTGGATCATCTCCGTATTCTGTTGGAGGCAGATGTGGCGTAAGCTGCATCCCGGTAAAATGGGTGACGTTATACGGGTATAGGAACTAACAGGATGACTGCATCCGATCCGGTCGAGAACAGGCTTGGCGCGTATCTGCGGGATCGCCGGGCGAAGCTTGATCCTGCTTCATTCGGATTGCCACTGACGCGCAGGCGTACACCGGGCCTGCGACGCGAAGAGGTAGCGCAGCGCGCGCATGTGAGCGCAACCTGGTACACGTGGCTGGAGCAGGGGCGTGGCGGCTCGCCTTCGGCTGATCTGCTTGAGCGCATCGCGCATGCGTTGATGCTGACGGATGTGGAGCGCGAGCATCTGTTCCTGCTCGCGCTGGGGCGACCGCCCGAGGCGCGCTATCAGGTGACGGAAGGCGTGACGCCGCGCTTGCAGCGCGTGCTCGACATGCTGGAGATCAGCCCGGCTTTCATCAAGACAGCGACGTGGGATGTCATCGCGTGGAATCGCGCTGCGGGTCTGGTGCTGTGGGATTATGGCTCCGTGCCGCCGGGCGAGCGCAACATCCTGCGGCGCATGTTCTGTGATCCGCTTGCGCGCGAGCGGCAGACGGATTGGGAAAGCGTTGCGCGGTTTGTGGTGGCTGCGTTTCGCGCCGACGCGATACGCGCGGGCGCATCGGAAGCGGTGAAGGCACTCGTCGACGAACTCAGTCGCGCGAGCCCGGAGTTCGAAGCGATGTGGCGCGAGAACATCGTGCGCTCGCATGGCGAAGGCACGAAGCATCTTCGGCATCCGGCTGGCCTGCTCGGACTGGAGTATTCGGCCTTTGCCATTGATGGCCGGCCCGATCTTTCGATGGTGATCTACAATCCCGCGACACCGGCAGACGCGGACCTGATCCGCTCGCTGATCGCGAAGGCCGGCGGCGGGAAATAATAGCCCGAGCCTGTAAAGTGTGCTTGACAGGTCTTGGGCCTGCGCCTATCTGTAAAGCGTACTTTACAGGAGAGGTCCATGGCTGAAGTGACTTTCAGGGAAGCAAACAAGCGTTATCGGCGGGCTTTTGTCCCGGTTATGGTTTTTTACACGGTCGCGGTTTTTGGCGGGTCCTACCTGCTGAAGCAGTTCGAGACGCCGCCGATGTGGCTGTCGGCGATCGTCGCGCTCATCATGGCGGCCCCGGTCGGCGGCGTGCTGTGGCTGATGTGGCGGCTGGCGCGCGAGACGGATGAGTTCACACGCCAGCAGCAGATGGCGGCGATGGCCGGCGGCGGCCTGCTGACGGCGTTCTTCAGCGTCGTGTGGGGGTTCCTCGAACTCTACAACGTTCTGCCCCCGCTGTGGACGTTCCTGGTCGGGCCGATCTTCTTCCTGAGCTATGGCGCGATCTACTGCTTCGGCATGAAGCGCGGACCCGGACCGGGCTTCGACAAATGATCAACACATTGCGAGAGCTTCGCGCCGAGCGGGGCTGGAGTCAGGGCGATCTTGCGGATGCGCTCGGTGTCTCCCGCCAGTCGATCAATGCGCTTGAGACTGGAAAGTTCGATCCATCGCTGCCGCTGGCCTTTCGTATCGCGAGGCTGTTCGGGAAGGGGATCGAGGACATTTTCGACGACGGACTGGGTCATTTGAAAAGGGCTGCAGAGTGATGCGTGGATTGGTAGTTGGTCTTGCTGCACTTCTGCTGGCGGCGCCGGCTGTGGCGCAGACGCGGTTCGTGGCGACGGTGACGGGCACGGGACCCGATGTGGTTCTGATACCGGGGCTCGCGTCATCGGATGATGTCTGGGACGCAACGGTGAGACAGCTGTCGCCGACGCATCGCGTGCATACCTTGCAGGTGAAGGGCTTTGCGGGCGAGCCGGCGGGACCGAATGCGGAAGGGCCTTTCCTTGCGCCGCTGGTCGAGGAAGTCGCGGCGTATGCGGCGGCGCTGGGCAAGCCGGCGATCGTGGGTCATTCGCTGGGCGGGCTGACGGCTATCGAGGTGGCGGCGAAGCATCCTGAGGCGGTCGGGCGGGTGATGATTGTCGACGCGCTGCCGTTCTATGCGCTGATCTTCATGCCGAACGCTACTGCGGAGACGGTGAAGCCGCAGGCCGAAATGATGCGCGCGCAGATGGCGGCGCAGAGCCAGGAGCAATTCGTCGCCGGGCAGGACCAGGTGATGGGGATGCTGGTGAAGACAGAGGCTGCACGGGCGGCGCCGAAGGCATGGTCGGCCGCATCCGATCGCACGGTTGTCGCCAATGCGATGTATGAGGACATGATCGACGACGCGCGACCGCTGCTGCCGCAGATCACGGCGCCTGCGACGGTGGTCTATGCCTATGACGCGCAGATGGGGCGGCCGCCTGCCTTCGTGGATGGGATGTATGCGACGGCCTATGCCGGGCTGAAGGATGTGAAGCTGAAGCGCGTTGATGACGGATTTCACTTCATCATGCTCGATCAACCGGCGGCCTTTGCGGCGGAAGTCGCGGAATTCCTGAAATAGCGAAACATCGCTCTTGCCGTTCAAGCCCCGTTCAGATGCGGTACTGCATGGTATCACATCTGAACGGGTGGAGGCTGTGATGGACGCATCGAGGCGGGCGGTGTTGGCGGGTGTTGGGGCGGCGGCGTTTGCCGGATGCGCACAGGCGCAGGGGCTGCGCGGACGAAACAAGCCGGCGCCAGTGGCGGGGCCGTATGGTCCGGCGGCGGAGTATGCGGCGGCGCGGCGAGGCGTTTCGCTGCTGGTGATGCAGGACGGGAAAATCCTGTTCGAGAATTATCCCAATGTCGGCGC
>DAIRES010000018.1:26030-30578 GCA_036795465.1 Hyphomonadaceae bacterium
TGCTGGTGATGCAGGACGGGAAAATCCTGTTCGAGAATTATCCCAATGTCGGCGCGCTCGATAAGGGCTGGGAGCTGGCCAGCGGAACGAAGAGCTTCACGGGAATCATGGCGGCGCTCGCTTCGGCGGATGGGCTGCTCGATATCGACGAGCCGGCGGCCAAGACTCTGACGGAATGGAAGTCGGATGCGCGGGCGAAGATCACGATCCGCCATCTGCTGACGCTGACCTCGGGGTTGCAGGGCGCGAGCGAAGTGGCGCGGCCACCGGCCTATCTGGATGCGATCACAGCGAAGGCCGTGACGCAGCCGGGCGCGAAGTTCGTGTACGGACCGACGAATTTCCAGTGCTTTGGCGAGATCATGAAGCGGAAGTTGAAGGCGGCGAGCCAGCCGGAAGATCCGGTGGCCTGGCTGCAGGTTCGGCTGTTCGACGGGCTGGGCATACGGCCAAAGGACTGGAAGCGGGGCGCGGATGGCAATCCGTTCCTGCCACAGGGCGCGCATTTCAACGCACGCGATTGGGCGAAATTCGGACAGTGGGTGCTGGATGGCGCAAAGGGCGCCGATCCGAAAGTGTATGCCGCGCTGTTCGAGGCGACCCAGGCGAACCCCGGCTATGGGCTTTCCTGGTGGCTGCTGCGGCCCGGCCTGATCGGTCCGAGCCCGCGTTCGGGCATTGATGGCGATGCGATCGGGGATGCGGCCAAGGGCGAGGATATCGTGATGGCGGCAGGCGCAGGCGATCAGCGGCTCTACCTGCTGCGCAAGCGAAGGCTGGTGATTGCGCGGCAGGCCAATGAGATCCTTCGCGCCATGGGACCGGGGCAGATCAAATGGCGGGACGATGAATTTTTGCGCCTGCTACCTTTGTGACTCTTTCGTCATCTGAAGTCCGCGCGTAGGCTGACGCCGTTCGAGCGTGGTGTTGCGTGTGACGGCGGCTTTCCTTCTTCTCGTTTGCCTTGGGTCGCCTGCGATTTTCGCGGCGGCTGTGTGGTTGACGCGCGCAGGGCCCAAGAGGGCGTCGGCGGCGCTGGCTGGCGGCGTTGTGGCGGCATTGCTGAATATCGGGTGGGATGCGCTGGCCGGGCGGATGGACTGGTGGGCGTATCAGGTCAGTGACGACCTGCTGGCGACGCTGGCGCTGTCGATCTCGGTGGCGTTCGTGTTTGGCGCGGCGGCCGGGCTGGTCGGCTGGCGCATGATGCGCGCGATGGGATGGACCGGGGTTGCGACGTTCTTCGCGGGCTATGTCGGGCTCGGCATGCTGCGCGACCATCTTCTGGCGACGAATACAGCGCTGTTCGATTTCGGGCCGGGGCCGATGCCGCAGGTGATGGGGGGCGTGGGTTACCTGTCGCTCGCCATGGCGGTGCAGGTGGTGATGCTGATCATGGCGGGGCCGCCACGGCGCGATGCTTTGCGGGCGAGCTGACTTGGTAGCAGAAGAAAATGTCGATTGAAGCTCGGTTGAAGGAGATACTCTTGGGTCGATCTTCCTCCGCAGCATTGCGAAGCATGGTATTATCGCTGCTGACTGTGGTCGCCGTGCCTGTGTTCCAAATTAGTTTCGCGCAAGAGGCGCGCCTCGTTTGCAGCGGAACGCTAGTGCACAAGGGGCTGCTGCTAAAGACGCTCGATCTGGAGAGATCAGGCGAGACAGGCCAAAGAAATGTCCAACTGAACGTGTCAGTCAGCGCTTCCGGGTTGGCTTTTGATGGGTCTGACTTGATACCCGGTTTCCACGAACACTATGGCTCAATCGGCGATGATGTCCTTGTTTACCAGAGCCACTTTCCCGAGGAAGAATGGTGGAGGGAGGGTTGGTGGATAACTTACCTAAACCGCGCAGACGGTAGCTTGTTGATGCAGCTCGCACCACGCAAGCCTACAGATTTTCCAATAACCGCCGATTCCATAAGTTCGAATTTTGGTTCCAAACCGAGGAACAATTTGGTCGCTCAATTATCTGCGAGATGCGAAAAGCGTGAAAAGCTCTTTTGAGCTTTCCAATCGCAATTGGAAGATGAGATCGAACAAGCCGATCAGTTTCTGAAAGTGTTTTACTGGCGTTTCAGCGCGGCGGCTTCGCGGGCGAGGGAGCCGATCTCGTCCCATTTTTTGGCGTCGATCAGTTTCTTCGGCGTCAGCCAGCCGCCGCCGACGCAGGCGACGTTGGAGCGGGTGAGATAATCGCGCGCGAGGTCCAGCGTGATGCCGCCGGTGGGGCAGAAGCGGACATGGCCGAACGGGCCTTTCAGCGCATCCAGCATGGCGCGGCCGCCGGCCTGTTCGGCGGGGAAGAATTTGAAGCGGGTGAGGCCGAGATCGAGGCCCGCCATCAGCTCGGTTGCGGTGGCGATGCCCGGAAGGATGGGGATGCCGGCTTTCTGCGTCTCGGTGGTGACGGATGCAGAGAGGCCGGGCGTGACGATGAAGCGGGCGTTGCTGGCGAGGGCGCGTTGAAGGTCTTTTGTGTTGAGCACGGTGCCTGCGCCGGCGATGGCGCCTTTGACCTGGCTCATGGCAGCGATGCAATCTGCGGCGGCGGGCGTGCGCAGGGTGACTTCGAGAACGGGAAGGCCCGCTGCGACGAGCGCTTCGGCGAGGGGGGCTGCATCTTCGACACGTTCGATCGTGATCACGGGGATCACGGGCTGGATCGCCATCAGCTCATCAACAGTCATGTCAGGTTTCCTGCGTAGGCGCTGAAGATGCCGCCGCCGATTTCAGCGTCGCCCGCCACGGCGCGGAAGGGCGCGAAGAGTTCGCGGCCCCAGCCATGGCCTGCGGGCGGGACAGAAGCGCGAGCGCGGTGTTCGAGTTCGTCGAGGCTGATGAACACGTTGAGCGTGCCGGCTTCGGCGTC
Organism: Hyphomonadaceae bacterium; assembly: GCA_036795465.1. Lineage (GTDB taxonomy): Bacteria > Pseudomonadota > Alphaproteobacteria > Caulobacterales > Hyphomonadaceae > UBA7672. The sequence continues at coordinate 28,902 of DAIRES010000018.1, forward strand.
GAGTACGATGCGGTCGCCATCCTGTATGCGGGCAAGTACGCCGTCCTGTTCTGCGCCCGGCGTGAGATGGATGGCGGCGGGAACAGCGCCGGAAGCACCGGACATGCGGCCGTCGGTGATGAGAGCGACGCGATGGCCGCGGTTCTGCAGGCTGGTGAGCGCGGGCGTGAGGGCGTGCAGTTCGGGCATGCCGTTGGCGCGTGGGCCCTGAAAGCGGACGACGACGCAGACATCGCGGTCGAGCTTGCCGGCCTTGAAGGCGGCAGTGAAGTCGCTCTGGCTTTCGAACACGGCGGCGGGTGCGTCGATGACCCGGCGGTCTTTCGGGACGGACGAGATCTTGATGATGCCGCGTCCGAGCGTGCCTTTCAGCAGGCGGATGCCGCCTTCCATTTCGAAGGGCGAGGAGACGGGGCGGAGAATGGTGTCGTCGAGCGATGTTTCGGCGCCCGGGCGCCAGCGAAGTGTGTCGCCGTCGAGCCAAGGCTCCTGCGTGTAGCGCTCGAGGCCGGGGCCGGCGACGGTGAGTGTGTCGCCATGGAGGAGGCCGGCGTGGAGCAGCTCGCGCGTGACGAAAGCCATGCCGCCAGCGGCGTGGAAATTGTTCACGTCGGCCGAGCCGTTCGGATAGACGCGCGCTAGCAGCGGCGTGACGCCGGAGATATCCGAGAAATCATCCCAGTCGACGATGATGCCCGCCGCATGCGCCATCGCGGGGATGTGGAGGGCGTGATTGGTGGAGCCGCCGGTGGCCATCAGGCCGACGATGGCGTTGACGATGGATTTCGCATCGACCACGTGCGCCATGATCGACTCGCCCGATTGCGCAAGCTCGATGCAGCGCTGAGCTGCGGCGCGGACGAGGGCTTCGCGAAGCGGCGTGCCGGGATTGACGAAGGCTGTGCCGGGCAGGTGGAGGCCCATCAGCTCCATCATCATCTGGTTGGAGTTGGCGGTGCCGTAGAAGGTGCAGGTGCCGGCGGTGTGGTAGGATGCGGCTTCGGCTTCGAGCAGCTGGTCGCGCGTGACCTGGCCGAGCGCAAAGAGTTCGCGGACTTTCGCCTTTTCCTTGTTGTTGATGCCGGAGGGCATCGGGCCAGCCGGCGAGAAGATCACGGGCAGGTGGCCGAAGGACAGTGCGCCGATGACGAGGCCGGGCACGATCTTGTCGCATGTGCCGAGCATGAGGCCGGCGTCGAACGCATCGTGCGTCATTGCGACGGCGGTCGAGAGAGCGATCACATCGCGCGAGAACAGTGACAGCTCCATGCCGGGGCGGCCCTGCGTGACGCCATCGCACATGGCGGGGACGCCGCCCGCAACCTGCGCCGAGGCGCCGGCTTTGCGGGCCGCGTCCTTGATGAGATCGGGATAATCCTTGAACGGCACATGCGCGCTCAGCATGTCGTTGTAGCTGGTGACGATGCCGATGTTGGGCGCTCTTCCTCTCATCGTGAGCTTGTCGCCAAGCGGAGAGGCGGCGAAGGCGTGGGCGAGGTTTCCGCAGGACAGGTGCGACCGGCCAGGGCCTTCCTTTCGCGCGTCGTCGATGCGGGCGAGGTAGGCAGCGCGGGTTTCGCGGCTGCGCTCCTCGATGCGTGCGGTGACTTCCGCGATTTTCGGGTGAAGCGCCATGGTGTGCCTCGTCGTTCGACTCAGTCACACATATCGGCCGGA
>DAIRES010000018.1:30678-33214 GCA_036795465.1 Hyphomonadaceae bacterium
GGTGAAGCGCCATGGTGTGCCTCGTCGTTCGACTCAGTCACACATATCGGCCGGAAACGGCGTCAGGCCAACAGCCAGTCCATAATCATTGAGCTGAGATCTGTGCCGTAGCTGTGACTGAGGTCGTCCAGTTCGCGATATGTGACGGATGCCCCTGCGCCGGAGAAATGGCGGTAGGCGTCGCGGGCCATGTCGACGGGGAACATCCAGTCGCGGGCGCCATGGGTGATGTGGATGGGCAGGGTGTTCAGGCGCGCCTCGCTGGCCATCTGGACAAGCATCGGGTGGAAGGCCGCCGCGACCGGGGCGAGGTGGGTGAAGGGCGAGGCAGGTTCGAGGCCGGAGGTGTAGGTGAAGGTGCCGCCATCGCTCATGCCGGTGAGCAGGATGCGGGTGGGGTCGATCGTCCATTTGTTGCGGATGAAGTCGAGGATGTGGGCGAGGTGAGGCGTGTCCTGATCCTCGCCTTGGATTGCCCAGGTCTGGCCGAGCGAGGTTGGCGCAACAAGGATTGCGCCGCGGGTGCGGGCAGCGGCGAGCCAGCTCCAGATGAAGGCGCGGCCGCGGCCTGATCCGCCATGCAGAGCGAAGATGACGGGATGCGGTTTGGCGGCGTTGTATGTCTCGGGGACATAGACCCAGACGGAGGTGCGCGCGTCCGGTTCATCGCCAAAGCACATGAGGCCGGTTTCGGGCGGCGGCGGTTGCTTCATGAAGCCCGCTTGCAGCTGCTGGTCGGAGCGGTGCGCGGGCTCGAGGAAGAAGCGGTTCACGGACGGGATGATGCCGGCGAGCGGATAGAGCGCTTCGAGCGCGCGTGGGACATGGCGCAGCGCCTTGTAGGCGCGTGTGATGTCTTCAGGCGGCGCAAGGGATTCGCGCAGGCCATCGAATGCCGCGAGCGCCTGATCGCTGGACGCATCGAGAAGCGGGCGCAGGGCGGAGTAGGGATCATCCCATTCGGGAAACGCGCGTGCGGCGCGCAGGTCTGCATCTGGCTCGCCTGCGCGTGCGAGCTGGTGGGCAAACCCGAGCGGACTGAGATGGCGCGTGATGAAGCCGAGCGCGTCGAGCGTGCGCAGGAGCGCTGCGGTGAGCTGCTCGACCTGTTCGAGTGTGGAAGGGTTCATGGCGTTATGTCGTGTTCAGGAATGGTGTGATCGCGCGTGGAACCTAGCACGCCTGCGAGGCTGAGCGGCAACTGCAGAAACCTGCTCCCTGAATTCGCTGTTCAACCACGGGTCATGTGGCGAAGGCGATTGTCCTCGTGTCGCGCCGGCAAGGAAACAGCGCGAATTGAAACGGAGTTCGCACCATGAAACGCATTCTTTCTGCAGCCTTTGCCGTCGCCATGCTGGCCGGTACGGCTGGCATCGCGGAAGCCCAAGGGCGCAACCGCGTTCAGGTCGATCAGCATGGCTATGGCCACGGCGCCGCTGTGTCCCAGAAGGGTGACCGCAACGGATCGGTCACTGTGCAGGGTGGTCGCGGCCACTACGCGCAGGGTGTGCAGAGCGGCTACAACAACTTCCTGCGCATGGACCAGTACGGCACGCGTAACCAGTCGACGACCGAACAGCGCGGCGAAAGCAACCTCGCCGTTACGGCTCAGGATGGCCTGCGGTTGAAGGCTGATACGCGCCAGAACGGCTACAACAACGTTGCCGGTACAGCGCAGATGGGCACGGGCCACCGCGCGCTCACCGATCAGTCCGGCGCCAACAACGCCTCGGCGATCATCCAGACCGGTAACGGGCAGGATGTGGAAGTCCGCCAGCGCGGTGAAGGCAACATCTCGGTGGTCGTGCAGAGCGGCTACAACTAACGGGCCAACCAGCGGGTTTGGGGCGGCGGACTGCCGCCGCCCCGGATCGCTTCTGAAGGAGCGGATTTCATGTCCAGGCATCTCATCGCATTCACCGCAGCCATCGCTCTCGCGGGCTGCTCGGCAGGCATGACGGCGGAAGCTGTCCAAGAGGCCTATCTGCCACCTGAAGACGCGACGCTTGTTCAGGAACTCGACGGCGCGCCGCCTGTCGTGATCGCCGAAGCGCCGGTTGTTCCGGTGCGGGTCGATCCCCCCAAGGCAGCGCTGGTGAAGGAGAAAGCGATGTTCTGCGACATCTCGGTTGTGAAGACATCGCATGGCGTGCGGATCACGCCGGTTGTGCGCTCCGACCGTTCGTTGTCGGGCGAGTATTCGATGGTCATCACCAAGAAGGGCGGCGGCGGGTCGTCTGACATTTCTCAGGGTGGGCCGTTCGATGCGGCGCGCGGCGTGAGCCAGGAGCTCGGCTCGTCCGAGATTTCGCTGGAGCGCGGCGCGAGCTTCCGGGCCGTGCTGAAGGTTCGCGCGGGCGGCCGCGAAGTGTGCCGCGATATCCGGTCGTAGTTTCGATCCTGTAGTTTTGGGGAGTCCCCGATGAAACGCATCACCCTTTCACTTGCCGCCTTTGCCCTCGTCACCGCCGTTGGCGCATCGAGTGCGAGCGCGCAGGGGCGCTTTGACCGCTATGGCTATCATCCGCCGAAGACC
>DAIRES010000161.1:0-3264 GCA_036795465.1 Hyphomonadaceae bacterium
GGCGCGCCAGTATTTCTTCGAAAATGACTATCTAAAGCACCGCTTCGTGGACGCCGCGGGAGATTGCGCGGGCGAGGCAGGCGGCGGCTAGTTCGCCGACACGGGCGATTGTGAAGGGGCGCTGCTCGGGGCGGTCGATCTGCGCTGTCGAGAGGCAGAAGACGACATCGCCATCGAACGGAGCGAAAGCCGGGCGCACGGCACGCGAGATTCCGGACAGCGCCATCTTGGCGACGCGTTGTGCTTCGGCGGGCGAGAGCGCCACGTTGGTAGCAACACACGCGATGGTGGTGTTGGTGCGACCTGCTGCCGGTTGCCCGCGTGTTGCGGGATTGGCCTTGGCGTCGCCCCAGTCATCGAGATCGAGTGCGAAGCCAGCAGGCGGACGCTTGCCGCCGAACTCTGACCCCTGCTCGTAAGGCCATGCCCAATAGACATCCGTTCCCGGCATGGTAGCGGCGCCGAAAGAATTCACCGCCGCGAGCGCCCCCACTGTGATGCCATCGTCCGTGACGATGCTCGCCGAGCCCAGACCACCCGGCGCCATGCCTGCGCGCGCGCCGTATCCAGCGCCAGCCCGACCCAGTGCGAAGCGTGTGGCGGCATTGTTCAGCGCCGAGATGCCGAGCGAGCGGTAAGGCGGCGTCTCGCCCCAGGCTTTGTCCCCCGCATTGGCGAGATCATAGAGAATGGCAGCCGGCACGACAGGCGACCGGGGCACGGCGCTGCTTGGAACAAGCGCGAAGCCCTGCCCCGCTGCGCCAAGCGCGGCGGTTACGCCGTCAGCGGCGGCAAGTCCGTAAACGGAGCCCCCCGACAGAACGAGAGCGTCGATCGCATCCACCAGCGTATCTGGGCTAAGCGCATCAGTTTCCCGTGTGCCCGGTCCGCCGCCGGCAACAGCAACTGCCGCAACAGCGCGCGCATCCGGACAGATGACTGTCACCCCCGTCATGGCGCCCGCATCGTGGGCAGAACCAACTTTGAGGCCGGTTACATCGGTGATCAGGTTGAAAGGGCCCGGCCGCGCCGTCATTTGACAAGCCTCAAAGGTCGGTTCAGTTGCGATCATTGCTGGACTGTATAAGGCCTGTATGCGGTTCCATGAGGTTCCGCGCAAGAAGGAGCGCCTCTGTATGCGCCACACCCTGTTGGCATTCGCCGCGGCGCTGACTCTAGCCGCGTGCGTGGCGCCACCGCATACGCATGCGCCCTCGTCCGGCGAATGGCGCCTATCCGGCAGAGCCATGGTGTCAGCAGCCGACAAGCGCGCGGTTGATGCAGCGCTCGACGTCATGAAGAAGGGCGGCAGCGCTGTGGATGCCGCTATTGCGGCGCATGCCGTGCTTGGGCTGGTTGAGCCGCAAAGTTCCGGCCTGGGCGGCGGCGGCTATATGGTCGTGTACGACCGCAAGTCGAATACCACCGTTGCGTTTGACGGGCGCGAGACGGCGCCGGCGACGGCCACGGCTGATTACTTCACGGTCAACGGCCAGAACCTCGGTTACATTCAGGCGGTTTATTCCGGGAAGTCGGTCGGCGTGCCGAGCGCGGTGGCGCTCTACAAGGCCGCGCACGAGAAGTTCGGCAAGCTCGCCTGGGGCCCACAATTCGATGCGGCGATCAAGCTGGCCGACGATGGCTTCATCGTATCGCCTCGCCTAGCGAACTCGCTGGGCGCCCGCTTCCTGTCAGGGCCTCTGGGCACGAACCCGGCAAGCGGCGCGTACTTCTTCCCGAACGGCAAAGCGCTCGCGGTCGGCGATCGCCGCACGAACGCGGAATACGCCGCCACGCTGCGCCGCGTGGCCAAGGAAGGACCATCAGCGTTCTATTCCGGCGCGATCGCGCAGAGCATCATCAGCGCGGTGCATGCTGGCGATATCAAGGGTGATCTCTCGCTCAAGGACCTTGCGGACTACAAGGTTCTGGTAAAGCCGGCGGTGTGCGGGCCGTTCCAGGACTATCGCATCTGCTCTGCCCCGCCCGCATCATCGGGCGGCGTTGCGATGAACCAGATCATGTCGATCTATGAAGCCATCGTCGCGCAGAATGATGACGTCACAGATGACTCGCTGCTGCGCGACTTCGTACTGGCGGAACAGCTGGGTTACGCCGATCGCGATCACTATGTTGCCGACCCTGACGCGGTGAATGTGCCGGTGGCTGATCTGCTCAATCCCGCCTATATTGAAGCACGCGCCAATGGCGGTTTCAGACCGGGTGACGCGCCGCAACCGGGCGACCCCGGCGCCGTGCTGCACAACACGCCGATCCGCGACCAGTGGGGCCGCGACAGTGGCACGCCGCAGCCGGGCACGACGCACATGTCGTTCGTGGACTTCGAAGGCAATGCCGTGTCGTTCACGGCGACGGTGGAAGGCCCATTCGGCTCTTCGCGCTGGACGAATGGCTTTGTCCTGAACAACCAGCTGACCGACTTCACGCGCCCGCCGACACTCAACGGCAAGCCCATCGCCAACGCGCCTGGGCCGGGCAAGCGTCCGCGCTCATCAATGTCGCCCACGATCGTGCTCGACAAGAACGGCGACGTTTTCATGGTCACCGGCTCGCCGGGCGGCAACTCGATTGTCGGCTATGTCGCGAAGACTCTCGTGGCCGTGCTCGACTGGGGCAAGACGGCCCAGGAAGCCAGCTCTTTGCCGAACATCGTAGCGCGCGGACAGGTTGTGCGCGTTGAAACGTCGGACCCGACAGCCGGCCCGAACCCGATCGGCAAGACCTGGGCGACGGCGTTGAGCGGCATGGGGTTCAAGGTGCAGGAAGTCTCTGGCGAAGTGTCGGGCCTCAACCTGATCGTTGCGCGCAAGGACAAGTTTGAAGGGGGAGCCGATCCCCGTCGCGAAGGCGTTGCGATCGAGATCGTGAAGTAGCCGTACGTTACGGCGACGTCATAAGGCAGCTTCGGATTAAAGTGCAGGAACCGTGGCTCCCCCCTGACGTTGTGTGGGCATCGTGGCGCCGTGTCGGCGCTGCTCCCGCATGATATCAGGAGATACCATTGACCCGAGCCAAACTTCCGATGCTGTTCGCAGCGTCCGCTCTGGCGCTGGGCTTTGCAGCCTGCGCCCCGGAAAACCCTGCCGCAGAAGCCAAAAGCACGGGCGAAGTCGCCATGGACGGGAACACGACCGTGGATACCGCTAACGTGGACTCGGGCGTGAAGAACTTCGTCGAAAAAGTCGCGCTGTCTGACATGTACGAGATCGAAGCCAGCAAGATCGCGCTGGAGCGGTCCAAGGT
>DAIRES010000161.1:3364-7472 GCA_036795465.1 Hyphomonadaceae bacterium
ACAAGCGCAGTCCAGATCACGGCAGCCTCAAGCCATGCAGACTGGGCCGACGCCAGCATGCCCACGAAGTGTCCGATGTGGATCAGGATGATCGCGCCGACGCAGAACCAGCCGAGGCCGACAAACAGCTCATCCATCTGCTTGATGGTGAAGCGACCTTTGTGGCGGCGTTCGAGTTTGGCGTCGCAATAGCCGGCCTGCCAATTGAGACGCAGCACCCGCCAGACGTCGAAAACATCGGCGGCGACTTGTGGAATCTCCGCGCTCTCTTCCACCATCATCGGCGTGATCGCTTCGAAGCGCGTCTCGTCCTTCCGCGCCATGATGCGGCGCAGCTCTTGTTCGGGATCCGCCAGAACCTTGGCCTTCAGGCGCTCGAGCGCCGCGGCGCGATCGGCAAGATATCGCTCCTGCCTGGCAGGATCGCCCGCAACGGCGACCAGCTCCGGCAAGCGCGCGGAGATGTAGTGAAAGTGGAACATGCGCAGCGTCTCGGTCGTGAGCCGCGCGCGTAACCATTTGCGACGTGATGCGGAACGGCGCATGCCGGTGATCCCAAGCACGGTTCCGGTCAACCCAAGCAACGCCGCGATCGTTCCCAGCACAGCATGAACATTCCAGCCCTCGCTGTGGCCGCCTGCCGCCGCATGCGCATCTGCAGGCGCCGCGTGCGCGTCAGCGGGAGCAGCATGCGCGCCCGCTGGATTTGCGTGACTGTCTGTGGGGGCGGCATGCGTGTCGCTGGTGGCGGCATCACTGCCTCCCGGCGCTGCGGCGTGGCCAGCGGAGGAAAGGATCGGCCCGAAGGAGGCCAGCAACATTGCTGCCAGCACCAGCGCTACCGCCATGATCCCACCGATCCGGCTGGCCTTGCGCGCAGCCAGCGCTTCCTCGTCAGCGGGGATGAACATCTCAAGGAGGGCGCGGAATTCGAATGCGAAGCGCACGGTGGGCTTGCGCGCCTCAGGCGCTTCGGCCTTGAGATCGTAATTCGCGAAGGCCTGCTCGGTCTTCGCGTCGTCGGTATCTTCGGTCTCGTCGATGGGTTTTGTCACACGCCCGGCCCTTTGTGACGTGTTGCCCGTGGCGGCGCGCGAGGTCAATCACCCGCACAAATCGGAAAGCCTGTTCAGGCGGCGGAGGGCACGCTCAGCCTGAAAATGGCGCCGTCTGGGCTATTGCTGGCCAGTTCAACGTCACCCTTCATCCCGCGCGCCAATTCGCGAGCAATCGCGAGACCGAGACCGGCCCCGCCCCGCGTTGCGGACCCCGAGAATGGCTGGAACAGTTGACCTTCGACCATTCGTGCGACACCGGGGCCGTTGTCTGCGATTTCGATCACGGCCTTGTCACCCTCGCGGAAAATGCGCGCTGTGATCCTGCCGGGGGATGTGCGGCCGGGCTGTTCCTTGATGGCGCGGGCCGCGTTGCGAACGAGGTTGGCGATAATCCGATGCACGTGATCGGGATCTGCCAACGCAGCGACCTGCCCCTGCATCTCCAGCCGCCATTCGATCTCGCCACAACCAGCAATGCCTTCAACGGCAGCTTCTTCAATCGCGGGCGCGAGGCTGACAGTCGATATGTTCGGTGGCGTCGGCTCGGTGCGGCCGTAGCGCAGCGTCGCCTCCGCCAATCCCACCGCCCGCTGGATCGCCCGCTCAAGGCGGGGCGCCGCACGCTTCACGCGCGGGTCTTCGGACTGAGACAATGTCTCGGAAACAATCTGCGCAGCGGACAGCGAGTTGCGCAGGTCGTGATTGATCTTCGCGACCGCCTCGCCCAGCTCCGCCAGTCGCTTTCGCTGACGGAATGCAGCCGACACAGTCTTCTGCATGCTCAGCAGCGCGGCATTCGCCTGATTCATTTCGTCGGTGTGGCCCGGCACGGGATCGATGTCGGCGCCTTCAGGCGCGCCGGCAAACCGCACCATTCCGCTCGTCAGCAAGCGCACCGGCTTCACCACGAGCCTGTAGATCGCAAAATACACGGCCGCGCCGACAACGATCGAGATGATGATCGCGACAACTGCCAGCGTGCGCGAGAACGCCAGCAAGCCATCCTTCAACGCCACCTCCGGCACGATCACTTCCATCTCCGCGTCCTGCGTCATCGACGGTTCGACGAGCAGACGCAGGAAGCGCCCCTTTGGCGCGAACATGTGTGAGAACGCGCCAAGGATGCCGAACCCCGGCTCCGTCCGCAGGTCGATGGTGACGAGATCACGACCGATATCGATCGATGGCGCGAGAATCTGCTCGCGGAATTCCTTTTCCTGCACAGCAACGGACACAACCTGCGCCTGCGTCAGCAACTGTACCGAAAGCTCGTCACTGACGCGCCCGTCAGGCGCCGCCTCGACGGCCAGCGCCGCAATCTCCGCGGCCTGCGCCCGCTGCATCAGCCAGTTGTTGCGGAAAGTCCCGGCCAGAACCGGATAGATCAGCAAAGTAGCCAGCAGCACGAATCCGGTGGTCAACGCCAGCAGCCGGCTGCGAAGGCCGGACAGCAAATGGCGTTTTTCCGTCGCCGGCGCATCCGCCGGTACGGCAACCCCTTCAAGTTGCTGAACCTCGCTCAGTGTTTCGTCCCCTGGGTGTTTCCCAAGCGCCTTGGCAGACACTCCGTAAGCCAATCCTATCAGAATTGGGCTATACCGGGTCCGCTCATTATTCCCGACCGCACGGCGTCTCTGGGTCCCCACCAGGCACGACGACTACCTTACAGATGGTTGTACGCGTAAAAGTTGCAAACCCGTCGCATAAACAAGCTAAATTGCCCCCAGCAGATTGCTTGACTTGCCCCCCTCGATCACGTAGTTCCCCGCCTCCGCGAAGGATAAAAGGGGCTGTGACCCGTGGCCACCAAAAGAACTTTTCAGCCGAGCAACCTGAAGCGCAAGCGGCGCCACGGGTTCCGTTCGCGCATGGCGACCAAGAACGGCCAGAAGATCCTGGCCTCGCGTCGCGCCAAGGGCCGCAAGCGCCTCAGCGCGTAGCGTCTGCCCCTGTCGTTGGGGGCGCTCAGCGCCCTCTTCCTGCAAATCATAACCCTGCCCCGCTGGAGCTTGAGCGCCTGCGTGCAAGGCGTGAATTCCTATATGTGGCCGGGGGTTATTCCGAGCGCCGCCGGCTTCTGGTCGTGCAGGGCCGCAATCGCCAAGCTGCCCGGGACACCGCCGGCGAGGGATTCACCACGACCAAGAAGGTCGGTGGTTCCGTTGTCCGGAACCGGGCCCGCCGCCGCATGCGCGAGGCCTCCCGCGTCCTTCTGCCGCTTCTGGGGGTTGCCGGCGCCGACTACGTTTTCATCGCCCGTCAGGACACCGGAACGGCCCCGTGGCCGCGTTTGCTTGACGATATGGAAATGGCGTTGATAAGCCTCCGCCGCCGCCTTTCTTCTTCCGGCGACGGCACCCCACAACCGGGTTCCGATTCCCTCTCATCCGCCAAGGCCTGACGACGATGGAAAAGGAAGACCAGCGCAATCTTATCCTGGCGCTCGTTCTGTGTTTCGGCCTGTTCATGCTTTACAACATGTTCGTGCTGGAGCCGCAGCAGAAGCAGGCTCAGGAACAGGCCAAGCAGGCACAGCAGAATCAGGTCACGCAGCAGGCTTCGCCGACCCCGGCGATTCGCCCCCGCGCAGACGTGGTGCAAGCCGAACTGGCCGGCAATCAGCGTGTTGTCATCAACGCACCCGCGATCGATGGCTCGATCCTGCTCAAGGGCTCGCGCATCGACGACGTGTCGCTCAAGAATTTCTACGAGACGATCCAGGACAAGGAAGCCCAGCGCGCAGCCGGCGAGATCAAGCTGCTGTCGCCCGAGGGCACGGACCGCGCCTTCTACGCGACCGTCGCCTGGACCACGCCATCCTCGACCACCGACGATATCGTGTGGACGCAGACGAACACCGGCGCGCTGACCCCAGAAAATCCGCTCAAGCTCGACTACACGACCGACACGGTGAAGATCGACCGCACGATCGCTATTGATGGGGACTATATGTTCACCATCAACGACGTGCTGACCAACACCGGCACAACGCCCGTCACGCTGACGCAGCAGGCGCAGATGCGCCAGCGCGCGCTGCAGGAACACACGAC
>DAIRES010000019.1:0-32974 GCA_036795465.1 Hyphomonadaceae bacterium
GACCACTTCGCCGGGGAAGGTCCGGCAACGTCACAACCGGCCCAACCTGTGAGGGCCGCCGAATGACCTCATCGCCCGCCTTTGATCCATCACGCGGCCTTGCCATGCTGGCGACAGCGCTCGGCCCGGCCCTCTCTTCCGTGCTGGAGGCCCGGGACACCATTGAGGTGATCGTCAACCCCGATGGGCGCGTCTGGGTCGAGCGGGTCGCACGCGGCCGCGAGGCCACTTCTATCCGCATGGAGCCCGCCGAGACAGAGCGCGCCATCCGGCTCGTGGCGACCCTGACAGGGACAGAAGCCACCCGATTGAAGCCCATCGTTTCAGCCGAACTGCCGCCACGCGGCGAGAGGTTCGAAGGCGTCCTGCCTCCGGTTGCCAAGGCGCCGTGCTTTGCGATCCGTAAACCGGCGGGCCAGGTCATCCGCCTCGACGCGTATGTCGCGGCCGGCATCGTGACCCCAGCGCAGGCGGTCAACCTCAAGTCCGCGATCCGTGAGCGCGCCAACATAATCGTGGCGGGAGGTACGGGCTCGGGCAAGACGACGTTGGCCAACGCCCTCCTCGGCGAGATTGCATGCCTCAACGAGCGTGTCGTCATCCTGGAGGACACGCGCGAGCTGCAGTGCGAAGCCGATGATGTTGTCGCCCTCCGGACCCAGCCCGGCTCGGTCAGTCTTGCCCAGCTGGTGCGCTCCACGCTCAGGCTTCGTCCCGACCGCATCATTGTCGGCGAGGTGCGAGGCGCTGAAGCGCTCGACCTGCTCAAGGCGTGGAACACCGGCCACCCCGGCGGGATTGCGACGCTCCATGCAAACTCCGCGCGCGCCGCCCTGTCGCGTCTCGAACAGCTCGCCATGGAAGCCTGCGACAGCCCGCCCACCGCGCTGATCGCTGAGGCCATCGACCTTGTCGTCTTCATCGAACGCGGAGGACCTGCCGGCCGCCGCATCACCGAAATCTACGCGCCCAAGCTTGCTGAGCCTGGACGCCAACAACCCGCCGCGCCCGGGCCTGGCGCGCATCGAGTAAAAGCAGGAGCCAAGACGTGAAGACCAAAAGCCGCGCATTGCTGCGCATCATCCCCATCGCCGCGATTGCAATCGCGTCGGCAGGCGCTGCTCACGCGGCAACCGGCGGCGCCGGCGGCGCCATGCCGTGGGAAGGCCCGCTAACGGCGGTGATGGATTCGATCACCGGGCCGGTGGCGCGGGTCATCGCCATCCTGATCATTGTGGCAACGGGCATGACGCTCGCGTTCGGCGATGTCGGCCAGGGCTTCAAGAAACTGCTGCAGATCCTGTTCGGTCTGGCGATCGCGTTTGCGGCGACCAGCTTCTTCCTGCCGCTCGTCGGCGGTGGCGGCGCAACCCTGCCCTGACCCCACAGCCAACCAGAGAAAAGGACCAGCTCGATGCGCGACCCCAACTATCGAGACATCAGGGATGTCCCCGGCTTTCTTGCGCCGGTTCGTCAGGCCCTCACCCAACCCATCCTCATGGGTGGGGCGCCGCGACCCTACGCGATCCTCAATGGCACTCTGGCGGCGGTCATCGCCTTCGCCGGCGCGCCCCTGATCGGAATAGCCGTGGGCATTGTGGGACACATCGTCGGCGTCTTCCTCGCCAAGCGTGATCCCGACGCCATCGATGTCCTCAAGCGCGCCATGCGTATCCCGAACCGTTTCGACTGAACCGCCCCGAGATCCGGACCAGCACAATGATCAGTTTTGCTCCTTACGCCCACCAACCGAGCCGGCTTGAAGATTTCCTTCCATGGGCGCTGCTGGTTGGCCCCGGCATCGTCCTCAACAAGGATGGCTCCTTTCAGAAGACGGCCCGGTTCCGAGGGCCCGATGTCCGGTCATCGACCCCGGACGAGCTGGTATCGTTCGTGGCGCGCGCCAACAACGTGTTCCGGCGACTGGGATCAGGCTGGGCCATCTACATTGAAGCAGAGCGCACCGAGGTCACCGACTATCCGGCCGGCGTTTTCGACGATGACTTGTCCCGTCTCGTCGACTCCGAACGTGCGGCTGCTTTCGAGCAGGCCTCCTCCCAGTTCGAGACGATCCACCACCTGACTTTGCAGTGGACACCTGCGCCGGATTCGAGCCGCAAGGCCTCAGCCTTCTTCTTCGAACTCGACCAGGCCAAGCAGTCCTCGCCCAAGCCTACGGCCAAGGCGCGCAAGGCAGGCGGCGCCATCGACCGTCAGGTCGCGTTGGACGCACTGGAGCAGTTCGCCACCAGCTGTAACCATGCCTTCGGCCTGTTTGCAGCCATCGTTGCGGAATTCCACCCGCTCACCGACGATGAGACGCTGAGTTATCTCAAGCGCGCTGTATCCAACCGCCGTACCGACATACGCGCACCAGCGGCCGCGGCGTTCATCGACGGGCTGATCTGCGATGCGCCGCTCATTGGCGGCGTTGCGCCGATGCTTGGCGACCGACACCTCCGTCTCCTGACCATCAAGGGTTTCCCGCCCTTCACCAATCCCGGCATGCTGGATGATCTCAATGCGCTTGGCATGCCCTATCGATGGATGACGCGGCACCTGTGTCTCGACCGCGCCGAGGCGGAACGAGAACTCACCAAATGGCGGCGGCTCTGGTTTTCGAAGCACAAATCCCTGTCGGCGCTGGTCAAGGAGATGCTGACCAAGGAGCAGGCGGCCTTCTCCAATCCGGACGCCATCGCCAAGACCGAGGAGGTCGATGCCGCCCTGGCTGAAGTTGGGTCGGAGCTTGTCGGGTTCGGCTTCTTCACGTCGACGCTTGTCGTCATGGGTTCAACGCCTCACGAGGCGGACGAGCGCCTTCGCCACGCAGAGCGCGTTATTTCTTCGCGCGGCTTTGCGTCCGTCACCGAAACTCTGAATGCGGTTGAAGCCTGGCTGTCGAGCCTGCCCGGCCATGCCTGGGCCAATGTCCGTCACCCGATGGTCTCGACGCTCAACTTGGCGCACATCGCTCCGCTAGCGACGCCATGGGCCGGTGATCCCTGGAACCGTCACTTCGACGCCCCGCCGCTGGCTGTCACCCGCACGGACGGATCGACGCCGTTCCGGCTGGACCTGCACGTTGGCGACGTCGGCCACACGCTGGTCATCGGGCCGACCGGCGCCGGCAAGTCTGTCCTGTTGTCATTCCTCGCCCTGCAATGGCGGCGTTATCCGGACGCTCAGATCTTCGTCTTCGACAAGGGCGGTTCGGCCCGGGCCGCGATGCTTGGACTCGGTGGCGACGCCATCGATCTTGGCGGCGGCGCCAGCCCGGCCTTCCAGCCTCTCGCTCATATTGATGATGCAGCCGCGCGTTCGATGGCCCTCGAATGGGTGATGGGTTTGCTGGCGCAGGAAGGCGTCGAGCAGTCACCCGACACACAGGAGCGGGTCTGGTCAGCGCTTGGCAGTCTTGCTAGCGCCCCGCCTGAGCAACGCCACCTCACAGGTCTCAGGCTCCTCGTTCAGGACGCCGCGCTTCAGTCGGCGCTCCTGCCCTATACGCAGGAAGGCGCTTACGGGGCGATCTTCGATGGCGCTGAAGATCGGCTGACGCTCTCCGACACTGTCCTCTTCGAGATGGAGGAGATCATGGCGCGGCCGAAGGCCGTCGCACCGGCCCTGCTTCACCTGTTCGACCGCCTTGAGGAGCGCTTCGACGGCCGTCCGACCTTGCTCATTCTCGACGAGGCCTGGCTCTTTCTCGATGCGCCGCTCTTCGCCGCGCGCATCCGCGAATGGCTGAAGACACTACGCAAGAAGAACGTTGCGGTGGTTTTTGCAACGCAGTCGCTCGCCGATGTCGCAGACAGCGCCATTGCACCTGCCCTGATCGAATCCTGCCCGACGCGCATCTATCTCCCGAACGAACGAGCCTTCGAGCCACAGCAGCGTCAGGCGTATGAGCGATTCGGGCTCAACGAGACCGAGATCGACCTGATCACAACGGCCCAGCGCAAGCGCGACTATTACTATGCCAGCCCCAAAGGCCGGCGCTTGTTCGAACTCGCGCTGGGACCGGTGGCGCTCGCCTTCTGCGGCGCCTCGGATTCGACCGCACGCGAGTTGATCTCGCGGCTCGAACGCCAGACCAGCTCGGTCCCCTTCTGGCGGCGCTTCCTGAAGGCCCGGCAGCTCGCCTGGGTTCTGGAGGCGCTCGATGAGCCCGACCAGAACCCCGGACCTCGCACCCGCATCACCGAACACGCAAGCTGATCAGGACAACATCCATGCCCCGCTTCTCGCTCTCCTCCATCCTCCGGATTATTCTCTCCGCCGCCTTCATTGCCCCGGCGGCGGCCCCGTCTCAGGCCCAGATGGCGGTTATTGATCCCTCGAACCTGATCCAGAACGCCCTCACTGCCACGCGGACGCTCCAGCAGATCAACAACCAGATCCAGCAGATCACCAATCAGGTGCGAAGCCTCGAAAACGAGGCCAGAAACCTCACAAATCTTGGCCAGCGCTTCGCTCCCGAATTTGTCCAGCAGCTGCGCGAGCTCGACGCCTTGATCGACACTGCTGGGGGTGTCGCCCTTGAAGTGCAGCAGACACGCGACGCCCTGCAGACCTTGTTCAGCGGTCGGTATGCGGGAACCGATTTTGCCACGCGCGCGCGAACTGCGATTGAGCAGATCGATGTAAGCCGGGCCGCCCTGCGCAACTCGCTGGTTGTGCAGGCGAAAGTCACCGAACAACTGCGAGCTGACCAGACAATCCTAGAACGCCTTTCCGCCGCGAGCGCCAATGCGACAGGCGCGCTTGCAGCCACGCAAGCGACCAACGAGTTCCTGGCGTTCCAGGCGCAGCAGAGCATGCGGCTGCAGTCGCTGCTGGTTGCGGAAAGCCGGGCCGAGGCGCTGGAGCGAGCTCGCGAGATGGAGGTTCAGGCGCAAGGGCGCGCCCAGAGCGCCTATTTCTTCGCCGGCGCGCGGACCGCTCATCCCGGCCAGAAGCCCTGGAACTAGCAAGACAGCCACCGGCTACAAAAAAGGGACGCCGCCGTGAACGACTTCTCAGCGATCGATGAATTTCTCGATACATTCATCCGCTACATCGACTCAGGCTTCGGCCTGATCGGTGGCGACGTCACGTCGCTCGCGATGATTCTGATCACGATCGATGTCACGCTGGCGGCGTTGTTCTGGGCGTGGGGATCCAACACCGACATTATTCAGAGCCTTGTGAAGAAGACGCTCTACGTCGGCGCCTTCGCCTTTATCTTTGGCAACTTTGCCATGCTGTCCACCATCATCCTCGACAGCTTTGCAACGCTGGGCCTCAACGCGTCGGCCTCAAGTTTCAGCCCGGCAGATCTCATGCGTCCCGGCATGGTCGCCTCGGAAGGTCTTGCGGCGTCGGCGCCTATCTTCGAACATATCGGCACCCTGGCGCCAGGACCGCTCGAATTCTTCGCCAACATCTCGGAGATCATTCTCCTGTGCATTGGCGGCATCATCGTCATTGCCGCTTTCTTCGTCCTTTCGATCCAGCTCTTCGTGCTGATCGTCGAGTTCAAGCTGACGACGCTTGCCGGCTTCGTCCTGGTCCCCTTCGCGTTCTGGAAGCAGACGACGTTCCTGGCCGAGCGCGTCCTCGGGAATGTCATCTCGTCGGGCATCAAGGTGCTGGTGATCGCCATGATCATCGGGATTGGCTCGACCATGTTCTCAACGCTGCGTACCGCACTCGATCCAGACACCATCACCGTTGAGCAGGCCTTTGCCGTCGTGCTGGGCTCCCTCACCCTGATGGGCCTCGCCATCTTCTGTCCGCGTATTGCCGCGGGCCTCGTCTCGGGTGCTCCCCAGCTGTCGGCGGGCGCCGCGGCTGGCACGACACTCGGCGTCGGCGCGGCTGGCGCAGCTGTCGCCTCTGGCGGCATCGCCGCCTCACGTACAACCGCCGCGGCCCTTGGCAGCGCAGCGAATGGCGCTGCCTCAACGACCGGCGGCCTCAGGGCGGCAACCGCGCTCGGTTCGCTCCGCACCGGCCTCAAGGGTCCCGTCGCTGCGCCGCTTAATGCCGCTGTAGGCCTTGGAGCTGCCGCCGTCGGTGGCGCGCGTCAGGCTGCGTCCCAGGTGGCCGGCCACTTCCAGAACAGAACCACCAATGGCGCGCGCACCGTGACACGCTCCGCCGGCGCTGCGCAACTTGCGCCCGCCTCCGGTGGCGCTGGCACGTCCGGCGCGGCTGGCCAACCCGACTGGGCGCGCCGTTTCCGCAGATCACAGCAGCTTCGCGAAGGCGCTCTCGTCGCCGCTCACACGTTGAGCGCCGGCGATGGCGGCGGTGCATCCGAAGGCCCCAATCTCAAGCACAGGGAGTAGACCATGTTTGCCGCATCACAGTTTGTGAGGGGGCGATCCTCGCGCTTCCAGAAGACGACCGAGCCCGACACCCCATACCGACAGGCTCACCAGCTCTGGGACAGCCGAATGGGTTCCGCCATGGCCCACGCCCGAACCTGGCGAACGGCCGCCTTCTGCGCCCTCGGCCTGTCAGCCGCGCTCACTGCAGGCGTCATTGCCCTTGCCATGCGTCCAGCAGCCGTCCCGTTCGTGATCGAAGCCAATCAGAGTGGAGAAGCTCGGCTCGTAGGCCCCGCAACGTCGGCCTACGAGCCGAGCGACGCCCAGATATCGTGGCATCTTGCACGCTTCGTCGAGATGGTCAGGGGACTGCCATCTGACCCCATCGTCGTCCGCCAGAACTGGCTCCGCGCCTATGATTGGGCGACGCAAGGCGGCGCCCAGGCGCTTAACGCAATGGCGGAAGCCGACGATCCGTTTGCCAAGGTCGGCAAGACGACAGTTGCGGTCGAGGTGCTGTCAGTCGTCCGCGCCAGCCCCACCAGCTTCAACGTCCGCTGGCGCGAGTCCGCCTACATGTCCGGCACGCTGACGCACGTCGAGCGATACAGCGGCGTCGCGACGATTGTGATCGAACCGCCCTCTTCGCCTGAGCGCCTCTCCAAAAATCCGCTCGGCCTCTATGTCCACTCACTCACCTGGTCCCGGGATCTTCAGCAATGACCTACCGATCGCTCATAACAGTTAGCATCGCCGCGCTTCTTCTCGCGTCGCCCGCCGCCGCCGGCCCCACGCCCACTTCCAAGAAGGATGACGTCGCATCGACCAACCAGGCCGCGCTTCGCCAGCCCAGCGACGCCTCTGTCGTAGGCGCCCTGCACGAGTTCGCCTATGAGCGCGGTGCGCTCTATGCGATCCAGGCGTCACCCCAGCGCATTACCGATATTGCGCTCGAACCCGGCGAAACGCTTCTGTCGGTATCGGCAGGCGATACGACACGCTGGATCGTCGCCGACGCCCGCTCCGGCGCGGGCCCGACAGGCCAAGCCCACGTTCTGGTTAAACCGAATGCCGCGTCGCTGGCGACCAACCTCGTCATTATGACCGACCGCCGCGTTTATCATGTGGAACTCAAAAGCGTGTCGGGTCCGGCCATGGCTGCCGTCTCATGGCGCTACCCGGCAGACCTGATGATCCAGAACCAGCCGCCGCAAACTGCGGGACCCGCGACCACACCCGGAGCGGCGGCTTTCACACCGGAGAAGCTCAACCTTCGCTACAAGATCGATGGCGACAAACCGGACTGGCGTCCGCTGGCAGCTTTCGACGATGGCCAGCAGGTCTTCATCGAAATGCCTTCGATGCTCCACACCATGGAAGCCCCGCCGCTGTTCGTCATCGGCGATCAGGGCATGGAAGCCGTGAACTATCGCCTCCAGGGCAAATACTACGTGGTCGATCGCCTCTTCGCAAAAGCCGAACTCAAGCTCGGCTCTGGCTGGGGCTCCAAGACCGTTCGCATTGAGCGCCAGACGCCCATCAGCCGCGGAGGCTCCAATGGCTGATGGCCTTCCACCAAAACCGCCCGCCGACGAAGCCATGCCCGACGCCAACCCGCCGCCCCCTCTGTCGTCGATCCGCGTCAAAGGACCCGGCGCAAAGGGCCTAAACAAGCCAGCCATTCTCATCGCCGCCGGTGGCAGTATCGGCCTTGTCCTCATCCTGGCTTCGGGCGGTCTCACCAATGACCCGGCAAAGAAGCCGTCCGAGACACGGCCGATGATGTCCGATCCTGCCCGGCCAGAGATGGCCCAAACGGCTATCCGGCGGCTCCCGACCAACTATGAAGAGGCAGCACAGGTCGAAGCTTCACGTCTGCCCGCCCAACCGCCCGTCCTTGGTCCGCCGATGGCGGGCGACATCGCGGCATTTGCGCCAACCGACACAAGCTACCCGCCTGCTGACGCATCGTGGAACGGCTCGCCGAACGACAACTACGGTGCTGCACCACCACCCGACCCGGCCGAGTTCGAAGCCGCACAAGCCGACAGGTCAGCAATCGGGTTCGCGCTGAAGCAAGTGCCTCAGGCCCAACCCGCTGCCGCTTCGCCTCTGTCTCAACAGCAACAAGGTCCGCTAACCGCCTTGCGTCAGGCGCCGAACGACCAACTACCTGCGCCTTCCGCTCCTGTGAGCAAGGAAATCACCGTTGCCAGCGCTTACGCCCAACATCGAGAATCGGGTGCGCAAGCTCCCAAAGCCTTCGAACGTCACCCAAGCTCTTCAACCGGTTTTCGAAGCTGTAAGCAACGCGATGTTTGCGCTTGAAGACAAGCTCGGCCCCAATGTCTCCAAGGGACGGATCACTATTGAAGTCACGTCACTCTCAGACCCTGACAAGCTAGAGGTCGCTGTATCAGACAACGGCATTGGTCTCGACGGAGAGCGGTACGCTGCCTTCTGCGAAATCGACACCGATTTCAAGAAAGCAAAGGGTGGAAAAGGCGTTGGTCGCCTTTTTTGGTTGGACGCGTTTACTTCCATACGTGTCGATAGCCGCTACTTGCATCACGGTTCGCTACTCGAACGAGCTTTCAATTTCGTTCTGAACAACTTTGAACAGGTTGTGCCACTGATCGACGGCCAGCAAGCGACCGCTGGTTCGAAGACAGGGACGACAGTTCGTTTCGGCAAGCTGAGAACAACTGAGTACGCAGAAACGTTTCCTCGTCGCGCAGACACATTCCTGCGGTACTTCAGTGCGCATTTCATCGCTGACTTCTTGATGGGCGGCGGACCCAAGATCATGGTCAATTTAGATGGCGACATCACCGAGTACCCAAAGGCCGTCGCCGAGCTCGTAGTTGGCGAACCGCTGAAAGCAACCTTCAACCACAAGGAGTTTGGAGAGATTTCGATCGTCGGCTTCACTTGCCTTGCTGAGGCTAGTACCGGGCTCGAGGGGCGGCATCAGCTTCATCTTCTGGCAAACGAGCGAACGGTCGAAACACGCAAGGTTGATAACCTTTTAGGTTTGGAGAGCCTCACCCGCGACGATCAGACCGACTTGGTATTCCACGGGTGCATCTCCAGTGAATACCTCAACTTAAGGGTCAACGAGGGACGCACCGCGTTCAATTTGACAGAGCGCACACTCAAGGAAATCAGTCGCGTGTGCATGGACGCTGTTCGGGACAAACTGCTTCCCGAGCAGGTTCGCCAATACATGGAGAAGCGACGCAACGACTACTCGGCCTTTGTCGAACGTTATGCTTCGAGCCGCGTTACGAGCGTCTCCAGACAGTGTGCGCTCACGTGCACACTTCGCCCGCTGCGGACTGCCTTCAGGCGCATCGACGCCATGCAATCTGAACTCGCGATTATCGAGCCTGCCGCTGTCGCCATCCACCCAAGTAACGCGCACAACCTTGTTGTCCGCCGTCCCCGTGGTCCGCGAAGCATCCGGTCCCTTGCCTTCAATCAGCCCGACGCCAACCGCCGCAAGCAGAAGGCCCACGATCACCGCAGGCACGACCAGGCGCCGGACCGAACCGAACGGCCAACGCCGAAACCGGCGCGCCTTAGCGGGTCGCTTGCGAAAACGCACGACCTTTCCACGTTTCGCCATGCCATCCCCCGTAGCCGCGCTCCGACTCGCCGCCAGGAAATTCAGCCAAGCCGCTGCGCTTGTCCACAAACAGCTGCCCGTCGCCGTTTGCCGGGATCGTCGAGCCATGACAAACCGCCGCCATGTCAGAGAAACTGAAAGTCGGCGACCGCGTCCGCATCCGCACAAGCCAGAAGATCTATGTGGTCGCGGAAATCGATCTTCCAGGCGCCACACCGCTGGCGCCGGCAACGCAGGTCGTTCTCCTCAACCCGGAAGATGGCAAGGGCCCTGAGCAACGCTATGGCAATGCCGTGCTCGTTAAGGTCGGCTGACCGACGACCGGCGAACTAGGCCTCGCCCTTATCGGCCCGATCGAAGACGGCTTGCAGCTTCGCCGCGTTGTCAGCGCGTTGCGCATCCGTCAGCCCCGCGATGTTCTGCAGTCGCCATAGGACGGCCGGCAATGTCGGTACGCTCTCGATTGGCAGCAAAGTCCAGTCAGGCGCTCCCTTCTCAATCGACTGCAGCAGCTTGCGATGCGCGTCCGGCATGCCTCGCACGAGGACATCGACGAGAGTGTCGCGCACGGCCTCAAGCTCAGCCAGCGGCACCTCTTCTACCGTCAT
Organism: Hyphomonadaceae bacterium; assembly: GCA_036795465.1. Taxonomy (GTDB): domain Bacteria; phylum Pseudomonadota; class Alphaproteobacteria; order Caulobacterales; family Hyphomonadaceae; genus UBA7672. Next base: position 10,554 of record DAIRES010000019.1, read on the forward strand.
GCCTTTGAAGTTGTTTTCGTACTCATCAGCGATTGCCTTGCGACGGCACGCCAGGATTTCTGCGGCTGGCCGCTTATGGCTGATCAGATGAACCAGGAAAGCTCGCTCCAGATCCTGACTGACTCCTTCGTTCCGAAGCAGGTCACGCGCGTCGAACAGGTCGCGTGGATGCTGGCGATCCATCGCTGCAACCAGCTTGCCGCCATACAGGTCTGCAAAAGAAAGGACCTGTATGGCGGCAAAGCCGAATTCGTCTTCGACACTGGCGCTGACGCTGAGCTCAACCGCCGGATAGACACTTCCGCGCAGGACCGGGTTGGCTTCGATCTTGATCTGGGCCCCCGGTATAGAGACCATCAGCTTTACGATCTTGTTCTCAGGAGCGGTCGTCGCGGATGTTACGTGCGAGCCCTGAATGCCAGCCTCGATTGCAGCCTTGATGCGCAGTAGCGCCGCCTGGATAGCGGCCAGCGAGCCCGCCCTGCCCGCTACAGGCAGGTAGGCCAGGTCGATATCGACCGAGAAGCGCGGCATGTCGCGGATGAACAGGTTGATTGCAGTGCCGCCCTTGAGCGCGAAGCAGTCTTCCGTCGCCACGTATGGCAGCGTCCGAACCAGCAGTCTCACCTGCGCCTTGTAGACTTCAGTCGTCATCAGCTGAACTCACCAGAGTTTCTGGGACGGTGATGCGATATTTCGGGTCGTAGCGTCCGCCTTCAACGATTGAACGCTTGCCCGCGCCAAGATCGATCCGGCTCACATCAAGGCGTCTGAACCATGCATGGTTATGGCGGTCAGCCATGAAGAGGAAGAGCCGCTTCGCCTTGATGGAGTGACAGGCCTCCAGAAGGCGCTGGACGCGACGGGGGCTGAGGTTGGCAAGCCCTCCCATCAGGTCATCGACATGCGCGAAGCTTTCGCGGTCGGGCAGTTCGTCCATGAGTTCAAGTGCGGCTCGCTCCGGTGTCGATATCGTCAGGGGCCAGTTCCAGTGGCCCCACAGTTGAAGCATCAGCCCCTCTCCGCCCGGGAGTTCGGGAGAGAGGCTTTCCTTGGTCACGACGTTTCGCTTGAACTGGTGAACGTCACCCGAGATATCTTTGAATAGCCGCGCATGCTTGTGCGCCACGAGCCGCGTATTCAGTGGCAGCTTACCCAGCCAGCCCGGGAGTCTCGCCGAAGCGTAGAGATGAAGATCGGACTCCCGGCCTTGCGGCAGGTAGTGAGCGAGGCCCTGCAGTTCCAGCGCGGTGCGTCCCCCTACCGTCACTGGCATCTTCATCAGCGTCTGCATCGAAAGGATGACGAGGCGCCAGTCGAGCCGACCCTTCTGTGCATCGCCAGCCGCGGGCCGTTGATAGACCCCGCGCACGGGCATGGTCAGCCATCCGCTGGCGACATACTTTTGGCGGAGCGGATGGGTGTAGCCCTCCGCGTCCAGCCAAGCGGCGTCGACAAGCAGGCCCTCGGGGACGAGCTTCTGAAGGCGGTTTAGCTTTGACCCGGTTTCCGATGCCATGGGTATCTCTTTCCAGAGCTTATCAAACCACGCCTGAGTTTATCAATCACTACTTTCAGATACCTTCGGTATCCCAATATACGTGATTGCGAACTCGACGGTCTGGAAAGCTGGGGATGTCGGTCCGATTCCGGCTTTGCGCCCCCTTGCGTGTTCGCTATTTGTTCCAGATGGGCGACTACAAGGGCGATAACACCACCGGCTTTCAGTCGCCGGCACAGGACTACGTTGAGGACGCCATCGACCTGGCGGCGATCCTCGATCTGCGCCGTCCCGGCCGCTACCCAGTGCGCGTGAAAGGCCAGGCGCTTGCTTCGCGCGGCATAAGGGATGGCGACATCCTCGTTGCTGACGCCGCCGCAGAACCAAAGCCCGGCAAGGTCTGCGTCGCAATGGTGGGTGGCGACGTGATCCTCGCAACGCTGACGAAACGCGACGACGTCTGGGTGCTGGTCCCCTCGTCCGGCCCGATCATCACCATTGCGGACGATGTCGAGGTCTGGGCGATCGTCCAGGCGCTCGTGCGAACGCAGCTATGACGCTGTTCGCGCTCGTCGATGGCAACAGTTTCTACTGCTCCTGCGAGCGCGCCTTCGACCCAACCCTGCGTGGCAAGCCGGTGGTCGTCCTGTCCAACAATGATGGTTGTATCATCGCGCGGACGCAGGAGGCCAAGGATCTCGGCCTCAAGATGGGCGAGCCCTGGCATATCGCTTCCAAACGCCCGGGACTAAGTTCGGTGATCTGGATGTCGTCGAACTATGCGCTCTATGGCGACATGAGCCGGCGCATGTATGAGGTGCTCAGCGCCAACGCACCGGCCGTGGAGCCATACTCGATCGACGAAATGTTTCTCGATCTGACAGGCGTCCCGGACCCGCTTCTCCTCTCCCACCGCATTCGCGACCTTGTAAGACAGATCGCCAAGATACCGACCTGCGTTGGTATCGGCCCGACCAAGACGATCGCCAAGCTCGCAAACAAGGCCGCCAAGAGTTACCGCTCGGGAACCGGCGTCTGCGATCTATCGACGGAGGACGCCCGCGCCGCCGCCTACCCGGGCATCGACATCTCCGACGTCTGGGGATTGGGGCCAGCGTCCGGCACCAAGCTGGCCAGACGCGGAGTCACCAATGTCGCCGCTTTCGTCGCACTGCCCCAAGACGAGGTGCGGGAACTCCTGACGGTCGTCGGCGCGCGCACCCATGCCGAGCTCAAGGGGGTCAACTGCATACCCTTCTCGCAAACGCCCCCGACGCGCAAAAGTCTCGCCGTGACGCGCAGCTTTGGACGCGCTGTGACCGAGAAGCGCGAGCTGGAGCAATCCATTGCATCCTACGCGACACGTGCGGCGGAGAAGCTCCGCCGCCATGGGCTTGTGGCGACCGCCATGCAGGTGTTCGTGCGAACGAACGAGTTCAACAAGGACCCGAAATACTTCAACCAGGCCACGTTCGATATCGAGCCGACCTCCGACACCCTGTCGCTGGTCAAGGACGCCCTTCGCGCGGGGCGACGGCTGTGGCGGCCGGGATTTCGCTACGCCAAGGCCGGCGTCGTTCTCCTTGACCTGGCTCGTCCGCAAGAGAGGCCCGCCGACTTCTTCCCCTCGATCGACATCGAGAAACGCGCGCGACTGATGTCGGCGCTGGATTCCGTCAACATGCGCTACGGCCGACGAACACTGACGCTGGCCTGCGCGGGCATCCAGCAGGGCTGGTCGATGAAGCGTCAGAAGTTATCTCCGCGATACACGACGGTATTCGACGAGCTGATGCTGGCCTCAGCGCGCTAGTGACGTTTCACTGGCATCGGTCGCCGACATGCAAAGCAGGACATGGAGCAATGATCGTCAAAACAATTCTGCCGCGCGCGCTCGAACGCCTGGCCACTATCGAAGTGGGGGCGTCGGTGAAGAAGGCGGTCGCGCAAATGGCGAAACCGCACACTGATCTTGTCGTCGTGAGCAACCAAGGCGAGATGGCGGGCGTCCTGACAAAGACCGACATCGTCGGCCAAATGGGTCGTTGGGTAGGCGCGGGTTGCATAACCCACGTGGACAGCGTCATGACACGCGATGTCACTTATTGTCAGGCGCACGAGATACTGCTCGATATCTGGTCGGTGATGAAGGAGCGGGGGCTACTACGTATTCCGATCATCGACGCAGCGCGCAGACCTATCGGCATTGTCTATGCGCGGGAGATTTTACAGGCTTTGTTGTCGGAAGCAGAGAACGAGGACGAGTTGCTTCGAGACTATATATCCGAGGTGGGGTATCAGTAAGCAGAGTCGATCTCGCCGGAGCCGCCACACTAGTCGAGTCAATCGGCGCCAGTGCAACAATCCTGGAAAAGAGTTGCGATGCCGCACCAGATATCGAAGTATTCCAAAGAGGTTCAGCAGCGCCAACAAGCGCTGTCGAGATGGGACAACGAAGGCGGCGCTAGCGCTTCTGACAATTTTCAGACCGACGACAAGCAGAGTACTGCTCCGGAAATGAGCAATGTCGAGTTGGTCGCTTTGCGCGTCAGGCTGATTGCGTTGGAGAACTTGCTGATCTCGTTGCTCGCCACAGCATCGGATCAACAACTCGAACTGGCGCGTGAAATGGCCGATTACATCTCACCAAGGCCGGGTTTTACCGATCACCCGCTGACCGCCCACGCCGCAGCCCACATGATCGATCTCATCGAACGATCCTCGCGCTTCCGATGATTGCAACCGACTCATGCCCCCGCAACGAGTTGCGCTCCCGAGCCAAGGGAGACGATCGACCGCGGCATGCCCTGACATTGTCGCCCGGCATGATCGATCCATATCAGAAGCGGCGCCATGAGAACGCCGTTCTGCTCATTGAGCCCGGCATGACCGAACCCTCCTACCAAGCGCTCGACGCGCGTCTGGATGCTCAGCGGCGGGTTCTTGCATGGATCCTGGAGCAAATGATCGCAACACCTGCACAGCTTGAGCACCTGCTGGCCAACCTCGACCAGTCGGTCATTCAGCAAGACCACCAAGAGGACCCCGGCGCAGTGCCGAATGAGGCATTTGGCCCGAACGCCATTTTCGCAGCTGAAATGCGCGCGATATTGGATCCGGTGAAGCGACGTCACAGAGACCAGTCAGGTGTCGTACGGAAATCTGCCGATTGAACCTCGGTGGGTTGGCATAGCGATTGGACGTGCGGCTCCCGTTTTTGGAATGCCGACAGCATGCCGTGACCCGATGCTCGAGGTGAAGAAGTATGCCCACGATGCCGCGAAATACCCGATCAGGAGACTAGGCGCCGAGCAGCAGGTACGCGTCATAGTCGTCGCCGTGTTTCTGACGGTCAGATCCAGAATCGGGCTATCTCCCAATGCACCCATGATCAGCAGCTCGATCCTGGCGCAGTGACCATTCGCATTGTCGCCGGAAACCGCCGACCGATCTTCATGGCACAACCTCGGTAGCTCACCGGTTCTGCGACTTAGTTTACTGGGTCTAGCGACACGGTCCGAGCCTTGCGGGTCGACCAGAAAGCCTGGGCGACGAATATCGCGAAGGCGAACGCACCGATGCCGAACACAATGTCTCCCGGCACACGCGCCCAAACCAGGGTTTCCATCACGGGGCCATGGATGACCTCTGCGCTGCGTGCGTAGGCGTAGTCGTGCGTGAAGCTGAGATAGGCCTGCCAGAGCCCCTGCGGAAACAATGACAGGAAAACCATCATGGCGAGGCCGACATTCAGACACCAGAAGCTGATCGCCAACAGTTTGTTGTTCCAGCGCGCCGGATCGGTAAGTCCACGCATACAGAATAGTATGAGGCCGAGGCCGAGCATGCCGTAGACGCCAAACAGCGCCCCGTGAGCGTGAGTGGCGGTCGTGTTGAGGCCCTGCATGTAATAAAGAGCGAGCGGAGGATTGATCAAAAAGCCGAACAAGCCGGCGCCGATCAGGTTCCACACCAGAACAGACGAGAAGAACATGAAGGGCCAACGATAGGCTTTCTGCCAGTCGTGAAGGCCTTCATGCTTGGCGCGGCTGTACGCTTCGAACCCCACCACCAACAGGGGCACGACCTCGAGCGCGGAGAATACGCTGCCGAGGGCGATAACGCCGACCGGCGTTCCGCTGAAGTAGAGGTGGTGAAAGGTGCCAAGTACACCGCCTCCAAGGAAGATGATTGTGGCCACGAGAACCGAAGTCGTCGCCACGGCGACCCGCACCAGTCCCATGCGAACCAGCAGCGCCGACACGATGGCGGTTGCGAACACCTCGAACACGCCCTCGACCCAGAGGTGGACAACCCACCAGCGCCAGTACTCCATGATCGTTATGTGCGTGTTCTGCCCGTAGAAGAGCCCGGCTCCAAACAGGAGCCCGATAGAAACCGTTGCGACGATCACGAGATAGAGAAGCGAGCGGGTCTCGGGCCTCTTCAAGGCCGGCCACATTCCGCGCAACACAAGCACAACCCAGAGCAGGAGGCCGATGAAAAGATAGATCTGCCAGAAGCGGCCCAGGTCGAGGAACTCATAACCCTGATGCCCGAACCAGAAATTCTGGGTAGCATCTGCGATCAGTCTGTTGACCGCCGACCATTCACCGATGAACGAGCCGGCGACAATCACGACCAGACTGATCAGCAGGAACCACACGCCTGCCACCTGGAATTTTGGCTCGCGTCCCCCCAGCAGTGGTCCGACATAGAGCCCCGTGGCGAGCCACGCGGTGGCGATCCAGAGGATCGCAAGTTGCGTGTGCCACGTACGCGTCACGGCATAGGGGAAGTACTCCGCGAACGGCAGGCCATAGATGCCCTGGCCTTCGACCGCATAGTGCGCGGTCACCATCCCCAGCAGCACCTGCACAACGAAAAGCGCGGCAACCAGCATGAAATACCAGCCGGTCGCTCTCATCGACGGCGTAATGACGGCGGCGTCCATGAAGTCCTGCGCCGCAAACCCAGTCTCGGGTTCGCCGTCGCGCCGCCAGATGTCGAACTCCTTGGCGTAGTACCAGACGATCGCGCCGATCCCGGCGAGCAGGACGAAGATGGAGATGAACGTCCACATGAAGACAGCGCCGGTCGGCGTGTTGCCGACCAAAGGCTCGTGCGGCCAGTTGCTTGTATAGGTGATGTCCTCTCCCGGCCTGTTCGTGGTCGCTGCCCACGCCGTCCAGAAGAAGAATGCGTTCACCGCCTCCGCGTCTTCTGCAGACAGCATCGCATTGAGCGGGAAGGCATACTCTTCGCGCAAGCTCTGCGCCTCAGGAGAGCTCCCCTGGAAAAGAGACGAATAGTGCGCGCCGACCTCTGCGATGGCCCGTCCCCGGGCATCCGACACGAGGATGATACCGGTCTCCGGATCAAAGGTGTTGGTCCGCATTTCCTGCTGCAGAACGAATTTCGCGCGCGCCTGATCGGCCGCTGGCAGCTGCGCATAGTCGCCACCGTTGCCGGCGCGGGCGTTGATATCGAGCAGGGCCAGGGCTTCGCGATGCAGCCAGTCTGCGCTCCAATCCGGCGCGACATAGCTGCCGTGTCCCCAGATCGATCCCTGCTGCATCCCGCCCATCGACTGCCAGACATTCTGTCCTCGCTCGATCTTCTCGCGTGTGAGCAATTCCTCGCCTGAAGCCGTTCGGACCGATGTGGGTATTGGTGGGGCGGCCTGATAGATCTGCGCGCCGAAATAGAGAAGCGTACCGAACATGACGAGCATGCCGACGGCGAAGATGATCCAGAGGCGACGGATTGAGAAAGTCGCGCTGTAAGGCGCCATGGCAGCCTCGTTCGATTAAGTAAAACTGCAAGTTCGCGATGGTTCAGCATTTCCCAGATCGCGATCGGACACTCAAGGCGAACGCCGTCGCACAAGCTCCGATCACGTTCCCAAACGCGCGCGGAACGGCGCCTCATCGATTCCGAGCGGCGCGTATTAAACAATGACACACGCTGCGCCTTCCTGACGCGAGTCGCCAGCCTCATTCCGTCATTCGCTCAGATTCCGGCTCCCCGTCTCGCCACGCGGTTCAGTTCGATCCGAGCCGCGACGTCAACTTGGCCCACCTCGTCAGCCCATAGCGACTGCCTGAGGCGTGCGCTCGCGGAAACGCATGACGCCCGGGTACGTGCGGGACGAACGGGTCGACACGCGCCAGCTAGACTTAAATTCAGGAAAGCGCAGGCGGTTGGTCGTAGAAATCAACCTGCATCCGCATGTCGCCGATAGGTTCGACAAAGTGGGGCTGGTCGGGAAGCAGCAAGCCCGGCCGGCCAGGCTCGACAACGACTTCCCCCGGCGGCTCGACATAGACGAGTCTCAACTTGCCCTCGAGAACCCGCACGACACCCCAGACGCCCAGCTTCGTTCGATGGTCGCGGCGCAACGCCCCCGGCAAGGTCTGCGCGTCGAATATGGGCGTCGAGCGATAGGGTTGCGGTGCGTGCGCATCTGTCATTTCAAGGCCTCGTGGATGAAGGGTCTGAGCGCGCCATTAGAAACGTAGCAGCCAGCAGAGCGCCGACTTTCAGAATTTCTGCCCCTATGTAGATCAGGTGTAGATAGCTCTGCCCTACGTCCTGTCCGGCGATGACCTGAACAGTCCGGGCATCGAGTTCGGGCATCAGCAACAGACGCTGCGCCAGAAAGATAAGAACCGGCACGGAAGCAATCCGCCAGTCAATGCGCCGGCAGAGGACAAGCGCTCCAACAAACGCAGCGCACAAAATCCACTCGCCTATCCCAACCCAGAAGAACTGCGCCCGGCCCACCTCAAGTGCAGTTGTCATACTGAGGGACGGGGCCTGAAATTTTGCGGGAGTCGCAATCAGCGAACCTCCGATTGCAACGCCTGCCCAGACAAGTGCGGTGCCTCGCGATAGATCAGATGACGTTTTCATGACCGGTTCACCGGAAGACCTGGAAACCCAAACATCGCAAGCTGGAGACTCTCGGCGATGCGCTCCGCGCGTTCCATAAAGTATACAACGGCTTCGGGCGTCGGCGCCGTGTCTTCCAAGGTCTGCCTGAACAGGGCGAGCCATATCTTGAAATGCCAAGGCTCAACGCCTGACAATTTCTGGTGTGCTGGAACAGGTTTTCCGGAATAGACCCCCGCATTCAACGTTACGGACGCCCAGAAACGCTTCATGGTAGCGAGATGGCGATCCCATCCAGCGCCAATCTCACGCTCGAATATTGGACCGAGCAGCGGCTGGGCGCGTACGTTCGCATAGAAGGTATCGACCACCAGAGAAATGTAATCCTCATCGATGCCAATGGCCGCAGCATGCGCCTGGATGGCGGCGCGCCTTTCGTTCGCGCTGATGATGGCGTCGCTCATCATGCCACCTCACTTTGAAGCATGGCGCGCAACTTTGTATTGCCGGCCGTGAGGTCTGCGATGGTGTATCGATCAAGCACGGACAGGAATGCTTCCAGCGCCTCGTGAAGAATACCCTTCAAGCGGCAAGCGCGGACGATCAGGCATCCGTTTGCTCCACCTGGAAAGCATTCAACGAGAGCCAGATCGTTCTCCATGCTGCGCACAACGTCACCAATGCGGATCGTATCGGACCGGCGTATCAGACGAAGTCCGCCAGACCGACCCCGCACGGTCTCAATGAACCCTTCCCTTCCAAGCAAGTAAGCGACCTTCATCAAATGGTTCTGAGAGATGCGAAAACGGTCCGCGATCTCCTTGATCGTAACCAACTCGCCGCGCCGGACGTCGAGGTGCGTAAGGACTCTGAGGGCGTAGTCAGATTGCAGATTGAGGCGCATTTGTCGCTCTTAAAGTGGTATTTGACATATTGCTTATACAGCGCAGGTGTTCAAGATGCTGAAAAGCGACAAATCGCGCCAGGCGGGCGCGGCGCTGGAAGGAGACGCGATGCTTCGTTTGATCATGTGGCCGGCCAACGCAGTGTGTGATGCCATACATGTCGAGGACGAGAACGAGCGTGGGGTGGTGCGGATGCTCGTAAACATGATGCTGCTCACGCTGATGTCCGTGATCGCCTTTGTGATCCTGTTCGGCATTCTCTAAGCGGCGGATCACGCGTTCGCAGATGCGAGATCAGGAATCGCACCGCAGAAAAACGTATTGCGTGCCGCTTTTCTTTGGTTTGATCTTTTCTTGTGGAGTCGGCCCGGGACTTTATCGAAGACTCTGGAATTTCCAGGCCCGGGCTCAAGGGACGGCGTCAGCTACCATGCTGCTCCCGTCTTGGTTTTCTTCTTGATTGCAATTGGCGCGATTTCGGCGTTCTCGGTATCTGCGCGTATGTGCTTTATTCTTTGAGACGGCTGGGATCGAGAGAGAGCAATGATTTCGACGCTGACCCGAACCGAGCGGTTTCTCGCGCTCTGGATATCTATGGCCGTTTCAATCTGCGGCCTCGGCCTTGCCATAGCCGGCCGTGACGACCCTCTGTTGATTCATGGGCTGCTGATTCTGCTCTTTGGACTGGTTTGCTCCTACATCGTCATGTTTGGATATGAGGAGAAGGCTCCGGGTACGGAACGTCTTTCTTTCTATTATGACGAGCCGATAAAGGCGGGCGTCATCTTTGCGATGATATGGGCCGTCTTTGGAATGTTCATGGGAGTGTGGGTAGCGGCACAACTCGCCTGGCCCGATCTCGCCTTCGACGCGCCCTGGTCCGGTCTCGGACGCCTTCGTCCAACACACACCACGGGCGTGATTTTCGGATTTGGAGGCAATGCGCTTATCGCGACGTCATTCCACGTCGTGCAACGCACATCGCGGGCACGATTGCCAGACCAGCTTTCGCCATGGTTCGTGCTAGTCGGCTATAACATGTACTGCTTGATAGCTGTCTCCGGCTACCTGCTCGGAATTACGCAATCGAAGGAGTATGCCGAGTCGGAATGGTATGCCGATATCTGGCTCGTCCTTGTCTGGGTGACCTACTTCGTCCTCTACATCCGCACGCTTGCACGACGGAAAGAGCCGCACATCTATGTGGCGAACTGGTACTTCCTGGCATTCATTCTCGTCGTCGCAATCCTCCATATCGTGAACAATCTCGCAGTGCCTGTTTCGCTCGGGCACGCCAAGAGTTACACGGTCTGGCCCGGGGTGCAGGATGCCATGGTGCAATGGTGGTATGGCCATAACGCGGTGGCGTTCTTCCTGACCTCCGGATTCCTCGGCATGCTGTACTACTACCTACCCGTGCGCGCCCAGCGGCCGATCTTTTCCTATCGGCTTTCGATCCTCAGTTTCTGGGGCATCACCTTTTTCTACATGTGGGCCGGATCTCACCATCTGCACTACACCGCCCTGCCGGACTGGGTTCAGACGCTCGGGATGACCTTCTCGATCATGTTGCTGGTGCCCTCCTGGGCGTCAGCCGGCAATGCGCTGCTGACGCTCAACGGCGCCTGGCACCGGGTGCGCGACGACGCAACGCTCCGTTTCATGATGATCGCCGCGGTGTTCTACGGTCTGTCGACATTCGAGGGGTCCTTCATGGCGATCCGGCCGGTGAATTCGTTGTCTCACTATACTGATTGGACGATAGGTCACGTGCATGCGGGCGCCTTGGGATGGGTTGCGCTGATCACGTTCGGATCGTTCTACACGCTGGTGCCGGTCTTGTGGAAACGACGCCAGATGTATTCGCCCGCCTTGATCGAATGGCATTTCTGGCTCGCTCTGGCGGGAACGCTTATTTACGTCTTCGCGATGTGGAATTCAGGCATCATTCAAGGCCTGATGTGGCGTACGTACACAGAGGAGGACACGCTTGCTTATTCATTCGTGGATTCGCTGAAAGCTATGTGGCCATACTATGTGGCCCGCGCGTTTGGCGGCTTGCTGTTCCTCATCGGCGCCATCATCTGCCTTTACAACATCCTGATGACGATCCGGTCGCCCGACAAGGCCGAAAGCCGGGATGATGTTCCGCATCCCGCCGATCTGGCGCTGGCGGGAGAGTGAAATGAGCGAATTTTTTCACCGCAAACTCGAGCGTTCCGCGATCGGCTTCGTTCTTGCTATCATTGCAGCCGCCAGTGTCGGCGGCATTGTCGAGATCGCACCTCTTTTCACGATCGATGAGACTGTTGAAGCGGCGCCGGACATGCGACTTTACACGCCGCTGGAACTGGCGGGACGCAACATCTACGTCCGTGAGGGATGTTATGCGTGCCACAGCCAGATGATTAGAACCCTGCGCGACGAGGTTGACCGGTACGGGCCCTACTCGCTCGCAGTCGAGTCGAAGAACGATCACCCCATGCTCTGGGGTTCCAAACGCACGGGTCCCGACCTGGCGCGTGTCGGCGACAAATACGGCGACGCCTGGCATGTCGCGCACCTGACCTATCCGCGAGACGTGGTCCCTGAATCCAACATGCCTGCCTATCGATGGCTGGCGCGCACGGAACTCAGGATTGACGATCTGTCTGAGCATCTGGCCGCGCAACGCATGGTCGGCGTTCCCTATACCGACGAGATGGTCAAGAATGCGCGGGCCGATGCATATGCCCAGGCGAATCCCGACACGGATGGCGTCCCCGGCGTGATGCAACGCTATGGTGACGAAACGCAGGTGCGCGCCTTTGATGGCGTGACCAGCCAGCTCACCGAAATGGATGCTCTGGTGGCTTATCTGCAGATTCTGGGTCGACTGACCGATGCCGCCCACAAGAATACGGCGGCGCCTGAGACATCCCCGCAACCGCTGGATTGAGGGAAAATCATGGACCACGAATTCTGGGTGGTGTTCTCGAAGAGCTGGGGTCTGTTCTACCTCATCGCAATGGCAGTGGCCGTTGTGATCTATGCGTTCTGGCCATCCAACCGCCGTCGATTTGACAAGGCCAAACACTCCGTTCTTGAACGGGAGGATGACCATGAGCGTTGAAGAACGCGATCCCGTCAGTGGAGAGCGCCTGACCGGACATGACTGGAATGGCATCAAGGAACTTGATACGCCCATACCGCGTGGCGTCCTGCTTTTCCTGATCGTCACCCATATTATCGCTTTTGCCCTTTGGGTGCTGACCCCCGCCTGGCCGCTAGGCAAAAGTTACACGCCTGGCATTCTTGGAATTGACCAGAAGAAAGCCGTGGAAGAGCAACTGGTTGCTTCCGCCGCCGACAAGTCGACGTGGACGAAGAAGATTGAAGTCTCGGATTTTCCAACCATCCAGGCCGACGAGAGAATGATGTTGATCGTGCGAAGCACGGGGCATCAGCTGTTCGGAGACAACTGCGCCGCCTGCCACGGCAGCGATGGCAAGGGACGCGCCAATTACCCGGACTTGACGGATGACGACTGGTTATGGGGCGGAGATGTCCAGCGCATTGCCGAGACGGTCAGCGTTGGCGTCAACTCCGCGAATGCAGGCAGCCGGATTGCCGAGATGCCACGTTTCGGCGTGGATCAGATGCTGCCGCGCGAAGATGTCGAGAAGGCGGCAAATTTCGTTTTCTCGCTTAGCAACCCCCAATTCTCCCAACCAGCAAATGTCGAAACCATTGCCGCTGGCCGAGAGGTTTTTCTTGCCAACTGCGCGACCTGCCATGGCGAAGACGCGCGCGGAAAGCAGGATGTCGGCGCCCCCAACCTGACGGACGAGCGTTGGATATACGGCGGCGATCTGGAAACGATCATAACGACGATCCACGGCGGCAGGCGGGGCCACATGCCAACCTGGGATCAACGCCTCACGCGCGCGGAGATCAAGATACTTGCACTCTTTGTGCATTCGCTCGGCGAAGGCGACAGCTAGGGACGACGGGAGTTTGCGACGTCATGAGGATGAGAATCTGGATCCTTATCAGCGGGGCGCTTTTGGTTTTTGCGGCCGCAAACATCCATCTGCTCTATGTGGCGCTTACGTCCCAGCCGGCCTGCGTGCCCCACGTCAAGGAAACGGGCGATGGCGGATACATAGCGGCGAAATCGGCATGCTAGGATGCGACGAACATGGCTGAGCACGGCGAGAACTACGGCCTCCTGAGCGAAACATCCGGCGTCGAGCGGACGCGGGACGTACGCATGCAACGTCATCTGCCGCTGGATGTTGGGTTCAAGTGGCTTGCGATGGGCTGGCGCGATCTTGTCCGGCAGCCGCTTCTCAGCCTTCTATATGGACTGAGCATTGCAACAATTTCGGTCGCCTTCGTGTTCCTTCTGGTCACGCTGGAGTATGATTACATCCTCTTCCCGGCGCTCGCAGGATTTCTGATCGTGGGGCCGCTCCTAGGGGTGGGCCTCTACGCCAAGAGCCGGGCCATTGAAGCGGGCGAGACAGTGACGCTCAGCGAGATGATTTTCGTGAAGCTGCGCTCCGGCGCCCAGATATTCTACGCAACACTTCTTCTATTGCTTCTCATGTTGCTATGGATGAGGGCCGCTGTGCTGCTTTATGCGCTCTTCTTCGGCGTGACGCCCTTCCCGGGGCTGCCCCATATCGTCGCCCTACTGCTGAACGAGCCGATGGGCTGGGCGATGCTCGCTGTCGGAACCGCTGTGGGCGGGCTTTTCGCTTCTTTCGCGTTTGCGCTGAGCGCGTTTTCCATTCCGATGCTTCTGGACCGGCCGACGGACGCCCTGACAGCGATGGGCACAAGCATGGCGCTGGTCTGGAACAACGTCGCGCCCATGATCATGTGGGGCGCCATCATTCTCTTCCTGTGCGCCGTTGGTGTCGCAACCTTCTTTGTTGGCTTCATCGTGATCTTCCCCCTGCTCGGCCACGCGAGCTGGCACGCCTACCGGATGATTGCAGACGGTGAGGCATAGATGGTCAGTCTCTCCGAACCCGCTTCACGCATGCGAGCAACGCCTTTTCCGTCCGAGGCCGAAGTCCTTCTTGCAAGCCGCAACATCTCCCCCGCCTTGATGGAGACCGACCTCGTTGTCCCAACGGTGAGGTGTGCTGGCTGTATACGGTCCATCGAAGGAGCGCTTTCCGGTCTGGACAATGTCGTTGAGGCGCGGGTCAACCTGTCGACCCGCCGCGTCAAAGTGAAGTGGCGCGCCGGCGGATCGCCCCCGCCGCTCGTCAGGACTTTGTCGCAGGCGGGCTTCGACGCCACGCTGTCCTCATTCGAAACCGATGGCCGGGATCCGGAATTGGGTCGGCTGGTGCGCGCGACTGCGGTGGCTGGCTTTGCCATGATGAATATCATGTTGCTGTCCGTCTCAATTTGGTCGGGCGCCGATCCGGCGCTTCGCAACATTTTCCACGTCATTTCCGCGCTGCTCGCGGCGCCCGTCATCGTCTATTCGGGACGCATCTTCTTCGAGTCAGCATGGTCGGCACTCAAGGTTGGAAAGGCCAACATGGATGTGCCGATAGCTGTCGGCATCCTGTTGATGTTTACCCTGAGCGCCTACGACACCGTGCAGAAGGGTCCCCATGCCTATTTTGACGCGGCGACGTCGCTCATCTTTGTGCTTCTTGTCGGCCGCACGCTCGACCATATGATGCGACGCAAGGCTCGAACGGCGGTGATGGGTCTGGCGCGTCTGATGCCGCGCGGCGCAACCGTTGTCGAGGTCGATGGCCGGCGCGCCTACACGTCGACCGACCTTATACACGTTGGCCAGATTGTTCTCGTCTCGGCCGGCGATCGCATCCCGCTCGACGGCGTGATTGTAAGCGGAGACGCCGATCTGGATACGGCGATCGTCAACGGAGAAAGCACGCCGGTCCGTGCGGAACCGGGCACACCCGTGCTCTCCGGCATGCTCAACATCAACGGCCGCATCGAGGTTCGGGTGAGCCGCACGATGCCAGATTCGTTCATTTCCAGCATGATCAACATGATGGAGGCGGCAGAGATCGGACGGGCGCACTACCGTCGTCTGGCGGACCGGGCCGCTTCTTTATACACACCAGTCGTACATGCACTGGCTGCAGGCAGCTTCATCGCATGGATGCTCGCCACGGGAAGCTGGCATCAGGCTCTCACCATTGCCGTGTCCGTGCTTGTCATCACGTGTCCCTGTGCGCTCGGCCTTGCCGTGCCCATGGTCCATGTCATGGCTGCGCGTCGATTGTTCGAACTCAGGATCGCTCTCAAGGATGGCAGCGCCCTCGAGCGCGCTGCGGAAGCGGATACGGTTGTCTTCGACAAGACAGGCACGCTCACATTCGGCCGGATGCAAATCGTTTCGCATACCGTGATGGGTGACGATCTCCATGCAGCGCTCGCACTTGCCGCCTGTTCGCGGCATCCTGCTTCTCAAGCGATCGCCAGCCTTGCGTGCGAGAGCGCGCAACCTGTCGTCGAGAATGCGCGCGAGTACCCAGGTTTGGGAGTCGAGGGACGGATTGGGAGGCACACTTATCGTCTCGGACGGACAGATTGGGTGCAGGATGGCGCTGTTGGCGATGGCGCGGCGTTCGCCAAGGATAGGACGATTGTCGGGAAGTTTGAACTGGCGGACGTCCTGCGTCCCGATGCGATTGGAACAATTCTCGATCTTCGCGCCCGAGGTTATCACATCGAAATTTTGTCGGGCGACGGCGAAGGGCCAGTTGCGAATCTCGCCGCGCGCCTTGGTGTGAAGGATTTCCACTACGGCTTACGACCAGAGGACAAGGTTCGCCGCCTGAAGGAGCTTGGTGACGCAGGGCGAAAAGTGCTGATGGTTGGCGATGGCCTCAATGACGCCCCTGCTCTTTCGGCGGCTCATGCCTCCATGGCGCCAGGAGATGCTGCCGATATCGGCCGCGCCGCAGCAGATTTCGTTTTCATGGGCGGCCTCGACTCCGTGTCTCATGCACTCAGAATTTCCAGGAAAGCCCGACGGCTTGTTCATCAGAACCTCGCTTTGGCCGTCATTTACAATGTCGTTGCGGTCCCATTTGCCCTGGCGGGTTTTGTGACGCCTTTCCTTGCTGCGATCGCGATGTCCGCATCCTCGCTGACCGTGGTCGTCAACTCCCTGCGATTGTCGCCGTCACCACGCCCAAGTAACGTCAAACCGCCACCGTCGCGCATTCAGAGAGTTCTGGAGACAGCGCCATGAGCGTCCTGATCTGGCTCGTACCAATTGCCCTGCTCATGGGAGCGGTCGGCTTGGCCGCATTTTTCTGGTCGCTTAAGTCCGGGCAGTACGACGATTTGTCCGGCGCCTCGGAAAGGATCCTCCTGGCAGATGAGGATCATCCGCTTCCCACCAACGCCAGTACCGACCCACGTTTCAACAAGGACTCGCGCACGTCGATCCAGCCCGCGACGGGCAAAGATGGGCGTCCTCATTGAAGGTTCAGCTGATGACAAAGGAAGTGAAGAAACGAAAGGCAGGCTGGATCGTGGGTATAGCGGTGCTTTGCGGCATCGCCGTAATTGTCCCAAGCATGGTTTCACTTGGAACCAGCCTGTTTGCAGCTGTCGTTGCTCTGATTTCCTGAGATCGCTCTGATAAGGGGAAGCCGAGGAGAATTTTAAAGGCCGTCAGCTTCGGCCCGCGTGGCAACATCCAGCTTTTCAATAGCAGCCAGCATTGAGGCCCGCATACTGGGTAGGGACGAGGTTCAGAGGAGACAACGCTTTGCGAAGTATCCGTGGACACAAACCAGAAGAAACGCCAGCGTTCAAGCGAACGCTGAACATCCGCAATGCAGAGGGCATTATTGCACGTGGTTTACTCTACGCCAGGAGCGCGCCTTCTCATGCGCAGGCGCAATGTGTCGTACGCCGGACCGAGGATGCAACAAGAAGGCAAGCCAACGGGTTCGGGGGAGTAGCCAAATCTCATCTTTCGCACCCCACTATATCACGATGAGCGACACCGCAGCCCTCCAGGCAACATGGCAGGACGCAGCTGAAGAAGTCGCAGGCATCGGCTTCTGGCGCATGGATCCATCGACCGGAGCGGTGGACTGGTCACCGAACATGTTTCGGCTTTTCGAGTTTCCGGTGGGGCCGGTTCCCAACGCGCAAGAGACCATGAGTCGGATTCATCCCGACGACCGCGCCGATGCCTATATCGACCTTTCCTCCAATCTGCAGGCCGGTGGCCACGTTTCGATCTCGCGCATAATGCTCCCGTCGGGCGGCATCCGCGTGGTCGAGTCACGCACTATCGTGCAGCGAGACGCCGCGGGCGAAGTCGCATCGATCATAGGATCGGTTCTGGACATCACGACGCGAGTTGAACGCGAAAGCGATGTCGCGCATGCCCCGGCAACAGCAGAGAACGAGATCTTGCAGAAGCAATCGTATGCGGCAGATCTCAGTCATGAACTACGTACGCCCTTGATGGCCATCCTCGGATACGCGCATCTCCTGGCCGCCCGGGACGACATACCGGCCGCGGCGCGAAGCGATCTTGAACATCTGACGCGGTCCGGCGACGCCCTGCTCTCCGTCGCCAACAATGTCTTGGGTCGTTCGAAAGCCGCCGCCGCTTTGGCGGCGAACAGAACAGCTCCTGTTGCAATCAACACCCTCGTTGGAAATGTGCTGGATATTTTCTCGCAACAGGCCCGTCTCAACGGAGTGGAGCTTCGACAGGAAACCAGTGACGGTTTTCCTCCCTTCCTGGAAGCTCATGCAGACGCTCTCATCCAGATTCTGGTCAATCTGATAGGTAACGCCATCAAGTTTACCGACCGAGGGTCGATTACCGTATCGACTGATCACGATGAAAATTTCGAGATCTTGTCGATCGCCGTGAAAGATACGGGGCCCGGGTTCGATGACGCGACACGAGCCGTGTTGTTCGACAGATTCTCCCAAGGCATCGGGCCGCAGATACTGCCTGCGGGCGCTGGTCTCGGTCTTTCGATCTGTAAGGGCCTTGTCGAGGCGCTGCAGGGGACGATCGAAGTGGAAAGTGCACCGGACGCGGGCGCCTGCTTCACTGTCCGGATAAATGCGCCACGGTCTCTCGCCCCAGACACGGAGCAATCCGACAACGCCACGGTCTCAAGCGTTCTAGTCATCGACGATCACCCCGCAAATCGAGAAATCTGCACACGCATTCTGCAAGGCGCAGGCGCGCTCGTTGTCGCCGCCGAGAATGCCGCGTCAGGCCTGGACGCAGCCGCCTCCCAACAGTTCGATTTGATTCTCCTTGATCTCAATCTTCCCGACATCTCCGGCGCAGAGGTCGCCAGCACCATTCGTGACGGCAATGGACCGAACGCTCTCACCCGCATCTGTGCGTTTACTGCGGCAGACGTTGATGACGGCTCCCTCCCCCCAACTTTTAACGACCTTCTTGCAAAGCCACTCGACCCGCGAGCACTTATTGAAATGGCGCGCAAGCCTGCATCGTCCTCCAAGCCTTCTGATGAGATCACTCGATAATCCATCAGTCTAGCTTGCAGTGACCAGGAACTTGGAGCGCGGCTATGTGCTGCCTACTTTTTCGAAAAACCTTCCGTCGTCACAGCAACGGCATCCCGATCACGGGAAGAAGCAAGCAAACTCCTGGTGGCAAGGCCGGCATGGTCAAAGATTTCTGAGCGTTCGCTTTCCTCTGTGGGATGCCCCACCGCGCCACCCTCGCCTTCCCATCGCGCCAGCGCGACCGCGCGGAGCTTCCGCCGTTGTTCTGCTTCATCAGTGCGCAATCCTCGTCTCCTTCTCGCGGGGAACATTTCATTCGCCGATATGGGGATTTGGAGATGTAAAAAGGTCGGCGCGTGACGTGATCGCGGTGACGTGACGCTGCGGCTACGACGTCAACCTCGCGTGCGTGCGACCAACAGACCGAGCGCCTTGACTTTCCATCATCAATACCGACCTTAGGGGCATGATCTGTGGCTTCGCCTTGAGCACGACTTTCCGGGTTTGCCCCATCGCGGGACATTAACCCCCGGCTCGGTGCGTCGCGCGCCGGCCGAGGGCCAGGCGAAAACACACGCCACGACAACCTAGCGCGACCCCCTTTCAGTTTACCTTTCCAGCTTCACCGCTTTGCGCGCGCAGCGCGCGCATATGGAAACGACATGACACACACATTCCACAAGCCACCCATCGCGATCTCGCAATCAGATTTTGCGCGTCTGTCCCTACTTTCTGAGATTCTAGCTCGCCGAAATAGCGACCTGGCTGATCCATTGTCTTCCGAGCTCGCGCGCGCCGAACTTATTGACGAAGCGATGCACGGACGCGAAGTCGTTCGCATGGGCTCTACACTCGATTACGAAACTGAACCGGGAGACGCGCGGACTGTTACGCTTGTCTTCCCGCAAGACGAGGACATTTCCTCTGGGCGCATTTCGATTCTGACGCCGATCGGTGTTGCGCTGATCGGTCTCAGCGCCGGCGATTCTATGGAATGGCGCAGACGCGACGGCGGCACCCGGCGCCTCAAGGTCACCCGGATACTCACTCCATCGCCCACCCCGGCTGAATCCGCGCCAAACGTGGCGTTAGTGTCGTGAGCGCGCATCACCGGGCACGCCGCGTCGCTCACATGGAAGGCTTGTTCCTCGCAGGATCCTAACCCCTGTGCCGCAGAGTCGCGGCCAGGGGCTTTCCGACATTCGCGACTAGAACTCGCATATGTGGATGGAGATCCGCGATGAACGACAACCCATGCCTTCTTACCATCGGTGACTTTACAACGCTAAGCTCGATTCACGAGCAATGGAGCCAGCGAGATCATGATCTCGTGCTGCAATTGCGCGCAAAGCTCGAAACAGCCGTAGTCGTCTTCCCTGACGATCTCCCACGCGATGTTGCAAGCTTGGGTAGTCAGATTGCGTACGCAGTCGGAGAGGAGACGCATGTCGCAACTCTCACCGGCACAACGGGTCTCGACCGACGTTGGCTGCCAATCACGTTGCCCTTCGGCCTTGCCCTTCTCGGCCAACGCGAGGGATGGGCAAAGAATTTCGACGTTAGACCAGGGTGCTCCAGGGTCCTCACCCTGGGTCGTGTCATGGAACAGCCCGAAACCTCCTGGCCCGGGCGCTTCTCGCCGCACAGTACGGTTACCGAACCGGCCTCGCTTCGTCTCATTCGGAGTTCTACGAAGGGCCGTGTCCATCAGACAAACGGCGGTCCACCTGACGATGGAGATCCGGGGCCGGCGGCAGCGTGAACGCGTGGGCCACTACCCGAACCTGCCCCGTTTTGGAGATATGTGATGACACCAACGACCCAAATGACGTCTGCGCCGGAGACGGTCCTTCTCATCACGAACCGTTCGGGCGTCTGGAACGTAAAAATCAACGGCCGCTTCTATGGCGATTATTTGAGACAGGAATGGGCCATTGAGGCAGCGTTCGAGAAGCGGCGAGAAATCGTGACAAACGGCGGCAATGCTCGCGTGCTTTGTCCATGACAGGCGCCTGTGAGCCACATCTGAAATGCATGCAAATGGTCGGCGACGGGTTGCCCCTGACCGCAGCCACGCAGCAATGCACAACGCGAAGTGAGAGGATGGGGCCATGCGTATCCTAGTTCTCGGCGGAGGCGTCATTGGCGTAACGACGGCGTACTACCTGGGCCGAGACGGACACGAGGTGGAAGTGCTCGATCGCCGCTCAGGCCCCGGCATGGAGACCAGTTTCGCGAACGCCGGACAGATATCTCCCGGATACGCTTCACCTTGGGCCGGGCCAGGCGTGCCGGTGAAGGCCCTACGATGGCTGACGATGCGACACGGGCCACTCGTAGTCCGTCCAGTAATGGACCGACGTATGTGGTGGTGGCTATTCAGCATGCTGCGCAACTGCACATCCCGGCGCTACGCGCTGAACAAGAGCCTCATGCTGCCGATCGCGGAATACAGTCGTGACTGCTTGCAAGAGCTTCGGGCCGAGACGGGCGTTACGTACGACGAACAAAGCCAAGGCACCTTGCAATTGTTCCGCACACAACAGCAATTCGAGGACATGGCCAAGGACGTGGAAGTTCTCACCGGCCTGGGAATTCCGTTCGAAGCGCTCGACAAGCGGGGTTGCCTGAAAGCCGAGCCGGGGCTTAGTCGGTCCGAAGCGGACATTGTCGGCGGACTGCGGCTGCCTGACGACGAGACAGGCGATTGCCAGATCTTTACGTCGAAGCTTGCCGGCATGGCCAGGCAGATGGGCGTGCAGTTCACGTTTGAAACCGACGTTCAGAAAATCATTGGCGATGGACCACGGGTGAACTCGGTGATCACATCCAGAGGCCGAAAAAACGCTGACGGCTATGTCGTCGCGCTCGGCAGTCACTCCGCGACTTTGGTAAGGCAGGTCGGGCTGAGCATTCCGGTCTATCCAGTCAAAGGATATTCACTGACAGCTCAAGTCACGAACGCTGCGGCCGCGCCCGTCTCCACCGTAATGGACGAGACCTACAAGACTGCGATTACGCGGCTCGGCGACCGCATCCGCATTGGCGGAACTGCCGAGCTTGCGGGATACGACCTCAAATTGCGACCTGCCCGGCGCCAAGCCCTCGAACATTCTGCCAGAACCCTGTTCCCCGAGGCTTGCGACCTTGATCGCGCGTCATTCTGGTGTGGTCTTAGGCCTATGACGCCAGACGGACCTCCGATTATCGGTTCCACCTCGATTGAAGGTCTCTACCTCAATACCGGTCACGGGACGCTCGGCTGGACGATGGCGTGTGGTTCGGCCCGTCTCCTGGCTGATATCATCGGCAAGCGACCTACAGATATCGATGTTACGAGTCTTGGCGTTGGTAGGAACACTTGACTATCGCGCCACCGAATTCGACGGCGAGCGCCGCCGTCGAATGACCGCGTCGCCTTCGGTGTCTCCCGATTCCTTCGCGCGGCCTCGCCATGCTGTCTACCGCGCCGGGCTCGACCTTGTCTCCTGTTGGCTGACGCGATGTGATCGTCAATCCTGACGGCCGCTTCTGGGTGGCGTGTGTTGGCCGCGGCCGTAAAGCGGGCAACTTCCAGTTGGAGGCAAGAAAGACAGAACGGGCCATCCGGCTCA
>DAIRES010000162.1:0-7426 GCA_036795465.1 Hyphomonadaceae bacterium
CAGCATCACGGACAGCGCGCGCTGGTCCGAATGAGAGATCATGATTGGAGCAAGTCGACCCCCTCCTGTCCTCCCCCTTTTAGGGAGAGGGACTTCGTTGAGGGGGCCTACCCATCGACTGAGGATGATCCCGCATCAGGGTTCCTCCCCCTGCAAGGGGGAGGACAGGTGGGGGTCGGCCAGACAGTGGCGATGCGCCCGTGACAAAGCGCCAGACAAGCCCCTCCGCGCAGGCTGGTGCGTCCGCCTCTCGCTCTCTAGTATCAACCCAACAATAACGCCCACGAGGAAACGTGATGCATAGCTACGATGTCTGCGAGTGTGGCGCGCCCCTTCAGCGGATGGAGCGTGAGACGCCGACCCCGAAAGGCGCGGAAGTCGTGCTGCGTGTCATCGCGGCCGGCGTCTGCCACTCCGACCTGCACATCTGGGACGGATACTACGAACTCGGCGGCGGCCAGAAACTGAAGCTCCAGGATCGCGGCGTGAAACTGCCGCTCACCATGGGCCACGAGAATGTCGGCGAAGTCACCGCCGTCGGCCCGGATGCAACAGGCATGAAAGTCGGCGACGTTCGTCTGATCCATCCGTGGATGGGGTGTGGCGAATGCATCGTCTGCAAACGCGGCGAAGAAAACCTCTGCACCAAGCCGTGCAGCGTCGGCATCCATCGCGGCGGCGGCTTCGCCACGCACGTCATGGTTCCGCATCCGCGCTATCTGTTCGACATCGGCAACCTGCCGCCGGAACGCGCCGCGCCGCTGGCCTGCTCGGGCGTCACGGCCTACAGCGCGCTGAACAAGGTATCGGACACGCTGGCGCAAGCGCCTGTCGTCATGATCGGCGCTGGCGGGGTCGGCCTGATGGCGCTGGCGCTGCACAGGAAGATGGGCGGCCACTCGGCCATCGTTGTCGACATCGATCCCGCCAAGCGCGAGGCCGCCAAAGCCGCCGGCGCCTCGCTGGTAATCGATGGCGCGGCCAAGGACGCGGCGGACCAGATCCGGGCGGCCACGGGCGGCGGGGCATGGGCCGTGATCGATTTCGTCGGCGCCGGGCCCACGGTGAAGCTGGGCGTCGATACGGCGATCAAGGGCGGCCAGGTTATCGTGGTCGGCCTGTTCGGCGGCGACGTGACCATTCCGACGCCCTTTTTCCCCATGAAGGCGCTGACCGTACAGGGCAGCTATGTCGGCAGCCTGGGCGAAATCGCCGAACTGCTGGAGCTGGTGAAGCGCACCGGCGCGCCGGATGTGCCGGTAGCAACCCGGCCGCTGGAGCAGGTCAACGCCGCGCTGAACGATCTGCGCGACGGCAAGGTCGTCGGCCGGGTGGTGATGACGCCGTAGCCCGCGGGCAGCTTCCGGGCGGCGCCGGCCCTTGCCCGCGCCCCCGGGGCTGGACCGGCAGTTCGCCGCTCGCTGGAATTCCGGGCGCCGCAGCCTTTGTGTGGAGCACTCGGGGTCAGGCTGTGGAAAGCTTTCTCCGCATGCGGGAGTCGACTCGTCAGCTGGGTCGTGCTCACCATATTGACCTGATGGCTCAGAATGAACCTCTCGAGATGACCCTCAAACAGCTCCGCGAACGGCGCGAGCGGATTGCCACCGAGCTTGCCTCGCTGGAGCCGGTTTCCCCGGCACAAGGCGGGCTGACGGCGCGGGAACTGGTGATCTGGCGCACCCGCCTGGCGGAGCTGGAAAGCCGGATCGCCCGGCATCAGGGTCAGGGCGCTTAAGCCGCTCAACCGGCCTGCGTAGCCGCAGCGACTGTTTCCGTTCGCGCCAATCTACGCAGCGCCTGAGGCGGCTGCCCGAACGCCCGCACGAACGCCCGCCGCATCCGCTCTGGGTCCCCGAAGCCGACGTCCTGCGCAATAACATCAATTGAGTCAGTGGAGTGCTCGACCCGCTCCCGCGCACTCTCAAGCCGCAGGCGCTCAACTGCCTTGGCTGGCGTAACGCCAGTCTCCGCCGTGAACGCTCGGGCAAAGTTGCGCGGGCTCATATTGGACTGCGCCGCCAACGTCTCCACGGTCAGCGGGTCTTCCAGCCGTTCGCGCATCCAGCCCAGCAGGGGCGTGAACCGCCCCTCGGTGCGCTCGATATCGAGCAGGGCAGAAAACTGCGACTGCCCGCCCGGACGGCGGTGATAAACCACGAGTTCCTGCGCAGACCGTCGCGCCACTTCTTCCCCCAGATCGTCTGCGATCAGGGCGAGGGCGAGGTCGATCCCGGCGGTGATCCCGGCAGACGTCCAGACCTTGCCGTCGCGTGTATAAATGCAGTCCGGCTCCAGCTTCACGTTGGGATAGCGCTTCAGGAAATCCGGGGTGCGGCCCCAGTGCGTCGTTGCCCGCTTGTCGTCGAGAACCCCCGTCTGGGCGAGGATATATGCGCCTGAACAGACCGAGCAGACCCGCCGGGACACCTTCATTGCGGTCCGGACCAGCGCCTGCACCTTCGGGTCCAGCATCGCTACGCGCGAGCCCCAGCCGCCGGCGATGACCAGCGTGTCGTACTTTGGTTGGCGCGGTATCGGCTCCGCCATCATGATCGCGCCGGACGACGAGCGGACCGGGCCGGGCGTCGGGGCGATGATGCTGAGTTCATAGGGCGGCGGCTTCATCCCGCGCATGGGCATTTCGAAAGCGCCGATTGGCCCGGCGGCGTCCAGCAGCTGGAAGTCGTCGAAAATCAGCACGCCAATCGTACGGGGCTTCAACACGCGGGGCATTTCGGGCCTATGGCAGTAAAAGCGGGAACATTGTCATTTCTGCCAGACGCTAATTCGGGCATGTTGGCTTCGTCAAGCCGAGGTTTCCTCCCCATGCCGCCAGAAGCGACTAAGCCGACAGACGCGAAGTTCCAGATCGTCTTCGCGATCTATCCGGGCATGACGCATCTCGACTTCACAGGTCCGCACCAGTTCCTAAGCCGCCTGCCGGGATCAGAAACGATCGTTGCCAGCCCGGCGGGTGGAAACGTGGAAGCGGACGGCCTGACTTTCGGCAACACGGTGCGGATCGCGGACGTGAGAAGCTGCGACCTCATCTGTGTTCCCGGAGGCATCAACGCGACGAAGGTTGCACAGGACCAGTCGTTCACCGCAGAGATCCGCCGCCTCGGGCTCTCCGCAAGATACATAACCTCCGTCTGCACCGGCTCGCTGATCCTCGGCGCGGCTGGCCTGCTGAGGGGCAGGCGCGCGGCATGTCACTGGGCTTTTGCCGAGCTGCTTCCGATCTTCGGCGCGATCCACGATCCCTCACGTGTGGCGCGGGATGGCAACATCATCACAGGCGGCGGCGTCACCGCGGGTATAGACTTCGCGCTCACCGTGCTGGCCGAGATCGGTGGAGATGATCTGGCGCAGACAATCCAGCTTGGCCTCGAATACGCTCCCGCGCCACCCTTCGACAGCGGCCGCCCGGAGCTTGCTCCCGCTCACATCCGCGATCGCTATGAGATCATGCGCCAGAGATTGCTTGCGGAACGCCGCGCCGAGGCGGAGCAGGCAGCTTCGACCATGCCCGTTACTGAGCGCGCGTGATTCGCCCACGGATCGCGCCATCCAGCGGTGAGTGCGTCTTCAGCCACGCTTCCAGCGCCGCGATATCGGTCCCGATGGTCACGGAATCCGTTCCTTTCTCGAACGCCGTGAAGCCGTCGCCGCCGCCTGCCATGAAATTGTTGGTCACGACGCGATAGGTCTGCTCCGCAACAATCGGCTGCCCGTTCAGCTTCACCGAGCCCGCAACCACTTCGATCGGCTTTCCGGCTGGCTGGCGCCAGGCGAACGTAAAGCCATCGGACACCTGCAGGATGTTGTTTCCGGCCGCCTGATACTGTTGCTTCAGCAGCGTCAGGATATCCGCACCCGTCAGCGTCAGAACGACAAGATCATTCCCGAACGGCTGCACGGCGAAGATATCGCTGTACGTCACTTTCCCGTCCCTGAACGGCAGGTCTGTGCGAATGCCGCCCGGATTCATGAAGCCGATATCGGCCTTGCCGGTCTCCCGGCGTCCCGCGTCCAGCATCGAGTCCGCGATTATATCGCCCAGCGCACTCTCGCCATGATTGTTCGATGCGCGTGTGACAGCGGTACTGATTTGCCCGACGACGCGGTTCATCAGCGGCTCTGCCTGTTTCTTGTAGGCTCCGATAAGCGCCACCTGCGCCGGGTCCTCAGTGAAATCGCTTTCCGCAATGATGATGTCGCGAGCTTTCGAGCCGATCACATCGCCGCTCGTCGGATCGAGCAGGATCGAGATATCGGTCACGCGCGTGCCATAAGCCCCGGCGCTTGTCACAAGCCGGCCATCGACGGTGCAGATATAGATCCCGTTGGTATGTCCGGTGACCACCACATCGACGGCCTTGTCGAACTTCGGCACAATGTCAGCGATCGTTCCCGAAAGCCCGTGGCAATCGTCAAGCGCGCCCGTCGTGTATCCGCCCTCGTGGACCAGCACGACGATCGCCTCGATGCCTTGTGATCTCAGCTTCGGCACAAGCGCATTCACGGTCTCGGCTTCATCCTTGAACGTGATCCCGGCGCGAGCTGCGGGCGTGATGACATCGGGCGTTCCTTCGAGCGTCAGCCCGATGAACCCAACCTTCACGCCGCCAAACTCGCGGATCGCGTAAGGCGGAAACAGCGTCTCGCCATTGTCGAGGTAAGTGGACGCAGCCAGATACTGAAACTCCGCGCCCTTGAAAGGCGCCGGTCCCTTGCAGCCATCGACCGGGTGGCAACCGCCATCCTGCATCCGGCGAAGCTCTTTCCATCCCTCGTCAAATTCGTGATTGCCGACAGAGGTGAGGGCGAGCCCCATCTGGCTCATCGACTCGATTGTCGGCTCGTCATGGAACAGGCTCGACAGCAGCGGCGACGCGCCAATCAGATCGCCCGCCGCAACCATGATCGTGTTCGCGGGATTGCGCGCCGCCAACTTGGCAACGGCGGTCGCCAGACGCGGCGCGCCGCCGGCAGGCGTTGTTCCCCATTCGCGCGGCGCCGCTGGATTGAAAACTTTCGCGCCACTCGATGGCGGCTCAAGGTTGCCGTGGAAATCATTGATCGCGAGGATATTCACCTCGATTGGAGCGGATCCAATCGTGGTTGCCCTGGGCGCGACCGGGCTGGCGCAGCTGGCGAGCGCCAAAAGGCCAAAAGCCGTCAAAAGACTGTTACGCATCTGACCCCTCACGCTTCTCCGTCCGGTTAGGCGTGAAGGGGGCAGGATGGCAAGCCCGCGCAATCGCGCGGGCTGTTTCAATGCCTAGTTGCTGGCTGGCGGGGCGGCCCTGGCTGCTGCTGCGGCGCGGAACGCCGCCAGCTGTTGCAACGCGGCGACCTGATCGGCCGGAAGGTTGTCGATCTTGGCGCAGCGCGGGTCCGTGTTCTGGATCGCCTTCGCCATGGTCGGCGTGACCGGGATCGGCGCGCAGCCATGGCCCTGTTCGCAGATCATGTCCCACTTCGCTTCGGCCTGCGCGTGGCACGTGAGGCAATTGCCGCCGAACTGGTTGACCACGTCGGTTGCGCCACGAACGCGGATCTTCGTTGCGCCCGGTTGCACGTCGAGTTCGAAGAACTCCCAGTCCTTGGTCGCGGCGTTATAGCCGGGGTGATGTTTCACCATCGCCTCACCAGGAACCAGCTGCACGACTGATCCGGGCGGATAAGACATGGAGCCGCCGGCATTCGCCGCGGCGACGGTCGCATCAACATTGCCCAGCAGGTTGCCAACATAGAAGCCGCGCACCGGCTTCAAATCACGGATGCAGCTGAAGCTGGCTTCGGTGATCGAGATTGGCTTCGGCGCGGCCGCCGCCAATGTCGCGGTTTGTGGAGTGGGTTGTTCCGGCCCGGCCGCAGCGCAGGCAACGAGTGTGGCTCCCGCCACGAATGCAGCGATCATAGCAGTAAAGCGCATGTCCCGACCTCCCCGTCGAATAACACATGCATATTCCCGTCCGGGCCCGGTGGCAAATAGTGACCGTTCAAAATGGGCGTTTCCCTTCACGCCGCAGGGGCTATTCTTGAGTATGAAGAAGACCACGGAACAGCAGAAAGCAGAGGCGGCTCTAACGGCCTTCGGCTTGTCTTTGCCGGAAACGTCATGCGGTCCGGGCTGGGCGACCACGCGGGTGCTCAAGGTGCGCGCGAAGATGTTCTTTGTGTTCGGCGACAGGAACGAAAAGCCGGACGAACTCACGATGATCGTGAAATTGCCTACTTCTGCGGAAATGGTTCAGGACCTTTACTTTGTTCGCGAGAGCAAGGGCTGGTTCAAACAACACGATTGGGTGATTGTACATTTCGATGCCGAGGACGATGTCCTTGCAGAACTGCCGACCCTGAAGGGGTGGATGACGCAAAGCTATTGCGCCATGGCCCCGAAAAAGCTCGCGAAACTGGTGCGTGGCGAAGCCTAGCCACAGCGTTCCAGGCTTGCCTTCCAGCCCCTGAACAGGGTGGAGTGCAGGTTCGCGGGATGAGTTCCCCCCGGGAGGATTGATGAGACTGTCTATGAAGCGTTTTGCCGGGTGGATCGCCGCCGGGTTTGTGGCGGTTGCGGCTGGCGGAGCGCTGGTGGCGTCTGCCCAGAACCAGACCGTTCAACTGAACCAGACGGCCGCGCCGGTCGTCTCGCAATGGCCGCGTGATCGCGGCGACCTTCCGCATGATCCCGACTACATCCTCGGCACGCTGCCGAATGGCATGCGCTATCTTGTGCTTCGCAACTACACGCCGCCGCGCCAGGTCGCGATGCGAATGGTGATCCAGGCGGGCTCCATGCAGGAACGTCCGGGCGAAGAGGGCGTCGCTCACTTCCTTGAACACCTGGCTTTCCGTGGAACGGAACTCTATCCCGATGGCGAGCTGAACCGGGTCCTTGAAGGGCTTGGCCTGCAGATGGGCGCTGACGTCAACGCCTCGACCGGCCCGGACCGCACGACATTCCAGTTCGATCTCGCGCGTAACGATCCCGTTTCAATCAAGACCGGCTTCTCGATCATCCGCGAGATCGTCGGCGCCATGACGATTGATCCCGCTCTGGTCGACAAGGAGCGTGGCGTCGTACTTGCCGAAGAACGCTCGCGCGCGGGTCCGATGCTCGAAGCATCCATCGCGATGCTGAAACTGCAGCTCGGCGATCACCCCTATGGCCGTCCGCCGATCGGCCTTCGCAAGGTGATCGAGACCGTGACCCCGGCAACGATCCGCGGGTTCTATGACGCCTATTATCGCCCTGAACGCGCGATCCTGCTCGTGGTCGGCGACGTCAACGTTCAGACGCTCATCCCGCAGATAAGCGAACAGTTCGGCGACTGGAAAGGTCGCGGCGAGGCTGGGGGCGATCCCAAGCCTGTCATGGTGAAGCCGCCATCGCCGGATGTCGCCATGCTGGTCACGG
>DAIRES010000163.1:0-7399 GCA_036795465.1 Hyphomonadaceae bacterium
TCGATCGCGTCGCCACCGTCTCCGCCGAACGCTCGCGCTCGGTGAAGCTCACGCTCTCGCCGGGCAAGCTCACGCTCGCCGTCAGCAACGCCGAAACCGGCTCGGGCGCTGAAGAGCTTGAGGTCGAATACGATGCCGAACCGATGGAGATCGGCTTCAACGCCAAATATCTCCTAGATGTGGCCTCGCAGATCGAAGCCGACGAGACCCGCATCGAATTCAACGACGCCGCCAGCCCCGCCCGCGTCCTCGACGCCAGCGACGCCGGCGCCCAATACGTCCTGATGCCGCTGCGTGTGTAGGGCGACAGCCTCGCACCCGGCGCCCACCGCTTGTCATCCCGGAAGCGCAAAGCGCTATCCGGGACCCATTGTGCCAGGCACGACGTACTCACGATGGTTCCCGGCTCTCCGCTCCGCTTCGACCGGGATGACAACCGTTGGCGTGACCAACGCCTTGCAACAACGGGGGCCTCTCGCACTCCGCTCATCCCGACGAAAGTCGGGACCCGGGGCGTCGGGCGCGGCGCAGGGATGCCTATATACAGGCCAGCCCCCATCACGATCTCCCCATGACTGACCTTTCCCCCCGCCGCCCGCATGTCCGCCTCACGCGTCTCGCGCTGCAGGATTTCCGCAACTACGCCTCGCTCCAGCTGCGCCTCGATGGCCGCCATGTCTGCCTCTATGGCGCGAACGGCTCGGGCAAGACCAACCTCATGGAAGCCGTCTCCATGCTCTCGCCCGGCCGCGGCCTGCGCGGGTCGGAGTTCACCGAACTCATCCGCCGCGACGCCGAAGGCCAGCTTGCCCGCTCATGGGCGCTCTCCGCCGACGTGAAGGACGGCGACGTCGACCGCAAGATCGGCCTCTCCCTCGAACTCGACGATCAGGGCAAATCCAAACGCACCGCCCGCCTCGATGGCGTCACCGCCGTGCAGGCCGATCTCGGCGAGCTCATGCGCATCATCTGGCTCACCCCGTCGATGGATCGCGTCTTCGTCGGCCCGGCCGGTGATCGCCGTCGTTTCCTCGACCGGCAGGTGATGGCCCACTTCCCCAGCCACGGCACGTTCGGCGCCGCCTACGAGAAGGCCATGCGCCAGCGCAACGCGCTGCTGGAGCGGGGCAGGGCGGACCCCGCCTGGCTCGACGCCCTCGAACTCGGCATGGCCTCCGCCGGCGCCGCCATGGCCATCCACCGCGTCGACGCCGTGCGCGTGATGCAGGAAGCCATCCTCGCCCGCCCGGAAGGCGCCTTCCCCAAAGCCCTCATCGACCTCGACGGACAGTTCGAAACCCACGCCGCCCACGACATGCCGCTCACCGATATCGAGCAGGCGATCGCCACGCAGCTGCGCGAAAACCGCTCCCGCGATCAGGCCGCCGGACGCACCTCGCAGGGCGTCCACCGCACGGATTTGCGCGTCATTCACGCCCCCAAGGGACAGCCCGCCGACCAGTGTTCGACAGGCGAACAGAAAGCCTTGTTAATAGGGCTGATTTTAGCCAACGCGCAGGCGCTTTTCGAGCGTGATTTTGCCCCCTCTCCTCTGCTACTACTGGATGAAGCGGCAGCCCATCTCGATTCGGATCGGCGCGCCGCCTTGTACGATGAACTGGCCGCCCTCGGCGGTCAGGCCTGGCTCACAGGAACAGACCGCTCCCTGTTCGACGCGTTCGGCGATCGAGCGCAGCGGTTCGAAGTGTCAGACGGCGTCGTGCGTGAAGGTTGAGCGGCCCCGCGACGGCGGCCGCCACAAGGAAGTTTTGAATGTCAGACGTGTCTGAAAACGGCGGCGTGAACAACAACAGCTACGGCGCCGACTCGATCAAGGTCCTGCGCGGCCTCGACGCCGTCCGCAAACGTCCCGGCATGTATATCGGCGATACCGACGATGGCTCGGGCCTGCACCACATGGTGTACGAAGTCGTCGACAACTCGATCGACGAAGCGCTCGCCGGCCACGCCGACCATGTCGCCGTCACGCTCTATCCCGATGGCTCCGCCGAAGTGAGCGACAACGGCCGCGGCATCCCGGTCGACATCCACCAGGAAGAGGGCGTCTCCGCCGCCGAGGTCGTGATGACCCAGCTGCACGCCGGCGGCAAATTCGCCAACACCGAGGAAGAAGGCTCCTACAAGGTCTCCGGCGGCCTGCACGGCGTCGGCGTCTCCGTCGTCAACGCGCTCTCCGAACACCTCGACCTCACGATCCGCCGCAATGGCAAGATCCACACCATGCGCTTCCTGCTGGGCGAGCCCGAAGCTCCGCTGCGCATCATCGGCGACGCGCCCATGAAAGCCGACGGCTCGCGCTATGAGACGGGCACCACCGTCCGCTTCCTGCCCAGCCCCAAGACCTTCACCATGATCGAGTTCAACCGCTCGACGCTGGAACACCGCCTGCGCGAACTCGCCTTCCTCAACTCCGGCGTGAAGATCGTCTTCCGCGACCTGCGCGGCGCAGAGCCGTGGGAAGCCGTCATGCAGTACGAGGGCGGCGTCGAGGAATTCGTCAAGCACATCGACAAGCAGCGCTCGGCCGCCATCCCCAAGCCGATCTACACGATGACCAAGAAAGACGGCGTCGTCGTCGAAGCGGCTCTCCAGTGGAATGACGGCTACTACGAAAACGTCCTCTGCTTCACCAACAACATCCCGCAACGCGATGGCGGCACGCACCTCGCCGGCTTCCGCGGCGCCCTCACGCGCGTCATCAACAAATACGCGCAGGAAACCGGCCTCGCGAAGAAAGAGAAAGTCGACATCTCGGGCGACGACGCCCGCGAAGGCCTCACCTGCGTCCTCTCGGTGAAAGTGCCCGACCCGAAATTCTCGTCGCAGACAAAAGACAAGCTCGTCTCCTCCGAAGTCCGCCCCATCGTCGAAACCCTGATGACCGAAGCGTTGAGCCAGTGGTTCGAAGAGAACCCCGTCCCCGCCAAACAGGTCATGCAGAAAATCGTCGAGGCCGCCGCCGCGCGCGAAGCCGCCCGCAAGGCGCGCGAACTCACGCGCCGCAAGTCCGCGCTCGACATCACCTCGCTCCCCGGCAAGCTCGCCGACTGCCAGGAAAAAGACCCCGCCAAATCCGAACTCTTCATCGTCGAGGGTGATAGCGCCGGCGGCTCGGCCAAGCAGGGCCGCAACCGCGAGAACCAGGCCGTCCTCCCCCTGCGCGGCAAGATCCTCAACGTCGAACGCGCCCGCTTCGACAAGATGCTCTCATCCGACCAGGTCGGCACGCTCATCACCGCGCTCGGCGCCGGCATCGGCCGCGAGGAGTTCAACATCGAGAAGATGCGCTATCACCGCATCATCATCATGACCGATGCCGACGTTGACGGCGCCCACATCCGCACGCTGCTGCTGACATTCTTCTATCGCCAGATGCCGGAAGTGCTCGAGAAGGGCTATCTCTACATCGCCCAGCCGCCGCTCTATAAGGCCGAGCGCGGCAAGTCCGAACGCTATCTGAAAGACGACGCCGAACTCGACGAGTATCTGATCGAGCAGGGCGTCAACGGCCAGACGCTCATCCTCGAAAGCGGCGAACAGGTCGCCTCGCACGATCTCGCCGCCCGCGTGCGCGAAGCCGCCGGCTTCAAGGCCACGCTGCAACGGCTCGTCCTGCGCGCGCCCGCCAACATCCTCGAACAGGCCGCTCTCGCCGGCGTCCTCCGCCCCGGCGCCGGCATCGCCGAAGCGACACAGGCCGCAGCCCTCCTCAACCGCATCGCGGAAGAGGGCGAAGACACCTGGAAAGGCACGTTCGTCGACGGCACGGCCCTGTTCACCCGCATCGTCCGCGGCGTCGAGGAAAAAGCCGCCCTCGATCCGCAACTCCTCGCCACGCCAGACGCCCGCCGCCTTGCCGAGCGCGCCGAGGCCCTGCGCGATCTCTATGCCGGCCGCGGCATCCTCCGCCACGAGAAGACGGGCGACGCCCCGGTCTTCGGCCCCGTCTCGCTCCTCAAGGCCGTCCTCGAAGCGGGCGAGCGCGGCATCAAGATCCAGCGCTACAAGGGTCTGGGCGAAATGAACCCCGAACAGCTCTGGGAAACCACGCTCGACCCGAACGCCCGCCTGCTCCTGCAGGTAAAGGTCGAACACGCCGACACCGCCGACGAGATGTTCTCGAAGCTGATGGGCGACGTCGTCGAACCCCGCCGCGAATTCATCCAGGAATTCGCGCTTGAGGCGGCGGTGGACGCTTAAACCGGATCAGCCGGGTACGCGGTTTGCTGTTAAGAGGGCTGAGAGCGCAGGCAAGGGGAGCAGCCGCTTTTCTAGCCAACGCTCCAGCGCTGGTCTGTCGATGACCGACGACAGCTTCCTGAGCTGAAGGATCGTGACGATCTCACTCGCGCTCATGTCGATGAATATGAAGCCTGCGGACTTTAGCTCCTCAATCTGAGGTCGAAGTTTCGATTGAAGCCCCATCGGGAAAGCGTCGCGAGTGCGAAACGCGATTTTTCGCCCCACAAATTTGCTTGACCGAAGAGACTTCAACTGATCGAGGAGTTTTCCACGATAGTTGGGCTCATTCAGCAAGAAGACCCGCGTCACAACCTTTCCTTTCGCCGTTGTAATCGCAAAATCGAGCTCTGGGCGCTTCCGCAGACTATGACTGATGTCGGTTACAACCGATGCGCCTGAAATGGCTGGAGCGAGCGCGGGAAGTGACCAAGCAATCACGTCGACAACGTCTTGAAATGTCTTCGGCAAGAGACGCAGGTCCCCCCCCTCCGACTTTATGCGGTGCCATTCGGACTCGACGTCGATTGGTTCGGGCTCTGTCTTAAGCGGAGCACTAATGTCAGGCGCAGATGTTACTAGCTGCTTCGTTGTTTCGATCCAGATTGCCGCGAAGTCGTTTGCGTCCAATGCCGTTCCATTCAATGCCTGTTTGGCAGCGCTTATAGCTCCGCGTAGCAGCAGTCGCGGCGGAACTCGGCGGCTTGCGCTATAGCTCCGCACCCACGTCAGAAAATTTGATACTTCTTGCGCTGCAGCGGGATATTCTTCTGCGATGTATGCGATCCGCGGTGCAAAAAAATCCACCGCTTCGTCAAGTGACAAGTTTCGCAAACTCTGAATGCCTGGCTCTTGTTCGACCCGATCACGATCGGGCTGCGGCAGAATCCTCATCGTGCCGTCCACAATATCGGTCAACGCGGAGATGATGCACGCAACGTTTGGCTGTGATCGCAAAATCTGCAGTGACTCTTGAACAAGCTGCTTCAAGGCGCGCGAGTCGCCGTCTGCCGCATCAAGCGCCACGCGCTCCAGCTGATCGAAGCAAAGCACGACTTGTCGCTTTTGCTGCGCCAACGCCTTCGCAATGCACCGAAATGTGGAGAAGCGCGATGCGTTGCGCCGCATTTTCGGCAGCAAGTCTTGGGGCACAGATTTTTGGGAAAGCCAATGATAGGCGGATTGAGAGAACGGCGTTTGGCACAACAACAGCGCCGCGCAGAAATCCTCAGAATCAGGAATCGTTGATAGCTTCAGCTGGTCGCGCATAGCTGCGGCCATTTGCATTAGCCATCTATCTCTGGACCCTAACGCTGCAGAAAGTGCATTATCGACCAACGCTCCGACTGGCACGTAATTGACGATGAGCGCGCGGCCAGCGTCGCGGAGATTGTCGAAGATTTCCCGAGAGGGGTTTTCTCCCCAATCCGCCTCCAGTCGCTTCGAAATCCTCTCAAGATTCTTGGGATCTTTGCCGAAGGCTGCCGCGATCAGGACGGTGGAGAGTGTAGTCAGAGAATCTGCTTGCTTTGAGTCACCCTCGTTGGGGAGAAGGGATGTAACCACTTGCTCATCGAGCCAAGGGTCAAACTCCTTCCAACGATCTGGGCTGAAGATGACGATTGGCAACACAGACTTGGGCGCGTTGCGGAGCTCGTTCACGACGAGGTGGGTTTTTCCGGTGCCCGCTTGGCCGGCTACAATCAGGATTCGACCGGCAGTATCTAATACTTCGCCACCTGAAAGGCTGCTCAAGGTGTCATGAAGCGCGGTCGTCGCCTGATGCTGATGCCCAACCCGGTGGAAGCGCAGCACCGCGTTTTCATTGCCTGGGTCTGCATTTGGAGAAAGCGCTACCTTTATCCTCTGGGGAAGAGGACCGCCCGGCCTTAGACCGGCTACTTGGGCAAGCGCACTAGGTGGTATGTTAGTCCCCCCATGACCAATGCCGATTGGGCACGTTCATTATCGTTTTGCAACGATGGCACATTGAGGGGAGCAAGTTCAAGTTTGTCCGTGCGTGCAGCTGCTTCAACTGCAAGCTTGAACTCAGCCAAGGAAACTCGATTCACGTCGCGGTAGGCTTCAAAAGCTTTGAAAATTGAAACCCAACCCGTAGGAGTCGCGCGCGCAACGCGGTCAACCACGCTCGCGAGCGTGGCAACGTCAGGTAGGTTCTGTCGCTGATGCAGTGGCGACGGAGCCATAGAATCAAATCCCGCTTTGGATATTTTACGCCACCGAGCGTCGGACGCCGGGATTAAGGAAGTCTTTAGCGCGCGGGCAGCTAACGCTCTGAAGCCTGCATCAAGCGTTCGATGACCCGAGGCAGCTTCGAACAAGTCGAGCAACAGGGGATCGTTTTCTACGCCCAAAGCTTGCAACGGAGAGCGGCTAACGGTCGGCGAAAGATCGTTCAGGAATGACTGTATAACCACGCGAGCGGCAACGTTGATGAGTGGGCCTCGATCCGCGACCGGCAACTCGATGCGGTGATTGCACAGACGCGCGGCCAACGCTGCGCAAAGACAGGTGCCATCCGATAGCGAATCCAAATTTCGCGGGTCGATATCTCGCTTCAGGAGAATGGATGAAACGTAAGCCCGATAATTGCGGACTGGATCTTTGGTTGGTTTGATTAATACTGGCGAGACCGAAGATCGAAGCGCCTTAATTCCTTTGACAGAAAGCGCGTGCCGGCTTTTGGCAAGAAGCCCTTCGTCGCGCAGCCAATTCAGGTTGGAGTTTAGCTCTGATTGGCTAATTGCAAAAACTGTCCGCAGGTTCTTCAGCGCCATTTCGCCCGGCTCATGCAGAAGGCTCAGGCAAAGCAGCGTCACGCGTGGATCGGCTATTGTGAGCACCGCTACCTCAAGCTTTCGCTATAGTGAGACCGTTGTAGCGCGACGTGCAATACGACTCGCGTAACTCATTGTGTTGCCACCTTTGCCTCACGGGCAAATCCACTGTTGGGCAACCACCTACTCCCGATAACCCATCTGCTTGCACACGATGCACGCCTGCTCACCAGTCCCACCGCAGCCGCCGCACTCATGCACCTTGTGCATCCAGTCCTTGTACGTCCGCGCGCCCCAGCACCGGCGGCACTCAATGACGCCCTTGCCATTGCAGGTCAGGC
>DAIRES010000164.1:0-5578 GCA_036795465.1 Hyphomonadaceae bacterium
TGGTGCCCAGAAGAGGACTCGAACCTCCACGCCTTGCGGCGCTGCTACCTGAAAGCAGTGCGTCTACCAATTCCGCCATCTGGGCAGATAGCAAGGCGGGCGTGATACAGGGGGTGCGCCCGGTATTCAAGAGGCGTCGTGACAGGTCCGGCCAATCAAAGTTTTGGCGGCAAACAGCCCCGCTTTTCGGGCCTATTGGCTATCGCTCTGGCCGCCTTCGCCTGAAAGCGCCCTGAGATCCGCCCGGCCTTCAACGATTTCGGCCTTCCAGACGGCCAGCCCGGTCGGGCCAAGAACATCCCACGTCGCCCCGACGCCGACCGTCATCGGCATGTTGATGCACAGCGTCGCCTGCCCGCGCGCCGTCCAGCAGAAACGGTTCTGCGGATCGAGCGCCCAGTTTCCCGTCGCCCATACCCCCGCGGAGTTCACCTGCTCAAGTTCACGCCCCTCCTTCAGCAGGATGGTCGTCACCTTGCCGTCCTGCTGGGTCAGCGTCAGCGTGTTCTCGCGCAGCACGCCCAGCGTGTCCGCTGCCGCCGGCATGGCGAGCCCCAGCGCAAGCAGCAATGGCGCGAGAAGACGCCCGGCGCGCATCAGTTGAACCGCCACACGGCGCGCACGCCGATCTCGTCGAGGCCCTGATTGCGGCCCGAGCCAAGGATCTGGCCGTGGCTCAGATGCTCGTAGATGCCCTGGATGGCCCAGGTCGGCGTGATTTCATAGGTCAGCGCCAGCGATGTGCGGAACAGGTCTTTCGATCCAAGCAGAACATGGTCCTCGGCATAGTCGGCCGCCTGCTGGTTGCCTGAGCCGAACGGATTGCTCACCGCGCCATCGTGAACCACATAGCCAAAGCCCGGCTCAAGCCGCCAGCCCTGCGCGAACTGCCAGTCCCACTCCAGGCCGACGCCGCCATACGACGTGTTCCCTTCCGTGTTCACCGACGCCATCACGTACGGATGCGGCGACCACGCCCAGCCCAGCCAGTCCGGCGATGCAAAGCGCAGCTCGCCATTGATGTTGACGCCCGATTCCTTGTCCGCGTTCTTGCAGTCCGACACGCAGATATTGTGCTTCATCACGCCGAGACGAACGCTGTCGATCTGCGCATGCGCAGCCGGCGCAACGAGAGCTGCCGCTGCGGCGGCCAGAAACACGGTTTTCATGCAGAACCTCCCAGGTACCGACCCGAGCCTAGAGCATATTCCCGCGCCACAGGGAACGGGCCATCACAGGTCAATCGGCAACAGTTCACGGGCCGGCCACGCGCATGCGGTCTGAAATCGCATAGCGCATCCGGCACACAAATCCCTGTGACTGGAAATCCATTGTCACCTTGCCGCCCAGCTCATGCGCAAGCCCCGCCTCCAGCACATGCGATCCAAATCCGCGCCGCGTCGGGGGCTGCACAGGCGGCCCGCCCGTCTCAACCCACTCGATCTCGATCGGCATCGGGCTGGCCTCGTCCTCGACGGTCCACGTCACGCTGACCGCCCCGCCCGGTACGGAAAGCGCGCCATACTTCGCAGCGTTGGTGACCAGCTCGTGGAAAGCCATGTTCAGCACTACCGCCGTTTCCGGATTGAGCCGCACGGCGGGTCCGCCAACGTCGATCCGACGATTGGCGCCCGTTTCCGTCGCATAAGGGGCCAGCGTGCGGCCGATCACTTCCTTCAGCAGCGCGCCTTCCCACGAATTTTCAGTCAGCAGATCGTGCGCCTTGGCCAGCGCCCGTACACGCGCATTCAGCGCTTCCATGAAGGCGACGGGATTGTCGGTCGTCCTGTGCGTGTGAAGAGCCAACGACTGAACGATCGCCAGTGTGTTCTTCACCCGATGGTTCAGTTCCGCCACCAAACCGCGCTGACGCTCCTCCGCCCGTTTCCTGTCGGTGATGTCGAGAGACACGCCCTGCGCACGCACCGGCGTGCCGTCCTCCAGATAGTCCGCCCGCCCCCGCACCAGTATCCACACCATCTCCCCATCGGGCCGGTTGACGCGATACTCCACCTCAAGATCATCGCGCGCCGCAAACGCGCGCCGGATGAGGTCGACCCGCATCTTCCGGTCGTCGGGATGGATCAGGCCAAGCAGGTCGTCATAGGTCATCGGCTGCGATGGCGGCCAGCCATAGTCCTTCCGGCAGAGCTCTGATGTGGTCAGTTCGTTGGTCACAAGGTCGATCGCCCATGTGCCCATCCGCGCCGCCTGCAGCGCCACTTCGAGCTGCTGTTCGGTCTGACGCAGGGCTTGGTCGGTCACGCCCGTCCCTCCATGGCGCGCTCAAGCACACGCCCAAGCTCCGCTGGGTCGATCGGCTTGATCAGGATGGCGAAGGGATGATCCTCGTTGATCCGGGCAATCGTCGGGCCTTCGCTCGATCCGGTCACATAAATCACGCGCGTGTCGATCGACTTGCAGATCTCGATGGCGGCATCGATGCCATCCTTGTCACCCTCAAGGCGCACATCCATCAGGATGCAATCCGGCTTGTGCAGAACCGCCATCTCGACTGCCCCCGCTGCGGTGCTGGCCGTCGCGCAAGTCTCGAAGCCATGGGCCTCAGCCCAGATCCTGAGGAATTCGACAATCAGGAATTGATCGTCGACAATCAGAACCCGCCCCTTGGAAACTGCCGACCCCAATCCCGTCTCCACCGTCATCCCCGCAATCACGGAGGCTCTCTGAAAACTAGTTCAAGGCGCCTCATCACGCCAGCGGCAGGTTCTTTAGGCCCCGGTCATGCAACTGACAGCCGCCGCCAGACTTGTTTCCTCAGCGCCGACGCTCACGCAGCCCGCTTTTCCTTCCCGCGGCAGCAACGGCTGCAGGCTTTTTCGACGCGGCGCCTGCCCTTACTTTGGACTGATCTACAGTCTTCGCAGCCTTGACGGACTTGCCGACGGCGTTGGCGGCGCGCCGTGCCGCCTTCGAGGCATTTGCAGTTGGCGCTTCCCCATCGCCTCCGGTATCGATGTCGTCGCGCCCCAAAGCAGCCAGCGTCAGCGACAACAGCTCGACAGTCGCAAGATGATTTTTGGCCGCCAGCTCCCGGGCTTCCGCCCGGTCGATCGCCGCGTCTGCAGCCATGAACAGGAGATGCTTCACTCCAACAAAGGTCGCATGCGCAAGATTGTACTGGGCTTCCTTGTGCTTTCCGTTCTCGTGATCGGCTTCCGCCAGTTCGCCAAATCGCTGAACGACGGTGAGAGCCTGCTCATAGGTCCTGAAGTCCTTGTCGGCGCGCATCGTCATACTCCACAGCTGGTTATTGCTACCCATAGCGCGTTTCAGCTGAAGCAGGGGCCTAATGTTGCAAGTTACTGACGACAGCGCCATTCGCGCGTGTTTTCAGGAACCTGCGTTAGCATCGGTGTTCCCGCCAATCGCGCGGCAGTTCGACCTGCGCAAACGCGCAAGCTGGCTCGATCCTGATACGGATTGTGGCCGATC
The DNA here is from genome assembly GCA_036795465.1 of Hyphomonadaceae bacterium. GTDB lineage: Bacteria > Pseudomonadota > Alphaproteobacteria > Caulobacterales > Hyphomonadaceae > UBA7672. The sequence continues at coordinate 3,457 of DAIRES010000164.1, forward strand.
CGCGCCGGATTACGACGCCGGATCGCTGTTCTCGGGAGCGGCGTCCGCGCGACTGAACCTGATCGTCGCCCGCATTCCATCATCTGGCTTCGACCAGATATCCAGCTCAGCGCCCGCATTCTGCTTCAGGGATTGAACGATGAGCGCCGTCATCTTTCCAGGAACCGGCCACACCGCATCGGCTTGCAGCCCGACACCGTCGTCGGCCACGATAACCCTGCAGCCGGTTTCATCGACCAGGCTGTGCAGCGTGATCGTTCCACCCTCGCGGCCGGTGAATGCGTGCTTCAGCGAATTTGTCAGGAGTTCGTTGACGACCAGCCCGGTTGGCATGGCGACGTTGATCGACACCGGCCAGGTATCAACCTTGAGATCGAGGCGAATACCCTCGACAGCGTGCGCAAGCATGACAGAGGAAGCGATCTGGCTGAGATATACGCCCAGATCGATGCTGTCATCGACGCGGCTTTCCGCCATCGATCGGTAAAGCAGCGAGAGCGACTCGATCCTACCAGCCAGTCGGTCAAACGGTTCCTTCGCAGGATTACCCCGGAAGTTGCGCGCCTCGATCCGGATCAGGGCCGTGATCATCTGGAGATTGTTTTTCACCCGATGCTGCAGCTCGCGCAGAAGTATGTCCTTCGCCTGCAACTGCTCAGCGAGTTTTTCCTGATGGGTTGGAGCGCGCTCCTTGATATCAGCGAGCGCAACAAGCCTGTAGGTCGGATCGCCTGCTTCGCTGAGGATGATGTTGGACCACGCATCCACGGAGACAGGCTGAGGCTCTTTCTCGATCCTGAATACGCCGAGATAATCTTCCCCTCCGACGACTGCCTCCTGCAAGGACTGCTCGCTTCCGGCGCCCGTCGCGATCCCCGGCAGTATCTGCCAGGTCTGGCCAAGGATCGATCCCGCGGGCTCGCCGATCAGACGCTCGAACCCAAGATTGGCGTAGGTGATGGTTTCCGTATCGCCGAGCTGGGACACGGCGACCGCGAAGGGCATGTGATCGAGAAACTGCTTGAAGCGGTCGCTCTCCAGGGCAGCAGCCAGATGAGGCGTGTCTGACAGGTGATCCGGACTTTCCGGAGACTTGTTGTCGCTGGGCGCCATTCCAAGGACTCCGACCCGGCCAAAGGGAAGCATGTTTTGAACATCGCCATTGAACCGAAGCCTCGCCTTGGCAAGGCATTTCAGCAGGTCAACGGAGTTCCATGGCGCCATGGCCGCAACCACGCCGTCGCCAGCCTCATCTATACGATACCATGAAACAGGGAGCCGAACGTGCGGCCGGAGCGCACCCAGGGCCCTGCCGAAGGCTCGGAATGCTGGCGGTGAAGGTGGGATTCGAACCCACGATACGGTTTCCCGTATACACGCTTTCCAAGCGTGCGCCTTCGACCACTCGGCCACCTCACCAGCGCAGGGGGGCCTTTTACATGGGCGAACCTGAAGCGCAAGTTACTGCGACTTACAGGGGTTTTTGACGCCCCGCCGCGCCGCCCTCCGGCTTGCGGAGTCCGGAAGACGGGCGCGATGCCGTCCGCAGACGGGAAAACTCAACCCCGAAGCCCGGCGAGCCCATAGCGGCGCCAGCGTCTTCTGCCCGGTCGTCGCGAGCATAGGCGCCTGGATTCTCCAACCCGGAGGGCATTCTCGCAACGCGCCGGAATTTGCGCTAAAGCGGGAATGCCTGTCCGCCTTCTCCGCGACCGGCCCCGGCGTCATGCCGGGCATCGGCTTGGAAAGGGCGGGATGGGTCCGTCACAGTCATTGCCAATCGGCCCCGCCCCGCGTGACACTGGTCCCGAGGGGACTGAAGCAATGGGCGTAGCAAAGCCAGAAATCGGGCCGATTGTCCGCGCGCTGATCTACGCGCTGCTGTTCATCGCCGCGATGGAGGCGGCGATCTCGCTCGCCCGCTTCGGCGCTCCCGTCACGCCGATCTGGATCGCCAGCGCCATTCTCGCCTGGGCGCTCATCACCGCGCCTTCGCGCGACTGGGTCGTCATCCTCGCCTTCGCCATCGCCGCTCACATCACCCGTTCCATCCTCGTCGGCGACAAGCCCGCAACCGAAGCGATCTACCTCCTCGCCAACATCGGCGGCCCGCTCGCCTGCG
>DAIRES010000164.1:5678-7316 GCA_036795465.1 Hyphomonadaceae bacterium
GCCCTTCGCCTCAAGGCGCTGCTGCTGTTCGTCGCCCTCATCGCCTCGCTCGCCGCGCTCTGGATCATGCCCGAAGCCGTGCGCCTGCCCTTCCAGTTCCTGCTGATCCCCGCCCTCGTCTTCCTCGTCTTCGAACTCGGCATGACGGGCGCCCGCGCCGCCATCATCGTCTCGACCGTCGGCTTCCTGCTCCACGCCCTCACGGCCTCCGAAGCCGCCCGCGCAGGCCTCACGCCAGGCGAATTCATCTTCGCCACCCAGATCTACATCGCCGCCGTGGCCGCCTGCATTCTCCCCCTCGCAGCAGCGCTTGGCGAAAAGCAGAACCTCTACGAAGCCGCGTCCGAATCCCTCGCCGACGCGCAGACCGCCTGGGCCGACCTCATCGCCGCCGAAGCGCACTATCGTCTTGTCGCTGACAATTCGCGCGACATGGTCATGCGCATAGGCCTCACCGGCGCCATCATCTTCGCCTCACCCGCCTGCCGCACGCTCGCAGCTGACGTGTCCGACCTCGAAGGTCGCGATTTCGGCGCACTCGTCCACCCGGATGACCGTGCCCGCATAGCCTCCGAGATCATCGCCTTCGTGAAAGCCGACCAGCTCGACCTCCCGAAGACGATACGCGCCCGGCTCAAGCTCGCCAGCGGCGACTGGCGCGCCTTCGACATCGTCGCCACGCTTGTCGCCTCGCGCGGCCGCGACGCCGAAGAGATCATCGCTGTCCTGCGTGACATCCACGCATGAAGTCTCGCCTTACCCAGCAGGCCGGCGTCGCCGTGCGCAAGCTGCGTCTCGCCAAGGGCTGGACGCTGCAGGAACTGTCCGAAAAATCCGGCGTGCCGCTCTCGACGCTGTCCAAGCTTGAACTCGGCCAGTCCTCGCTCACCTACGACAAGATCCTCCGCATCTGCTCCGCGCTCGAGATCGACCCGGGCCTATCGCTTCTCCAGAACAGTCCGCCGCCGCCGCCCAGCGCCCGCCGTGCGGTGATCCGAGTTGGCGAAGGCGACCCTGTCGATTTCGGCGACCACGTCGCGCGCGTCGGCGCGCAGGACCTGCTGTCGAAACACTTCACCCCCATGCTGATAACCCTGCAGGCCGGCGACGGACGTCGCCAGACGCTGCCCGGCGAAGTCTATCTTCATGTCATGACCGGCTGCGCCCTGCTCCACACCGATGTCTATGCGCCGGTGAAGCTCAACGCAGGCGACGCCATCTATTTCGACGGCGCGACCGAGCATCGCCTCCACGCCGCCTCCTCCGAAACCTGCACGCTGCTGATGATCGTTTCCGGCGATGAAGGTTTCTGGCGAACCCAGGGCAGCTGAGACCATCCATGGCCACCACCATCGATCACCTCGAATCGCACCACCGCTACACCGTCATCCGCGGCTTCACCGACGCTACCGGCGTGCGCATTCCCTTCGAGGCCACGGGCGTCATCCGAAAGATCAGCCTGGACCCGGGTTACACCACCATCTTCATCGACTGGGACCGTGATGGCGCCAACGGCGCCTCGACGCCTGAACGCCTCACCTTCGACTTCAAGGCGCCGGACGGGCCGCGCAACAATCACATGCGCGAGTATTTCGAGAAGGGCGAAGTCGTGATGCCGCCCCGCGAACCCAAGCCGCA
>DAIRES010000165.1:0-7302 GCA_036795465.1 Hyphomonadaceae bacterium
AACAGGATGCGCAAGAGAACGAGGAACAGCTCGGTCATGGGTTGGAGTATGACCCTCGTTCCGGGGCTGGTGGAATCTGGTGGGCGCTGTCCCCCATCTTTGTTGGCTAGTGCTTTGAGAGTTGAGCGGAAGAAATTTCTCCGTCCTACGAATTGGATGATGCACCATCCCTCATTCTCGCATCACGCGTGTGGCTCTGGGTCCCGGCTTTCGCCGGGATGAGCGGAGAGAGGGTGGTGGGCGTGGCCCCTGGGTTCCGGATCACGCGCTGCGCGCGTGTCCGGAATGACAGCGGTGGTGGTAGTGGCTGGGCTGATCGTTCGTGTACGGACGATCAAACGCGTTTACTTCTTGATTACTATGATCAACAAAACAAAACTGCAGAAAGTCGAGTATAAAATTGTATCAAAGTCGTTCGACTTAGCAATTGCTTAGCTAAGCCCGTGTACCTTCATCAATAAGCCGACAAGAGCGGCAAACAAAAACGATGGTGGTGGCAATGACGACGAACGCTAAAGTCCGCGAAAGCGGCGACGAGAACGTTGAGCAGTCCTTCCTGAAATCGCTTGCGCTGCTGGAGCAGGCTCACCGCCGTCTCCACGACGTGGTGAAAGACAACCTGGAACGTAACGGCGAGCGTTCGCTGACCGGCGTTCAGGCCCTGCTGCTTTATGAAATCGGTGAGAGCGAAACCCCGGCCTCGGCGCTGCGCGCTCGTGGCTCGTTCGCCGGCACCTCGATGTCGTACAACGTGAAGAAGCTTCAGGAAGGCGGCTATCTGATCCAGTCGCGTTCCAGCGATGACCGTCGCACGGTTCGCCTGAAGCTGACGCCGTCGGGCAAGGCTGTTCGTAATCATGTGGCTGACCTGTTCGAGAAACAGGCTGGCGCTCTCGAGCCGACGGCTTCGGTGCGCTCGGACGATCTCGACCAGCTCAACAAGGCGCTGGCTCGCCTTGAGCGCTTCTGGTCCGACCAGATCCGCTACCAGCTCTAAGCATAAACACAGACCCCGGCCTGATAGTCTGGGGCTGACATCCTTGGGGAGGAAACGGCGGACTTGGCCCTTGCGGCCGACCCGACCGAGATGACCCGCACCGCCGGCTTCGCAAGAAGCCGGCGGTTCTGTTTTACTGCTTGGCTTTCGGCTTTGGCTTGCGCGTTTCGGCGATGCGGGCGCCGCGCAGCATGTTGGGCAGCGAATAATTGCCCTCATGGCAGGCCGACTCGTAGATGGTGTGAGACGTGCGCATCAGATCGTACTGAACCCGCAGGGGCTGGGACAGCATGGCGGTGTCTTCGAGCACATAGTCGTAGCTGATGCGATCCGGGCCGAGCAGGCTGAAGCGCTCTGTCACGCGGCGTTGCTGGTCGAAGGGCGGAGCGCCGGGCTGTGGCAACTGGGGCCGGATCTTCGTGGTGACGACAACGAGCGTGTCGCCCTCCCATGTCGCGATCGAGTCGCCCGCCAGCGATATCAGGCTGACGGGACGTGGCGCGGCATTGATGCCGATGACGCGGGAAACCATCTGGTCTTCCGTGTAGATCACGAAGTTGCCGGGCGTCTGGACGATCTGACGGAACATGCTGCCGGGGCTGACGCCGAGTGGTGTACGGCCATTCGCGCTCATGCAGCGCTCGTCGTTCGACAGGCCTTCCGGGTTTTCCGCGCCCTCGCGGATCTTGCCGCCTTTGGCGCCGAGGTCCTTCGCCAGTTGTGTCTGCGGGCGCTTTCCATCGGCGGGCTCGACGATCAGCGATGTACGGAAGGCGCCGTCACCGGCGGGAAGCAGTCCGGCGAAGTCGAAATCATCAGCCGGGTGCAGGGCGACGCCCGGGCCCTGCAAGGTGGCCGCTCGTGCGGCGGCATAAGCCGTAGCCGCATCGCCGGAAACGGTCGGCTCCACTGTTCCGTCGAGCCGTTCCAGCGGGGTCAGCCAGCGGCTTTCCCAGACGCCGTGGAAATCGGGGCGGCCGTCCGGCGTGCGCGGGATATCCGGGGCCTGTGCGTGGGCGCTTGCAACAGCCGAACCCAGCAGTCCGAGAACAAGACCAGCGGCGCGGATCATTCAAGATTCTTTCCCATTGCCTGCCGTTCGGCGACACGTGCGCCGCTGAGGATGTTGGCCAGCGAGTAATTGCCTTCGTGGCAGTCCGTTTCGTAAAGCCGCTGATCGGTGCGAACCCAGGAAATCTCGGCCGTCCATGGCTGCGTGTAGTGCTCGGGATCGGTCACCGTGTAATGGATCACCAGCTCGTCCGGACCGTTCAGGTGAAACTGCTCGACCAGCACGGCCTGGTCGCCCAGGGGGACGCCGGTAGGCCCGACGCCGCGCGGCTTGCTGCCGTCGAAGCGTGACGTCTCGACCACCAGAAGATCGCCATCCCACGCGGCGGTTGAAGTTCCCGTCACTGTGCGCGGCCAGTTTGCAGGAAGCGCCTGCCTGAAGGGCATGATCCGCGTATCGCCGATGGACTCGGAGTAGATCACGACAGAGTCCGGCGTCTGCACAACGCGATGCAGCATGTCGAAGTTGGCTGTCCGCATGGGACCCGTGTTGACGCCTGAGATGCAGCGGACGCCACGGGGAAAACTCTCGGGTCCTTCGGCGTTCGGGTCGTTTGCCATCCTTGCCTTGCCGACTTCGGACCTGGGGATGCGCCCGTTCGGCGGGTCGATGACCTGAGAGCCGCGATAGATGCCCCCTACACTCATCACCCTGTTTGCGATCGCGATCTCGCCCTCGGTTTCCAGCTGGTTCCCGGCGCGGTTGGCTTCCCGCGTGAGAAACATCTGGCGCACGCGCTCGACATCGCTGTCAGGGATGTCGCCGGGGACATCGGCCTGCCGCTCCAGGGGCGTGAGCCATAGCGACTCCCAGATTCCCTGAAAATCCGGATGGCCTTCGGCGGTGCGGGGGATGGACCCTTGCGCGTTTGCAGCGCCGCAAGCAGCGACAGCTGCGGCGACCATGAGCAATCGGATTGTCATCCGTGTTTCCCCGGCCCGTGGGCCATCCGTCTCTTGTTGTCGATGGGAATGGGGAGGCTGTCGAGTAGGGCGTTCGCAGGGCGGCTGCCGGCGCCTGCTTCACGGGTGTCTCACGTGACAGTGTCCAGTTGTTGCGAGCGAGTCGCAAAAACTACTGCGACTTGAAGGCGCTATTGGGTAGTTCGATTTGATCTGCGTCTAGGAAAGCTTCGCGGGCGGGATTAGGTTCTGCTTCGACGCGCCCGGTTAGAGGCGCGAAACGCTGTGCCAAGAGAAACGCCCCAATGAAGCATCTGGCCGCTTTCGAGAACGCCCTTGAGGAGATCCGCTCCGAGGGCCGGTATCGGGTTTTCATCGATGTGAAGCGATACCGGGGCGAGTTCCCGAAAGCTTCGGTGCGCCACACGGATGGCCGCGAGCAGGATGTGATCGTCTGGTGCTCGAACGATTATCTCGGCATGGGACAGGATCCGGACGTCATCGAGTCCATGAAGGTTGCCGTCGATACATTCGGCGCAGGTTCGGGCGGCACGCGGAATATCTCGGGAACGACGCGCTATCACGTTGAACTCGAGAAAGAGCTGGCGTCGCTGCACGGCAAAGAGAGCGCGCTGCTGTTCACGTCTGGCTATGTGTCGAACGAGGCGACGCTGTCGACGCTCGCCAAGATCATGCCGAACGTCATCATCTATTCGGACGAGCTGAACCACGCCTCGATGATCGAGGGGATCAAGCGCGCCCATTGCGCCAAGCGCATCTTCCGCCACAACGACATGGCGCACCTGCGCGCGCTGCTGGAGAACGATCCGGCGGATGCGCCGAAGGTGATCGCGTTCGAGTCTGTCTATTCGATGGATGGCGACGTGGCGCCGATGCATGAGATCTGCGATCTCGCCGAAGAGTTCGACGCGATGACGTATCTGGATGAAGTGCATGCCGTGGGCATGTATGGCCATGAAGGCGCGGGCGTGGCCCAGCGCGATGGCGTGATGGAGCGGATCACGATCTGCGAAGGCACGCTGGCCAAGGCATTCGGCGTGATGGGCGGCTATATCGCCTCCAAGACGGCAATCGTGGATGCGATCCGTTCGATGGCGCCGGGCTTTATCTTCTCGACCTCGACCTGCCCGGTGCTGGCGGCGGGGGCGCTGACCTCGATCCAGAAGCTGCGTTCGGATTACGGGCGCGAGCTGCGGAAGATTCACCAGGAGAAGGCCGAGATGCTTCGCCAGAAGCTGATCGCGGCGAAGCTGCCGGTGATGATGGCGGATACGCATATCGTGCCGCTGCTGGTTGGCGACCCGGAACGGTGCAAGGCGCTGTCCGACACGCTGCTGTTCGACTTCGGCATCTATGTGCAGCCGATCAACTATCCGACCGTGCCGAAGGGTACGGAGCGGCTGCGCTTCACACCGAGCCCGCAGCACACGGAAGCCATGATGGACGAGCTTGTCTCGGCCCTGCTGGCGATCTGGAAGCAGCTGGGGCTGCAGCGCGCGGCTTAGGCTTGGCGCTGTATAACGCGAGCTTGTCCTGCTAGCGTCTTCCCATGTCGGAAGAAGAACCTGCCCATGAAGGCCACGTCGTTATCGGCGACATCCACAATGTGGATGCGCCTGCGGACGTGAAAGTCCCGACGCTGAAGTACGTCTGGTATCCGGGGTCGCAGCAGCTGATCCTGTGGCTGCCGAGGCCGGGCCATGAGGGGTATGGCGAGCTGGTTGTGTCGCGCGATGGCGAGGCGATCGAGCGGGCGCCATTGATGAGCCGGCTGAACGGCAGTGTGCAGATACTGTTCGCTACGCTGGCGTGGGCGCCGGGCGGATATCTGATTGCGATCAGCCATGACGACGGGTGGCGGCACGAGATCGCGCTGCAGAAGCTGGAGGCTGGCGTTGCGCCGCCTGCACCTGAGCCGGTTGTGCCGGTTGAGGAGGCGCCACGAGGGCCGATCGTTTATCGCGACGGGTTCGGGAATGTCATTCCGGATACGGATCTGGAGATGCGTGCGGGCGTTGCGGGCAAGCTGGCGAGCACATTCGGGCGGCGGCTGGAATATGAGGGGAATTTCCGGGCCGGGACGATCATCTATGTCGACGGCGATATCCGCATTCCATTTTACCACGAGATGTGCGGCGGCGAGATGAAGTTCAGCATCGACGTACCGGTGGTTGCACACTGGCAGGACGCGACGGGAACACCGCTGTCGCAGCGCGACGACATCATCGCGTTTGTGGCGCAGCGGGTGAAGCAGGAGCAGGCGTCGTCCTGGCGCTATGAGATCACCGGGCAGTCGATCGACTTCTATTGACCGGACTGGAGGCTACGGCCTCGGGTCGGGGTCTTTCACCGACATGCCGAACAGGCCGAGCAATCCGCTTCCGGCGCCGATGACGGAAATCAGCAGCGCGATCACGGATGCAAAGAGCAGGACCATGCGTGCCGCCTGCATGAAGGATTCTTCCGGCGCCCAGGGCAGGGCGAGGATCAGAACCGTCAGTGTGATCCACGCGCCGAAGACATAGAGCAGCGTCTCGCCGAGGCGGCCGAGAGCGATGGTTCCGGGTTTGCTCATGCTGATCCCCTTCGGGTGAACTGGGGGCAATGTAGAGCCGGCAGGGTGAAGAGCGAGCGAAGAAAGCAGCTGGGATTTTCTTCCGGGTGCGAGACGGGCGCGTCAATTTTCTGCCGCAAAGTTTTTCGATTTCTGCGCGCCTACGAACACCGGCGGCTGACTCGCCGGGACAACAAACTCACCGCCTCAAAAGAACGGCGGGAAAAACAAGGAAGATCGACATGCCGCGCGTTTCGCTCGCGTTTTTCACCTTTGCTGCGTTTTGCGGCCTCACCGGAATGGGGTGGGGCATCTACATGGGCATTACGCAGGACCACTCCACATTTTTCGCGCACGCTCACCTCAACCTGCTCGGCTGGGTTTCTGCCGCGCTCATGGGCTGCTTCTATGCGCTTGCGAAAGAGCAGGCGCCGCGTCGACTGTCGTGGGTGAATTTCACGCTTTCCAGCATTGGGACGGTGATCATGATCCCGTCGATCGCGGGGAAGATCATGGGCATCGAGGCCGCATGGGTCGCGATCGGCGTGGTCGTTGGGTCGCTGGCCGTATTTTTCGGGATGGCGAGCTTTCTCGTGGCGGTCGTGCTGGTGGCGCGGAAGCGCCATGCGGCGCGGATGCAGGCAGGCGCTTCGCCAGAAAATCCGCTGCCGCAGCTTGGCTTGAGTGGGTGAGGCAGCGACAATGGGCACGGGAGAACACCCGTGCCCTCTGACCCGGACGATGAAATCCTGCTTGAGCTGAACCGCATACGCGGCGTCATGGAAGTGCGCGCGGTATCGGCGGGCGACGGGCTGGAGGTTGTGTTCGTGGCGCCATCAAGCGCGGCGCAGAGCGATATCCAGCGCCTGGCGCGGGCTAAGCTTGCCTACGTGCGGGCGAAGATGCGCGGCGAGGATGGGGGCGGGAAGAAGCCGGACGGCAAGGGCGGGTGGACTGCGTGAGTGTCTGTTTGCGGCCCATGCTTGCCGTTCGTTCTACAAGCCTGGGGAGGCCCGAAAACTCTGGGACAGGCCAGTCTGGATCAGTCCCGGAATCGGATACCGATCGCTTTGAACCGCGCGACTGAAAATCGCCGCGCCGCATATTCGCCCTGCCCACTCATCGGCCGGGGCGTCAGCACGCGAGCTTACTTCTTGTTGGCGAGCAATTTTGCCGCGTTCATTGCAGCGGCTAGGTCAAGCGCCTGGCCCCCCATGTCCTTGCCTGCATTCGTGACGGCAAGCACGCCGGAACCTGAAGCAGGAAACAGAGCGACGACCGCGAACCACGCCCCGTCCGATCCCTCATGATAATATACGGGGCCGGGAAGCCCAGCGATGCTATCGCGCACGAACCAGCCCATTGAAACTGGGGCGCCAGGCGGAGGTGATTGCATCACTGAATAGGTCTGGGGTTTCAGTAGCGCGCCCTGACCGTTCGCGCCCTTCAACTGATCTATGCAGAAGCGAGCCCAGTCATCGAGAGACAGATATATGTTTCCCGCGGGCGCGAAAAAGTCGGGGTTTACATCGCGAGGAACTGCGAGTCTTCCCTGCCTATGGCCAGCGGGCTGTCCTGTCGGGGGTCGTCCAAAGCCAGCCGAGGTCATTCCCAAGGGCGTGAATACCTCCTCTCGCATCAGTGATTCATAAGTGTCCTTGCTTGCTCTCTCGGCCATCAAGGCGGCGATCAGGAACCCGGTGTTCGAATAGCTGAATTTGCCGGCGCGTCCGACGGGCGCGTCCTGCAACGCGCG
>DAIRES010000166.1:0-7278 GCA_036795465.1 Hyphomonadaceae bacterium
TCCGGGTTGCAGTTGACCATGATGGACTCGATGTCGAGGTCCGCCATGGCGAAAGCCGCGTGGCAGCAGCAATAGTCGAACTCGATGCCCTGACCTATGCGGTTGGGTCCGCCGCCGAGGATCATGGCCTTGCGGCGCTTGCTCGGCTCAGCCTCGTTCTGCGGAGGGATGACCTCGCCATTGGCGCCGATCCAGCCGGTCTCGTAAGTCGAGTACAGGTAAGGCGTCTTGGCTGCGAACTCGGCCGCACAGGTGTCGATCCGCTTATAGACCGGGCGAACGTTGAGCTTGTGACGGGCTGCGCGAACATCGAGTTCCTTGCCGCCGGTCAGCTTGGCGAGGCGCACGTCCGAGAAGCCCATCGCCTTGATGCGCGTCCATTCGGCGGCGTCTTGAGGCAGGCCTTCCTTCTTGATGTGCGCTTCTTCCGCGATGATCTCGGCAATCTGGCGCAGGAACCATTTGTCGATCTTCGAGGCGTTGTGGATCTCGTCCACCGTCAGGCCTTCACGGAACGCTTGGCCGACATTCAGCAGGCGCTTCTCGGTCGGACGCGAGATGGAGGCGATCAGCGAGTTGCGGTCGCTGCCGCCGGGGATCGATTGCTCGTCGAAGCCTGAAATGCCGGTTTCCAGCGAGCGCAGGGCCTTTTGCAGGGATTCCTGGAAGGTCCGGCCAATGGCCATCGCTTCGCCGACGGACTTCATCTGCGTCGTCAGCGTCTGGATTTGATAGTTCAGCGACTGGTCGTTGCTTTTGTACTTCTCGAAGGCGAAGCGCGGAATCTTGGTGACGACATAGTCGATCGTCGGCTCGAACGAGGCCGGCGTCACGCCCGTGATATCGTTGTCGAGTTCGTCCAGCGTATAGCCGATGGCCAGTTTTGCAGCGATCTTGGCGATCGGGAAGCCGGTGGCTTTCGAGGCGAGAGCGGACGAACGAGAAACCCGCGGGTTCATCTCGATGATGACGAGGCGGCCATTGTCCGGGTTCACAGCGAACTGGACGTTCGATCCGCCGGTCTCCACGCCGATCTCGCGCAGCACGGCGATCGAGGCGTTGCGCATCACTTGATATTCGCGATCGGTGAGCGTGAGGGCGGGGGCGACGGTGATCGAGTCGCCGGTGTGCACGCCCATCGGATCGATGTTCTCGATCGAGCAGATGATGATGCAGTTGTCCGCGCGGTCGCGGACGACTTCCATCTCGAACTCTTTCCAGCCGAGCAGGCTCTCGTCGATCAGGATCTGGCTGACCGGCGACATCTGCAGGCCGCGCGTGACGATGTCCTCGAATTCCTGGCGGTTGTAGGCGACGCCGCCACCGAGGCCGCCGAGCGTGAAGGCCGGGCGCACGATGCAGGGGAGGCCAACGATTTCGAGTTGCTTGATCGCTTCGGCGAAGCCGGCTTTGAGGTCGTATTCGGTCTTGCCATCAACCGTCTTGATCTCGGGCGAGGCGACGATGGCCGAACGCGGGCTTTCGAGACCGATCTTGTCCATCGCGGCGCGGAACTTCGCACGGTCTTCGGCCTTCTCGATGGCTTCGGCCTTGGCGCCGATCATCTCGACGCCGAACTTTTTCAGCACGCCCATCTGTTCCAGCTTCAGCGCGCAGTTCAGCGCGGTCTGGCCGCCCATGGTCGGGAGAAGCGCGTCTGGCCGTTCCTTCTCGATGATTTTCGCGACCATCTCCGGCGTGATGGGTTCGATATAGGTCGCGTCCGCGAGTTCCGGATCGGTCATGATCGTGGCGGGGTTGGAATTCACTAGGATCACCCGGTAACCTTCCGACTTCAGCGCCTTGATCGCCTGAACGCCCGAATAATCGAACTCGCACGCCTGTCCGATAACGATCGGCCCCGCGCCGATAACCAGGATGGACTTGATGTCTGTGCGCTTGGGCATGTCACCGGACGGGCTAGGATTCTTGCCTGGGACTTGGCGGCAAATTGCGGCAGGGTTTATCGGCGGCGGACAGGGCGCGCAACCCTTGCGGGCCCGCATCTGAAACGATTCTGAAACGTCGAGATTGACGCAGTTATCTGCCCTTATTTTACACGCAATTCACGCATAGAGGTTGTAGTCCACACGAAACCCAATACCTGAGCGGAATCGCGGTGATTCCGTGAGCGGACCGAGGCGATGAATCGGACGATTTTCAGCTTTGCAGCGGTAGTTCTGCTCGGGTTTCCGGGCGGAACGGTCGTTGCGCAGACCAGCCTGCACGGCTCGCAGGCCAGCGCCAGCGCAACCACGGCTGCTGAAGCGTCCGTGGAACCCACCGGAATGCGCGGAATGCTGGCCGCCCAGAACGACGCGCGTTCCAAGGCGGGTGCTTTCCCGATGACATGGTCGTCGGAACTGGCCCTCAAGGCGGCTGCCACTGCAAAAGCGGCCGCGGCTGGCTCTTGCCCTGTCACCTCAGCGGAAAAGGTAGGCAAGGAAAAGAACGCCAGCATCTTCTGGGCCCCCGGACTGCGCCGTTTGGGACCGGACCTTGCCGTGCAGGACATGTCCCCCGCCTATCTGGTCTCCCGCTGGCGCGAGGGCCGCGTGAACTATGACAACATCTCCCGCCTTTGCCGCAGCAAGGGAGGCGACTGCGAAGCCTACGCCCGCATGATCGCCCCGAAGGCGAAGGCCGTGGGATGCGCCAAGCAAATCTGCCCGAACAAGACGCAGATCTGGGCCTGCCACTACAAAGAGTGATCCGCAGGCTGACGCTAGGCTTCCGAGCGGCGGGCGTTCCGGAACTGATTCTCCAAGTCCCTCGCGATCCTAGCGTCCGAACAGGTCGGGCTGGCCGGCAGCCTGCGCCCCTTCGATGGCCAGCAGCTTCAGCTTCGTGTCCGATCCGCCGCGGGCGGAGAAGCCGCCCAGCTTCCCGTTGGCGGCCGTCACGCGGTGGCAAGGCACGATGATCGGCCACGGGTTCCGGCCCAGCGCCGCGCCGACCTGTTGGGCCAGCAACCTGTCGCCGAGCTGCAGGGCGATCTGGCCGTAGGTCAGCGTTTCGCCGGGCGGGATACGCCTTGTGATCTCATAGACCCTCGCGTTGAACTCGGGCACGCGGGCGATATCGAGCGGGGCATCCGACATGTCGACTTTATCGCCGCGCATCAGGGCCACGATGCGATCGACCACGACCGCGATGGCGGGAGGCGGCGCAGCTTCGGTACTGCCGGGAAATTTGCGCGCGAACGCAGAGCAGACTGTCCGCCGATCTGATTCGGGCAGGTACGCGCCGATCAGGCCATTCTCGGCCCACGCGACGCCTGCCCATCCGATGGCTGTTTCAAAGACCGCAAACTGGCTCATCTGCCCAACTTAGGCCCGCACATGTTCGTCCGCAGCCGGTTTTCCGACATGGAAGCTCAGGTGTAGCGTTTCGCCGTCCTCTGGTCGTAGCTCGATCCGTCCTGCTTCTCGGCGCCGGCATAGCCGGTGACCTGATCGGCGACGAAGGGGTTTGAGCGCCGCTCCTGACCGAAGGTGGACGTAGCGCCGTGCCCAGGCACGAAGGTCATGTCGTCGCCGAGCGGCCAGAGCTTGCCCGTGATCGAGTCGATCAGCTGCTGGTGATTGCCGCGCGGAAAATCCGTCCGCCCGATCGAGCCCTGGAACAGCACGTCGCCGACGAAGGCGATCTTCGCGTCGCGGTTGTGGATCACGACATGTCCTGGCGTATGGCCTGGCGTGTGCGCGACGTCGAACTTCACGCCTTCGAGTTCAAGCACGTCGCCATCTTCGAGATAGCGGTCGGGCGTTACGTTCTTGAGGCCGGTGAGGCCGTACTTCTGGGCGGAGCTTTCGATCTGGTCGAGCCAGAACTGGTCGTCCTTGTGCGGACCGATGACCGGAACGCCGGTGCGCTCGCGAATGTCATAGGCGGCGCCGGCGTGGTCGAGGTGGCCATGGGTGAGCCACATCTCCTTCAGCGTCAGTCCGAAATGTTCGAGCGCGCCCATCAGCGTATCGACGTCGCCGCCCGGATCCACGAACACGGCGTGCTTTGTATTCGTGTCCCAGATCAGCGAGCAGTTCTGCTGCAGTGGCGTCACCGGCACGATGCGGATCTGGAGCTTTGTCTCGGGGCGGGCGTCTGTCATGGGGTCTAGATGACGACGCCATGCGGTTCATGCAAGCGGGTTTCGTCGCCAACTGCCTTGATATGCTGGTATTTGGCCCGGTTCCGTGTTCAATTTCATGGCTTAGCGGGGGGTGGTCATGAAGTTTGCATTTGTCTTTCTGGCGTCACTTTTCCTGTCTGTGGCCGGCGCCCAGACGGTCGATGCGCAGACGCGGACGGTTCGCCATCCTGAAGCCGGCAGCCCGGCGTTGACGGTCGACGTGCCGGATGGGTGGACGGTGACCATCGATGGTTCCAACAACCTGATCCTGGCCTCGTCCACGCGGACGGTAGCGTTCTCGCTGTCGGTCATCGCGGAGGACCCGGTGCAACGCACGCTCGATGAATTCGCGCGCGAAGTTCTAGCCTCCGCCAAGGTGCATGACGTGCAGACACCCGGCGAGGATATGCTGCCGCCTTATCCCGGCGCGAGCTATATCGGAAAGCTGGATGTCGGAGACGTTTCGGTCGACCTCAAGATGCTCATCGTGAAGTTCGGCACGAACTCATTCGTCAGCGCGACGATGATCACCGGGACAACGGCGACGGCGGAGGAGACGGCCGTCGGCGGAATGGTGCTGAAGACGGTGAGGGTCGTACGCTAGCGGGCTAGTGCGTGCGGCGGCGGCGCAGCCCGTAGGGTGTGGCGGACGCCGGATTTTCCTGCAGAACCTGCGCGCGCAGCGATGTGAGCGTGAGGCGGGTTTCTTCCAGACGTTCCAGCTTGGCGGCCAGGCTTTCGATACCGTTATAGGCAAGGCGCTTCATCTCGCGGCGGCCGAGGCTGACGGTTTCGAGGATGATGCCCGAGACAAGGCTGATGCAGGCGAGCACCGCCAGCGTTCCGCACAGGAAGGCCGTGGGGAAGCGGGGCACGAGGCCGGTGGCCATGTATTCCGAGATCACCGGCAAGCCGAGCGCCAGTGAGCTCAGCATGATGACGCCGGCGATCGCGCCGAAGAACAGCAGCGGGCGTTCATCGCGCATCAGGCGGCCGATGGTGCCGAGAATTCGGAAGCCATCGCGGATGGTGGAGAGTTTCGATTCCGAGCCGACGCGGCGGGCGCCGTAGGGCGTCTGGACTTCGGTGGTGATCATGTCGAGTTCGAGGGCGTGGACGGTCAGTTCGGTTTCCGTCTCAAAGCCCGAGGCAAGGGCGGGGAACGACTTCACGAAACGACGCGAGAAGGCGCGGTAGCCCGACAGCATGTCTGTGAAGCGGTCGCCGAAGATCATGGAGACGAGGCCGGTGAGCATGCGATTGCCGAAGCGGTGGCCGGCGCGATAGGCGGCTTTCTCTTCGGTGATGCGTGCGCCGACGACCATGTCGGCTTGCGTTTCGAGCAGGCGCGAGACGAGGCGCGGGGCGGAGGCGGCGTCATAAGTCGCATCGCCGTCGACCATCACATAGACGTCGGCTTCGATATCCGAGAACATACGGCGGACGACGTGGCCCTTGCCCTGAAGCGGTTCGCGGCGAACGATCGCGCCGGCTTCGCGGGCGACGGCGGCGGTGTTGTCCTGCGAGTTGTTGTCGTAAACGAAAATGCGGGCGTGAGGCAGCGCGACCTTGAACGATTTCACGACATCGCCGATTGCACCGGCTTCGTTGTAGCAGGGGATCAGCACCGCGATATCGACGTGGCGGATCGCCGGAGAGAGTTGCTGGCCGACAGCGTGAAGCGCGGCCTCCGCTGCGGCGAGGCGCTCGTGAATGTCTGAGTTGAGATCGACAGTCATGGGCCACCCGTGTTCCAGATTGGGCCACGCTGCCATGCGGCGGTAAAGGAATTGGGTAGCGAGCTACTCAAAAATCAGTCGGATTCCGGAAAGGAATCCTTCCAAAGTGTTACCCGGCTTTTCGGTCGGCCATCATCTTCGCGAAGCGCTCGAAGAGATAGAACGAGTCCTGCGGGCCTGGGCTTGCTTCAGGATGGTGCTGGACCGAGATGATCGGCTTGCCGGCGACGGAGAGGCCGCAGTTGGTGCCGTCGAAGAGCGACTTGTGGCTCTCTTCAACGCCAGCGGGCAGCGTCGTGGTGTCGACGGTGAAGCCATGGTTCATCGAAACGATCTCGACCTTGCCGGTGGTGAAATCCTTCACCGGATGGTTCGCGCCGTGATGGCCTTGCGGCATCTTCATCGTCTTCGCGCCGAGCGCGAGAGCGAGCATCTGGTGGCCGAGGCAGATGCCGAGGATCGGCACGCCCGAGGCGATCAGCTTCTTGATCTCAGGGCCAGCATAGATCGCGGTCGCGGCCGGATCGCCCGGACCGTTCGAAAGCACGACGCCATCCGGCTTCAGCGCGAGAACGTCTTCGGCTTTCGTCTTGGCGGGAACGATCGTGACCTTCGCGCCGACGGCGGAGAGATTACGCAGGATGTTCTTCTTCACGCCGAAGTCGATCAGCACGACGTGAGACTTCTGAGCGCCGAACTTGTGGAAGCCGTCAGCGATCGACCAGAGGCCATCGGTGGACTCGAAGCGCTGGCCCGACGAGACGTTGATCGCGAGGTCGGCGTTCTCGACGCCCTTCCAGTCGCGCGCGGCTTTCACCAGCGTAGCGCCGTCGAGCTTGCCAGCCGGGTCGAAGGCGATGGCGGATTTCGGCATGCCGAGTTCGCGGATGCGGCGGGTGAGGGCGCGGGTATCGATGCCAGAGAGGCCGATGACGCCGCGCTTCTTCAGCCATGCGTCGAGCGTGTCGGCAGCGCGCCATGAGGCCGGGAGCGTCGGCGGGGCCTTGAACACGGCGCCGCGTGCGCCGGCCGCGCCTTGCGCGGAGGATTCTTCCTGGTCGTCAGCGTTCGCGCCGACATTGCCGATGTGCGGGAAGGTGAAGAGGACGATCTGTTCGGCGTAGGACGGGTCGGTCAGGATTTCCTGATAGCCGGTCATCGCGGTGTTGAAGCAGAGCTCGCCCGCCGCGACGCCGGGTGCGCCGTGGCCGAAGCCCCAGAAAATCGTGCCGTCTTCGAGGGCGATGGCGCCGGTGGGTTTGGTGGTCATGGGGAGAGCCTCCTGACTTACCGGCGCGACTCGGTGGGGGCGCAAACAAACGGACGCTACGTAGGGGGGTGGGGGGCGGGGGTCAAGCATGCGCGCACGGGTGCGACGCCGGAAGCGGGGCTTCCGGGTTTGTGACG
>DAIRES010000167.1:0-1821 GCA_036795465.1 Hyphomonadaceae bacterium
ACTTTGCAAGCTCCTTCGCCGGGTAGTCGCTTGACTGGCCGCGGAGGTGCTTGTCGAGGAAGCCGCGAATGAGGTCGTTCTGCGCCCCGATCATGTTGGCGGCTGAAGCGTCGCCGAAAATGACGGATTTCACGGTGTCTCCGACAAAGAGCGACGAGTCCGACATGCCGAGATGCTGCATGTCCTTGATGGAGAGCCGATAGACGTCTGGTCGCGAACCAGCGGTGGCGATGCGTTCATACGAGAACTCGTTGAAGCTGCGCGGGCCGGTTGCGGGAACCGGGCGCTCCATCTCCCTGTAGAGATACGCTGGATCGGAATGGAGCATCAGGAAGGGTACGGGCTCATCGGCATCAGCGGCCGAGAACGGGAAGTTGCCGCCGTCCATGTTGACGCCGGCGCCGCAGCGCGTGTCGCGCATGCAAGCTTCGCCGGCAATCGCGCCGCCGAATGACATGCCGAGTTCGCCGACCTTTGCGAGATTGCCCGCGCGCGCGATGTCGGCGATGGATTGCGGTGGAGCGTTCTGCAGCGTGTCGTGCAGGAATTTGCGGTCGGCCATCCAGACTTTCGTGCTTTGGGTGGCGATGCGGGATCCGCTTTTCAACGCGAATTCCTGGAAGGCGAGCATGCTCTCGAAGCGCTTGTCGAGCGTGTCGCCCCCAAATGCATCGGCTTGCGAGGGGCGTCCCGGCTCGTCGGCCGTGGCCTGCGTGAGGTTGATGTCCATGGGCGCGACATCGCCGTTAGGGAAGGCGGTGTCAGTCGAGTCGTAGGTGTGCTGGATCGAGTAGGCGATGTAACCATGGCTCGCCAGTTCTTCCATCAGGACGGTGTTCTGGTTGAGGTGCGACGTGTAGCCGTGGCTGTAGATCACCACCGGCAGGTTCGCGGCGCCGGGCAGGAGCGGAGCATCGGTGTACGAGTTGGTCCGTACGTGACGGATGTAGGTGAAGAAGGGCTCGAAGCCGACGAGAGAGCCAATCGAGCGCGCCGTGCTCTTTGCTTCGGCATCCGTGAAATAGGTAGCGGGCTGGCGGCCTGCGACGTGGCCCGCCGGATACCACACGCGAACGAGGAGGCGGCGCGGTTCGTCGGGTTTGGTCTGGAAGACGCCTTTCCGGCTCGCGTCGTCGATCTCGAATGTGCGGACGCCGACGGCGTACTGGCCTGAAGGTTTGGGCAGCGGGTTGATCGGGAATTCGTGGATCAGGGCGATCGTGGCGACAAGGCCGATGGCGATGAATACGCCGGAGAGCCAGGGGATGCCGCCGGTGCGGTCCGTGCGGGTGATCCGGTTCTTCAGGACAACGCCGCCGAGGCCGAGCAGGAAGAGGGCGCCAACGAGGGCGCCGCCAGCATCCTGCCAGCGGTCATCAAGATAGCCCACGACGCCTGTCACGATGGCGAGCGCGGCAGAGGCGATCAGCACAATGCGGCGCGCGGGCGTGCGGCGTATCCACCAGGCGAGCACGAACACGGCGAGCGCCGCGATCACCAGGATATCGGCGATTATCATGGAAGTGTCCCCCGGCTATTCGAGTTGCTGCAGCACGTCGCGAATGGTTTCGACGATCCGGTCGATCTGCGCCTTATTGATGACGAGAGGCGGGGACAGGGCGATGATATCGCCTGTGACGCGGATGAGAACGCCCTTCTCGAAGCAGGCGCGGAAGGTTTCAAGGGCGCGTTGCGTTGGCTTGCCGGGGCGGGGTTCGAGTTCGACGCCGCCGATCAGGCCAAGATTGCGGATATCGATGACGTGACGGGCGTCGCGCAGGGAGTGCAGCGCTTCTTCCCAATAGGGCGCGAGTTCGGCAG
>DAIRES010000167.1:1921-7037 GCA_036795465.1 Hyphomonadaceae bacterium
ATGTCGTGCTTCGTGCAGAGTTCGCGCAAGCGCTGGAGATAGCCCTGCGGCGGCACGAGTACGCCAGCGGAGCCAGAGACGGGTTCGACGATGACGGCGGCGATGGTCGAGGGGTCGTGAAGCGCGACGAGGCGTTCGAGTGCGTCAGCGTATTCGACGCCGTGTTTCGGCTGGCCGCGTGAGAAGGCGTTGCGCGTAATGTCATGCGTATGCGGCAGGTGATCGACGCCGCCGACCATCGGGCCGAAGTTCACCCGGTTCTTCGTGATGCCGCCAACCGTCATGCCGCCGAAGTTGACGCCGTGATAGGCGCGCTCGCGGCCGATCAGGCGATACTTGTTCGGCTTGCTGCGCGCGCGCTGGTAAGCGAGCGCGATCTTGAGGGCGGTGTCGGCGCTTTCCGAGCCGGAGTTGGTGAAGACGATGCGGTCGAGCCCGTCGGGCAGGAGGCCGCCGAGCTGGTTTGCGAATTCGAACGCCGCCGGATGGCCCATATTGAAGACGGGGGCGTAGTCGAGTTCGGCGGCTGCGCGCTGGATCGCCTCGACGATCTTCGGCTGGGCGTGGCCGGCGGCGACGCACCAGAGGCCGGATGTGCCATCGAGCACCGCGCGGCCATCGGGCGTGTAGTAGTGCACGCCCTCGGCACGCGCGAGCATACGGGGATCAGCCTTGAATGCTCGGTTCGGCGTGAACGGCATCCAGAAGGCGTCTAGCGAGTTTGGGCGCAGGGTGTTCGACATGACTTCAGTTTTGTCGGGTGCGGCTTCGCCTGCAACAGGAATCAAGCGCTGATAGCGACTATCGCAGGAAGTGGCCGACGTTAGCCTGCCTCAAACGCAATGTGAGGGCTTTCCGACGGCCGCAGGATGGCTCTGTCATGAACCAAGGTGTAGATGTTTACCCAGAGGTCATCGTCGGAGATATCTCCCGAGGGACCCACAAGGGGAGTGAAGCTCTATGAGAACATCCTGGCTTGTTTCGATTGCTGTCGCTGGTGCGTTTGCCAGCGCGTGCTCGACGATGGATTCGGCGCCGAAGACGCCGGCCTATGCCGCAACGCTGGCGCCGGGCGCCGGCATCACGTCGACCGGCAAGGGCGCTGGCTCGTTCACGTATGATCCGGCCACGCATGTGCTGACCTATAACGTCACGTATGAAGGCCTGTCGGGCCCGGCTGTCGCCGCGCACATCCATGGTCCGGCCGCTCCGGGCGCGAACGGCCCGCCAGTTGTGCCCTTCGCCAACGCCGCCAGCCCGATCACCGGCACGGCAACGCTGACCGACGCGCAGGCCGCCGATCTGGCTGCCGGCAAGTGGTACGTGAACGTCCACACCGCGGCGAACAAGGGCGGCGAAATTCGCGGCCAGATTACCGCGAAATAACCTGCGCTGATCCGCTTTTCGCGAGACAGGCGTGCTGCGCCGCACAGGAGTGCGGCGCAGCATCGTTTGTTGTCGGCGCGGTGGCGAATTTGCTTTTGCCTGTTCAGACGCAGGCGTATGCCTTCAGCAATGATTCGCTGTGCCGCGGGCGCGGATCAGCGAAGGGTACGGGGCTGGAGTGAACATGGCAGACGGCGCTAAGCTGGTGGTGTCCTGTTCAACGCTTGGTTACGCGGTGGCTGGCGCAACAGTCGCGGCGGCTATTGCGGCAGAAGGCTGGGTCGGGCGCGGCGATGAGCAGGCGGCCGAGGAAGCCGCAGCCAACGCGATGCGCGATGCCCTGAACGCCATCGACTTCACCGGGCATGTGATCGTTGGCGAAGTTGATATTCCAATCCTGAACGTCGGCGAGACAGTGGGCACCGGGAACGGGCCCGAACTGGATATCGCGCTTGAAGCGCTCGAGGGCGTGACGCTGACGGCGAAGGCGATGCCGAACGCGCTGGCCGTCATCGCGGCGGCGCCTAAGGGCGGGCTGTTGCAGGTGCCTGATCTCTACATGGAGAAGCTGGCGATTGGGCCGGGCTATGAGCGCGGCGTTGTCGATCTCGATGCAAGCGCGGGCGAGAATGCAATCCGTCTGGCGAAAGCCAAGGGCGTGAATGTGCGCGAGATCACCGCGTGCGTGCTCGACCGGCCGCGCCATGAGAAGATCATCGCCGACCTGCGCAAGGCAGGCGCGCGCATCAATCTCATTCCCGATGGCGACGTTGCCGGCGCGATCAACACGGCGATGCCGGAGACGGCGATCGACATGTATATCGGGCAGGGCAAGGCCCCCGAAGGCGTTCTGGCTGCGGCGGCTCTGCGGTGCGCGGGCGGGCAGATGCAGGCGCGGTTCGTGTTCCGCAACGACGCGGAGAAATACCAGGCGCAGCGCATGGGCCTGAAGGATGCGGGCCGCCGCTTCGAGCTTGAGGATCTGGTGTCGGGCGATGTGATCTTCGCCGCGACGGGCGTGACCAAGGGCACGCTTCTGGATGGCGCAGTGCGGGGGCGCAGGGGTGTTGAAACGCATACGATGCTGATGTCGTCGGGCGATGGCGTGGTGCGCAAGATCAGGTCGGTGACGCCGGTGGGGCGTTAGGCTCACTATTTCCCGGTAATCGGGCGATGTGGTTGCTGCCGGCGCGACGCTGACGAGGGTTGAACCGAATCCATCGGCGCCACACCTTCCAGCCATGTCCGACAAGTCACCCGTTCCAGCCTATCTCGGCGTCGTCCAGTCGCTTTCCGGCAAGGTCTGGCGGCAGCGGCCGACGGACGATGCGTTGGCGGCGGAGCATTCGCGCAGGCTGCAGGCGCCGGATGTTGTCGGGCGGATGCTGGCGGCGCGGGGCGTTCAGCCGGATGAAGCGGACCTCTTTCTCAATCCGACGCTGAAGGACCTGTTTCCCGATCCATCGACATTCGCGGACATGGACAAGGCTTCCGAAGTGATCCTCGACGCCATCGTGTCGGGCAAGAAGGTGGCGGTGTTTGCGGACTATGATGTGGATGGCGGCACGTCGTCGGCGATCCTGTCGCGCTATTTCCGGGCGTGGGGCCGGGAGCTGATCCTCTATGTGCCGGACAGGCTGACCGAGGGCTTCGGGCCGACGCCGTTTGCGTTCCGCGCGCTGAAGGATATGGGCGCGGAGCTGGTCGTGACCGTTGATTGTGGCGCAGCGGCGATTGAAGCGCTGAAGACGGCGAACGAGATCGGGCTCGATGTGGTGGTGATGGATCACCATCTGATGCACGATGAACATACGCCGCCCACGCTGGCGCTGGTGAATCCGAACAGGCCGGATGACAAGTCGGGGCACGGTTTTCTGGCCGCTGCGGGCGTGGTGTTCGTGCTTGTTGCTTCGTTGAACCGGTTGGCGCGCAAACGCGGGCAGGCGCCGGAAGGCGGGCTGCCCGATCCGATGAAGTGGCTCGATCTCGCGGCGCTCGGCACGCTGTGCGACATGGCGCCGTTGAAGGGCGTGAACCGCGCGTTTGTTACACGTGGTCTTGCCTGCCTCGAGCGGCTGGAGAATGCCGGGCTCAAGGCGTTGTCCGAAGTCGCAGGGATCGAGGCGCCGAAGTCTGTCTATCACGCGACCTTCGTGCTGGGGCCGCGCCTGAATGCGGGCGGCCGTATTGGCGATCCGTGGACGGCGGCGAAGTTGCTGGCGACTGATGATCGCGCGGAAGCGATCCAGCTGGCGGAGAAGTTGAACTTCCAGAACCAGGAGCGGAAGGAAGTCGAGGCCGGAATCCAGAAAGCGGCAATGGAGCAGGTCGAGCGGCGGCTGGCCCTGAAAGCGGATGCTGGGATTCTGGTTGTCGGCGGTGAAGGCTGGCACCCCGGCGTGATCGGCATCGTCGCAGGGCGGCTGAAGGAGAAGTATCACCGGCCGGCAATCGTGGTTGGTTGGGGCGAGGGCTTGGGGCCTGTCGCGCGGGGATCTGGTCGGTCGGTTCCGGGCGTAAATCTTGGTGAGCTGGTTTCGGGTGCGGCGAAATCCGGGTTGCTGCTGTCGGGCGGCGGGCACGCGATGGCGGCGGGGCTGAGCATGGACCCGGCGCGGCTGGACGAGCTGCTGGCCTATCTCGAGGAGCGCACCAAGGGCGCGACCTCCGAGCTGGCTGAAGCGCGGGTACTGGAAATCGATGGCGCACTGGCCCCGGGCGCTGCCGATGGTGCGCTGCTGGAGCTGATCGAGCGGATCGGGCCGTTCGGGTCGAATGCGCCGGAGCCGCTGTTTGCCATCCCCAACGTCCGCGCCGCCGGCGCGCGGCGGGTGGGCGAGAATCACATGGCTTTCGACATGATCGGCGAGGACGGTTCGCGGGTGCGGGCGATCGCTTTCCGGGTCGCGGACGGGCCGGAGGGGCAGGCGATTGCGAAGGGGGCCGCAATGCACGTTGCCGGGCGTTTGCGGCCAGATACCTGGCGGGGAGCCGGAAAAGTGCAGGTCGAGGTGGCGGATATCGCCCTTGCGTAAGGCTTTGGCCGGGTGAGACGCCACGTCGCGACCGGGGTCAAATGAAACGCCGCTTCTCGCTTGCAGGGCTGGGGCGATGCGGTTATATCGCCCGCTCCGCCGAGCGGTCCCTTCGTCTATCGGTTAGGACGTCAGGTTTTCAACCTGAAAAGAGGGGTTCGACTCCCCTAGGGACTGCCAGCGGATTGTAACGGCTCTGGATTTTGCCCTGCGGTGGGCGCCTGCCGGTTAGTTAATCACAAGTGGATAATCGCCCCGCGGGCTATGTTCGCGGGATAAAGTGTCATGCTACAGTCGCCCCGCTGGGGAGCGCGTGGGTGATGCAACCGCAACAGAATCAGACTTCGCCGCAAGAGGAAGCCGAGCCGGCCATCACGATCGAAGGCCGCGTGAAGTGGTTCGATCCGGCGAAAGGCTATGGCTTCGTGGTTCCCGATGGCGGACCTGCGGGCGGCGGGCTGAAGCGCGACGTGCTGCTGCACATCTCGGTCATGCGGAAGTTCGGGCAGGATACGGCGCCGGAAGGCGCTCGGATCGTCTGTAATGTCGCGACGCGTGACCGGGGCTATCAGGTCAACGAGGTTCTGGAGCTTTCGGCCAACGAGAACGACGCGGCGCCCGAAGAGGGCGGGGAGATCGAGATCGTGCTGGTGAAATGGTTCAACCGCACCAAGGGCTATGGTTTCGTCCAGCTG
>DAIRES010000168.1:0-3970 GCA_036795465.1 Hyphomonadaceae bacterium
GACCGCAAGAAGATCGATGAAGAGCAACGCTCGACCCACGGCCTCGCCTGGGTGCTGACCTATGTCGAGACGCTCAAAGAGACCGCCAACTGGGCCGACCGCGTCGCTGCCGAAGGCAAATTCGGCGAGATCGAGCAGCTGCTGACCCAGATCCTGTTCGGTGAATACCTGTACCAGCTGGGTGGCGGCCTGCCGATGACCCAGCTCGAAGTCGTTCGCCCGAGCGACATGACCACGGACCCGGCCGTGATCCAGAAGCTGGGCACGCCAGCGATCCTTACCCTGATCTCCAAAGGCAACACGGCCGCCGCACGCATGGCCGCCGCGAAGCACATTCGCGGCTTCCTCGAAAGCCAGCGGGCCACGGTGGAATACACCGGCCTTGAGGAAACCTTCGAAACGATCCGCGACCAGTTCCGCGCCTTCGGAAAGCAAGTGGTCGAACCCTACGCCCACAGCTGGCACATGGACGACGTCCTGATTCCCGACGACGTCGTGAAGCAGATGGGCGAGATGGGCGTGTTCGGCCTCACCATCCCGGAAGAATTCGGCGGCCTCGGCCTCGGCAAGACCGCGATGTGCGTCGTCTCGGAAGAACTCTCGCGCGCCTACATCGGCGTCGGCTCGCTCGGCACCCGCTCCGAGATCGCAGCCGAGCTGCTTCTGAATGGTGGCACGCGCGCACAGCAGGAGAAGTACCTTCCCGGCATCGCATCCGGCGAAATACTCCCGACCGCCGTGTTCACTGAACCGAACACTGGCTCGGACCTGGGTTCGCTCCGCACCCGCGCAGTGCGCGATGGCGACACCTGGAAGATCACCGGCAACAAGACCTGGATCACGCACGCCGCCCGCGCCGACCTGATGACGGTGCTCGCCCGCTCGATCCCGGACACCAACAACTTCTCCGGCCTCTCCATGTTCATCTGCGAGAAGCCGCGCGGCACTGACGAGAACCCCTTCCCCGCCAACGGCATGACCGGCGGCGAGATCGAAGTGCTCGGCTATCGTGGCATGAAGGAATACGAACTCGGCTTCGACGGCTTTGAAGTGCCAGTGGGCAACCTGCTCGGCGAAGTGGAAGGCATGGGCTTCAAGCACCTGATGGCGACCTTCGAAGGCGCCCGCATCCAGACTGCCGCGCGCGCTATCGGCGTTGCCCAGTGCGCGCTGGAACTCGGCCTCAAATACTCGCTCGAGCGCACGCAGTTCGGTCGCCAGATCTTCGACTTCCCGCGCACCTCCGACAAGCTGGTGATGATGGCCGCCGAACTCGTCGGCGTGCGCCAGCTCACCTACTTCTCGGCGCGCCAGAAGGATGAAGGCAAACGCTGCGATCTCGAGGCGGGCCTCGCCAAGATGCTGGCCGCCCGCATCGCCTGGGCTGCCGCCGACAACGCGCTGCAGGTCCACGGTGGCAATGGCTTCGCGCTCGAATACCCGGTCAGCCGCGTCCTTTGCGACGCCCGCATCCTCAACATCTTCGAGGGCGCCGGCGAAGTGCAGGCCATGGTCATCGCGCGCCGGACCATCGACGAATTCATCGGGGCCAAGAACTAGGCGTCAGCCCGCCGGCGCCCTACCTTCTCTTCAAAGAGGAGCGCCGCCATGGCCGAACCTATCCGCAAGGACCTGCCCGTCTTCCTGCACGATGGCGACGTCGCCATCGGCGCCGTTCGCGGCATGTCGGGGAATGACCTGATCATCTACATCGAGAACGCGGGCGACTTCACGCTGCCGCGCTCGGTCGTGAAAGATGTTCACGAGCACAAGGTGATCCTCGACGGCGGAAAGCTCGACGCACGGGTTCGCACCGCCATCGGCCGCGCGCATATTGCCGAAGACGACGACGACCACACGCCGGTCGACGACTGAGCCGCACGATCACAACTTGAAAGATCAGCCCGCCGGCGTCGCGTCCGCTGCGGCTTTCTTGTGCGCCACGGGCATGCCGGTTGCGGCGGCGGCCATCACGTCCTTGCGATCAGCTTCCGGCAGCACGTGTTTCTGCATCAGGCGCGTGAGGAACCAGGCATAGAGGCCGCTGGCCGGCATGATCAGTGCGACCTTGAACAGGATCCAGACGTTGACCCCGTCCATCGTGAAACCGAGCAGGTTATAGGTGTGCCCCGGCGCATAGACGATGCGCACGACCTCGTTCAGCACCGCCGTCACCACGAAGAACCAGGCAAAGCTCCAGGTGAACTGGTCCCAGCCCTTCTGCGTGTAGTGGAACGTCTTCTCGAGGATGTATTTGAAGAAGTTCTTCTTGAACATCAGCCCCGCAAACAGGAACAGCGCGAAGCCGGCGTTGAAGATCGTGACCTTGATCTGCACCCACATCGGGTCATGCGTGACCAGCGTGAGAATGCCGAACACCACAGTCACGGTGGATGCAATCAACGGAAAGATCGGCAGGCGTTTCAACACCACCAGCATTGCGATGACCGCAACGACCGTCGAAATGATCAGCGCCCAGGTGCCGTCCTCGACATTGCCGGTGATGGCGTTGACGACAAACAGCGCCACCAGCGGCCCGAACTCGGACGCGATGTTCACGGTCTGCTCGGCATTGAACGGATAAATCCGTTTGACCCAGCTCATTGGGCGAATTCCCTGTCCCGCATCCCTAAAGGCATCTGGGCGACGCCGTGTCCCGTTTCAACTCCTATAGAGCGCTCTACGGGCCGTAAATACCGCTTGATCAAATGGTTGCAGATGAGCTTCGGGCGCCGCTCCGCATCGTCGGAATCACGGTTACGCGAACGTTTCTGTCTATCGAATGGCACGCGTATCCAGCTAGAAAGGCCGGAATAAGGGGAGCCGCCATGAAACGCTTCGTCGGGATTGCATGCGCGCTTGCGCTGGCTGGATGCGCGGGAGTGGCGCCTGCGGCATCACGTCAGGCATCTGGATGGGCTGGCGCCTGGGGCGCTTCGCCGACCATTCCTCCCTCCGGCGGAAAATCATTCGAGAACCAGACCGTCCGACAGGTCGTGAGACTCAGCACGGGCGGCACGGCTGTCCGCATTCGTTTCACCAACGAATATGGCGATAAGCCACTGGAGATCGGCGCCGCCACTGTCGCCATCGCAGGCGCCGACGGCAAACCCACCGGCGAATTCAGGACGCTGACGTTCGGCAACATACCATCAGTCACCATACCCGCCGGCGCTCCCCTGCTCAGCGATCCGGTGACGCTCGATGTCAAGGCGCTCGAGTCGCTCTCGATCAGCATCTTCCTGCCGACAGCAACCGGCCCCTGCACCTGCCATTTCGCGGGCACGGCCACGGCCTACATTTCCGGGCCCGGCAACTTCACACAGGCAACATTCGAACCCGCCTCCACCTTCACCAACCGCGCCTTCATCTCCGGCGTCGAAATCAGCCGCCCCGATCCGCGCACCATCGTCGCGTTCGGTGACTCCATCACCGACGGCACCGCCTCGACCGTCAACACCAACAGGCGCTGGCCGGATGTGCTGGCCGAACGCTTCGCCGCCGCCGGCAATCCGCGCCCGATCTCCAATCAGGCCATCGCGGGCAATCGCATCCTGTCCTGGCAGTCGCCGATCTTCGGGGAAGCCGCCCTCGCCCGCTTCGATCGCGATGTGCTGTCCGTTCCGAACGCACGCTGGCTGGTGATCCTCGAAGGCGTCAACGATATCGGCATGGGCGCGGCGAACCCGCCCTCCGCTGCGCAACTCATCTCGGGATACCGCCAGATGATCGAGCGTGCCGAGGCGCGCGGCATACAGGTATATATCGCGACGGTGCTGCCCTATGAGGGCGCGCGCTATTATCAGGAAGCAGGCGAAGCGGTCCGCAGCCAGGTCAACGCATGGATCCGCTCAAACACCGAAGCGGCTGGCTTCATCGACTTCGACGCTGCGATGCGCGATCCGGCCACTCCCAAGAAGATGAAAGCCGAGCTGCAGTCCGGCGACTGGCTGCACCCCAACGACGCCGG
>DAIRES010000168.1:4070-7014 GCA_036795465.1 Hyphomonadaceae bacterium
CTATTGCCTTCCAGCGCGTTGACCTCGTCCGGCGTGTACGACTTCAACTTGGCCAGGGCTGCGGCGACCTCCCCCTGCAGCGCGCCATAATCAGACGTCGGCGTGCCATAGGGCGGGTTGAACACGCCGCCCTTCACAGCTTCGATGGCTCCCATCGAATGCCCGATCGCGGCCTGCACCTGATAGCGGAACGGCAGCATGTCGCTGAACAGGCGCGTCTCAAGAATATCCCCCAGCGGGATGTTGTTGTCCTCGAAGTGCGCCTGGCCGCGCTTGAGGAAGCCCTCCACCGCGCCGAGCGTCTGAATGAAAAGCGCTGCTGAAGCGTCGTGGAGCGTGATGGCCATGATTTTCCCTCGATGTCCGCCCGCAAACTAAAGGCCCGGCTGCGCAAAGCAACCGGGCCCACATTTACGCTAGGCATCTGGCGCTACTGTCCGCCTTTGACCGTTTTGCTCTTTGTCGATTTGGCAGTGACCGCTGCGCGCTGCCGTTCCTTCTCCCGAGCGCCCGCCAGGATACCGTGCATCCCGTAATTGCCTTCATGGCACGCGTACTCATAGACGCCTTCGGAAGGATAGAAGCTCAGCTCGGCCTTCCACGGCTGCGTGTAGGTCTCGGGATCATTGACGCTGAACTCGTAGAAGATGCTTTTCTCGCCCGTACGCGTCAGACGCTCCGTGATCACGGCCTTGGGCGAGATCGGATAGGAGTGGTTGTCCTGCTGCTTTGGCTCGACATTGATCGATTCCATCGCCAGCGCATCGCCATCCCACCAGCCGACCGTATCGCCCAGCCACGGCTTGATCGCCGAAGGCTTGTGATTGGCGCGCGCTTTCTCGGCGCTCTCGTAGATCGGCACGATGCGCGCATCGTGAACCTGCTCCACCAGGATCATCAGATGTGTGGGCGTCAGCACCATTTCGTAGTTGTTGTTGTACAGGCCGCTCATCATTCCCGGCCCGCCAAGACCGCTGAAGATCAAGCAGCGCTCGCCCAGCGTCGTCGCTTCCGGCCCCTCATAGGCGGCATTGCCGGTCTGATAGCGCTCGGTGTTCGCAGCACGTCGCTTCGCCTGCAGCGCCGGGTCCTTGAATGGCAGCTGACCATTCGGCGGATCGACAACGTGCGAAGTGCGGTATTCGCCCTTCACATTGGCAAGCATGCTGCCCGGAGCCGTCCAGAAACTGTCATAGCCTTTCACGCCAAAATCCTTGCCGCCCTTCGGCGGCGCGCCCTTGGTCGGATCGGAATAGGTGGCGTTCCGGAATTCGGGATCGTCCGCCGGAATACCCGCGACCGCTGTGCCATCAGCGATCCGCTTGGCTTCCGCTTCAGACACGACCAGCGTCTTGTTCGACGGCGCGCGTTGCAGCGGGGTCAGCGATGCATGCGTCCAGAAGCCAGTCAGGTCCGGCTTGCCGTCTGACGTCTTCGGAACCTGCGCCAGCGCAGGCGCACCCATGATCGCGATCGCGAGCGCAATCACGGCTGGTTTCAACATCCGCATGGTTCGCTCCTATTTCCCACGCTTGCTGGATTTGGCAGGCTTGGTCTTCAGCGCGGCCTGACGTTCCTTCTCGCGGGCGCCGGCCAGGATGCCGTGCATCCCGTAATTGCCTTCATGGCAGGCGTATTCGTACCAGCCCGGCGACGGATAGAAGCTCAGCTCCGCCTTCCACGGCTGGGTGTAGGTCTCCGGATCGTTGACCGAGAATTCGTACACGATGTCTTTCTCGCCCGTGCGGGTAAGCCGCTCGGTCACGATGGCATTGTCAGAGATCGGGAAGGACGATTGCGCTTCGACCTGCACCGGATTGATGTTGGTCGACTCCATCACGAACGTGTCGCCTTCCCACCAGCCGACCGTATCCCCGAACCAAGGCTTGATCGCGTCGGGCCGGCGATTTTTGCGGGCCTCGTCCGCGCTTGCGTAGATCGGGACCACGCGGGCGTCGTGCGCCATCTCGGCGAGGATCATCATGTGACCCGCGGTCTGAACCATCTGATAGTTGCTGTTATAGAGCCCGCTCAGCATGCCGGGCCCAGCCGCGTTGGCGAAGCCGATCAGGCAACGCTCGGCGATGTTCGTGGCTTCCGGTCCCTCGTAAGCCGCATTGCCGGTCTCGTAGCGCTCCGACCGAAGCGCGCGCTTCTTCGCCTGCTCCGCCGGATTCACATAAGGGAGCTGGCCGCTGGCCGGTTCGACCACGTAGGACGTGCGCCATTCGCCCTTCACGTTGGCAAGTCGCGCACCCGGGTCCATCCAGAACGAGTCATAGCCCTGCACGCCGAAATCCTTGGCGCCTTTGGGCGGCGCGCCCTTGTTCGGATCGGAATAGGTCGCGCCCTTGAAACCCTCTTCTGTGACGCCGGCCATCGGAACGGCGGCGGCGATGCGTTTGGCTTCAGCCTCATTGACGACAAGCGTCTTGTTGGCGGGCGAGCGTATCAGCGGCGTCAGCGACGCGTGCGTCCAGAAGCCGGAGAGATCGGGCTTGCCGTCCGGGGCCCTCGGAACCTGCGCCATGGCTGGCGCGGCCATTCCCGCAATCGCCAGAGCAATCAGTGCTGGTTTCAACCTGCGCATGTGATCCTCCTATTTGCCGCGCTTGGATGCTTTGACCTTCTTGGTCGTCGCTTCCGCCTGACGTTCCTTTTCACGCGCGCCGGCGAGGATGCCGTGCATCCCGTAATTGCCTTCATGGCAGGCGTACTCGAACATTCCCTTGGACGGGTAGAAGCTCAGCTCCGCCTTCCATGGTTGCGTGTAGTTCGTCGGATCGTTGACGGTGAACTCGTAGAAGATGTCCTTGTCGCTCGTACGCGTCAGGCGCTCGGTGACCACGCCTTTCGACGACAACGGGAATGCCTGGTTCTCCGCCTGCAGCGGACGGACATTCACCGTCTCCATCACGAACGTGTCGCCTTCCCACCAGCCGAC
>DAIRES010000169.1:0-2277 GCA_036795465.1 Hyphomonadaceae bacterium
CGGCTTACGCCAAGGACTTCCTGTTCGAGTCCCGCCAGCTGCACCAGCCCGTCCACGCCCTGTCAGGCGGCGAACGCAACCGGCTTACTCTGGCCATCGCGCTGGCCAAGCCGTCCAACCTGCTTATCCTCGACGAACCGACCAACGATCTCGATATCGAGACGCTGGACCTGCTCGAAGACATGCTGAGCCAGTATGAAGGCACGCTGCTGCTGGTAAGCCACGACCGCGCCTTCGTGGACAATGTGGTCACCTCCATCATCACGCCGGAGGGCAAGGGCCAGTGGCTCGAAACGCCCGGCGGCTATTCGGATTACGTCTCGCAGAAGAAATCCGGCGGCGTCGCTTTCCGCTCATCGGCTCTGGAGACGGCATCAAAAGGCGGCTCGAAAGCCGGCGACAAAGCCGCCAGCACCGCCGCCACCGCGAAGCTGACCTACAAGGACCAGCACCGCCTTACCGAACTCAACCGCCTCATGCCCGAGCGCCAGAAAGAGATCGTCGACCTCGAAGACGCCATGGCCGACTCGGCTCTCTTTACCAAGGACCCCAAGGGCTTCCAGACCCGCGCCAATCGCCTGACGGCCGCACGCGCCGAACTGGAGGGCTACGAGGAAGAGTGGCTGGCGCTGGAGGAAAAGCGCGAAGCGCTAGGCCGCTCCTGACCCTGGTTTTTTGCGTTTTGCGGCGTTCCGACGCGCCTAAACGGCAAATTTCCGCCCCCCGACAAGCCAAATTTTAACCGCCCCCGCGTAATTTCTCTTACGGTTACAGGGGATATCAGCATGGCGGGTAACGCCAACAATTTCGCTTTGCTGCTCGATCTGGCCAAAGAGGGCTCCAGCGAGAAACGTCGCGAGTTGCTGCGGCAGATCACCGATGTCTTCCTGGCTGATCCGCCGGAGCGCACCGAGCGCGAGTCCGAGCTGTTCGACGAAATCATCGGCGCCGTCGCCGCCGACCTCGAAACCCAGGTCCGCATCGAACTCGCCCGCAAGGTCGCCGTCAGCAACGTTCCGGTGCAGCGCACCGCCCGCCGCCTCGCGATGGATGTCATCGAAGTCGCGCGCCCGGTTCTCGAACATTCGAAGGCCCTGTCGGAAGCCGACCTGATCGACGTCATCAAGGCGAAATCGCAAGATCACATGATGGCCGTCACCAAGCGGCCGAACATCGGAGAGAACGTCTCCAGCGCGCTTGTCGCCAAAGGCGAAGACCGCGTCGTCGCTTCGCTCCTCGAGAACCGTACCGCGCGGATGACCCGCGAAACCTATGAACGGGTCGCAGAGCGCGCAGAGGTCAGCCCCGTCCTGCACGCCCCGTTCGTGCGCAACGCCCACATACCGCTGGACCTGCTCAACAACGTCTATCTGAAAGTCGAGCACGATCTGCGCCGCGAGATCATGCGCAAATTCCACGGCGTCTCGCCTGCCGAACTGGAATCCGCGCTGGAAGCCAGCCGCAATCGTCTGTCATCCGCCTACGGCGCGCTGCCCGAGGATTACGAGACCGCCACCGATCAGATTGCAGCGCTCGAGAAGCGCAACGCACTCGCCCCGCCCGTGCTCGTGCAGCTGCTGCGCGAGAACAAGCGCACGGCCTTCCTGCTCGCCTTCGCCAAGCTGGTGGATATCGAGTTCGATCTCGGCCGGCGCCTCGTCGATGTGAAAGACATCGACGCGCTCGCAATGCTCTGCCGTGGCGCCGGCTTCGATCGCGGCCTGTTCGTGACGCTGTGCATCAGCATCATGAATGACGGCGGCGGCCTCAGCAAAGCCGAGAAATACGGCCAGCTCTACGAACAGGTCCCCGTCGCAGCCGCACAACGCGCCCTCCGCTTCTGGAAGGTCCGCGCGAAGGGCAGCACCGGCGCGAGAGCGGCCTGATCCACTCGCCCCTTAGGCCACCCCAATGGACGGCGCGGTTCCGCAGCCTTAGCGTATCTCCATAAGACGTATGGGGGACGTGGGGGATGGATATCGGGGCACTATGGGCAGGCTTTCTTGCCGCCCTTCCACACAATTGGGACGAGACGCTGACGCTTGGTCATGCCGTGCTCGCAAATCCATGGGCGCGCACGTTCGCACTCGTGGTGATCGTTTATTTCACCATCCGCGTCATCGCGAGCATCTATAGCGGTGACAAGCAGGGTGCGGAGTTGGGGCCGGTCGCCATTCGCGCGCATACGTCCGCTCGGTATGGTCGCGACACTGTACGGATGCCTCACGCACTGATGCCGATGGCGATGGATGGCGTATCGGCATGCTGCAAGATTTT
>DAIRES010000169.1:2377-7002 GCA_036795465.1 Hyphomonadaceae bacterium
TCTTCAACCGGCTCTACTTCCGGCCCCGCTACGAAAACCGGCCGAACTGCGTCGGCAGCTACTACCTGAAATTCGAGTTCTCGCATGAGCCGCTGTTCGTGCTGACGCGCCACCCCGACCGCGACCTGAAAATGACCGCGTGGCTGACCATCCTGACCAGCATGTTCGCCCTCATCATGGACTGGTGGCCGAACGGCGCGCCGCCCTTTGGGATCACGGCGCCGGGTGCAATCATTCGTGCCGGCGACTCGCCCCCGGCTAGAACTGTGCGCATTCCGCCACCCTGAGCGGGAAAACGAAGCTTTGTGCGATTCGATAGGCCCTGCTTGTGCAGTTCCCGAATTGCTCCGTATCCAGCGCTCGCCTAGGTTCTCCGCCCGCGGGGCCTAGAGAGAGTGCATGCCGAATCCAGTCATCCGCTCGCAAACCGTGAGCATCGGCGACTTGTTACGCCTCGGATCGTTCCAGCCGGCTCGCGTTCAACGCGATTATTGCTGGACGGAACATCAGCAGGTCGCCCTGCTCGAAGACCTGATCGCAACGTTCGGTGAGTTCGGCCTCGATCCGGAAGCCGAAACGCAGGACACGGAAGTCCAGGAAAACGCGACCGATACGCCGTTCGAAGTATCCGACTACGATCGCGATCTCGAACTGACGGCGCCCTACACTTTCGTCGGTACCGTCGTTCTGCACCCGGCCGGCGAGCGCTTCGACATCTATGACGGCCTGCAACGCCTCACCACGTTCACGGTGGTTTTCGCCGTGCTGCGTGACATGATGGCGGCGGACAAGGGCCACCCCGTTCACTCCCTGCTGGCAAACGAGAGCGGCATCTGGCGCCTCAACCTGCAGATGAAGCACAACACGCTCGAGTCCGATATTCTCGCCGTCGGCCGCACGGCCAAGCGTCACCGCCCGCACCCCCAACTTACCGATGCGTCCGAACGGCTACGCGATTGCGTGACGGTGGCGCGCGGCATGTTTGCCGGCTGGAGCATGGAGCGACTGTCCTCATTCACGGCTTTCCTTTCGGAAGCCGTACTGGTGACGGTGACGCGCATTTCAGATCGCCGTATCGCCGCCAAGGCCTTCGTCAGCATCAACTCGGGCGGCCTGCCGCTGAAGCCGGAAGAGATCGTGAAGGGTCAGCTGATCGACCTGTCGTCGATCATGCCGAATGCCGATGAAGCCGCGCGCACCATCTTGTTCGCCTGGAACTCCATGCAGGAGGAACTCGGCAAGGAGCGCTTCGACGACTTCCTTCGCTCAGTCGACTTCATCGAGCGGCGCATGCCGCAATCGACCGACTACGCTATCCAGCTTATGGAGCACATCCGCCGCCGCTATCCGGGCCAGCAGGGCTATAACTGGGCCACCGTCACGCTGATCCATTACCTCGCAGCGTTCAAATGGATCTACGAGTCGGTCGATCAGGAATGGGCCGTCGGCGTCCACGCCAGCCTGCGTCGCCTCCAGCTGCTGAAGTGGGACCAATGGCGCGCCTACGCCATGCTGATCCGCATGAAATCCCGCGCGTCTGATCTCGACAAGCGCATCGACGTTCTTGATCGCGTCTGCTTCGCGCTGACGGTGTCCACCCCCGACGCCCGCCGCTGCGCCGAGATGATCGGAAAGCGCGTGGAGCGCTTCGCCAAGGGCACATTCGGAAAGCAGGGCGGCTTCACATTCTCCGCCGGCCAGTACGAACGCCTCGTCCGCCACCTCAACAGCCCGATCACCGAGGGCGGCCGCCGCTCCACCATCATGCGCTGGATCGAAGCCGCAGCGCATGGCGACCGTGTGCCCCGCTATGTGATCGACACACGCTCGTCCGTCGAACACGTCTATCCCCGAAACCCGCAGGATCACTGGCAGGCGTTCGAGCACGGGCTGGAAATCAACCAGCTCGCCACGCTTCGCGAGATGATCGGCAACCTCTGCGTCCTGCCGCAGGACGAGCTGGGCAACGGCCCGTTCGAGGAGAAGCGGAAGGCCTATGCCCGCTTCAAGACCAAGTTTGCCAACGATGTCTCCAAGACAAAGTTCTGGACGCCGGACGCCGTGCGCTATCGCACCAAGAAGCTCACCGAACAGACGATCGCCTTCCTCGCACTCGACGTGTCGGGAACCTGAGACAGATCGCGGCGATCAGGCGTCCGCGAACATGAGCGAGCGATGAGTCGAGACGCCAGCCATGGCGCCGTCGCCCACCGCCAGCGTGACCGACCCCACTGCACGCGCAACGTCGCCGCACGCGATGACGCCCGGCACGCTGGTTTCCTTCATCTCATTCGTCCGGATGAATGGCCCCATCGGGCCTTCCTCCATCGCGCAGCCAAGCTGCTCCGCCAGCGGACTCGCGGGTCTTGTCGCCGTGGCGGTGAAGAGGCCGTCGAGCGGGATGATGCGCCCATCCGCCAGATGAATGTCGGCACGCTCTCCCGAAATGCGCTCCACGCGTGAACGCTCGATCGCAACGCCCCGCCGATCGAGCTGCGCAAGCTGGCCTTCGTCCGGCTCGAACGCGCCGTTCAGGAAGAACGTTGTCCGTCCCCAGTCGGGCAACATCAGTGCGTGATGCATCGACAACGCCGAGACGCCCAGCACGCCGATATTGCCTCGCTCAAGTTCATATCCATGACAGTACGGGCAATGAAAGACGCTGCGACCCCAGCGCTCCTTCAGTCCTGCGATCTCGGGCAACTCGTCGGATACGCCCATCGCAAGCACGATCCGTCTGGTGTCAAACACCTGCCCCGCCGCCTGGATCGAAAAGCCCACCGCCGTTTTTGAAGCCTGTTCAGCATGCGCATCGAGCCACCGCACCGTCGGATACTTCATCAGCTGAAGCCGCGCATCGTGCGAGATCTCGCCGGGCGGACGGCCGTCCTGAGTGATGAACCCGTGCGAATGCGCCGCGAAGCGATTACGCGGCATGGCGTTGTCGATCACCAGGATCTTCTGCCTCGCTCGCGCCAGCTGTAATGCCGCCGAAAGGCCGGCATAGCTTCCACCGATGATGATTGCATCGAACATCACTTGTTCAGCCTTGTTCTGTGCGCCTTTGCTTTGGCGCTGAAATCGTCAGCTAGCTGCGCCAGCGTCACGCCATCCAGCCGCTTTACCAGCAGCGCCTCCGCCTCGCGGAAGGCATCGGTCAGCGAGCGATTGACGGCCAGTTCAACGGCGCAATGCGATCCTTCCAGCGTCACGCCCATCGCCAGCAGTTCCGGCGCGCCGAGCGCGTCATAGATATCCTTCAGCGTCACTTTCTTGAGGTCGCACGCGATCTCCCAGCCGCCGCCATGCCCTTTTTCGGAGCGCACAAACCCCGCCTCGCGAAGCCCCGCCATGGTCCGCCGCACCACCACCGGATTGGTGCTCATGCACACCGCCAGCTCCGCCGACGTCATCGGCCGGTCCTGCTCCGCCATGTGCAGCAGCGCATGCAAGGTCTGGGAAAGGCGTCGATCGCGTGTCATGTAACTTTATCTGCTACGTGATATGGCGCGCGTCAACCCGCGCCTTAAGAAATACTTATCTGACAGACCGGACCCGCGCCGCTTGGCAATATGACGGCAGAAATACTATGTCCGTCCCAACCTGTCGTTTGGCCCAGTCGCGGCGCCGGAAAAGAGACCAGCCATGACCGCGATCGCCGAAACCAGGCCCAGCAGCACGCGCGCGGCGTTGGCGTTCCTGTTCATCGGCAACGTGATGATCGGCTCGGGCGTGCTCGCCCCGGCCGCAATGATCAACTCCATGACCGCCGACCTGAACGTCAGCACGGTCGCCATCGGCGCGCTGATCGGTTGGGGCGCGGTGATACTCTGCATCGGCGCGCCAGCCTTCGGCTTCTTCACCAACCGCGTCGACCGCCGCACGCTGCTGACGGCGTCGCTTGTACTTTATGCCGTGGGTCATGGCGTTTCTGTCTTCGCGCCCGACTATACGACACTCCTCGTAACACGCCTTCTCATGATCAGCGGCGCGGCGATCTTCACACCGCAAGCTGCCAGCGCCGTCGCCCTGCTGGTTCCCGAGAACCGCCGCGCGGCTTCGGTGGCAACTGTGTTCATGGGCTGGGCGGTCGCGGGCGCCGTCGTGATCCCGTTCATGAGCATAATTGGTGAAACGCTGAACTGGCGCACGATATATGCGGGCCTCGCCATCGGCTCCGGCCTCGCAGCGGCGGGGGTCATTTTCACCTTGCCCGCGAAGCTCTATCCCGCCCGCATGTCGCTGAAGTCGTGGGGCGAGGTTGTCACGCGGCCGGCGATCCTGTTGCTGCTGGCCGTCACTTGCATCCAGATCACCGGCCAGTTCACGCTCTATCCCTATCTCGCCGCAGAACTTCGAACCACCAGCCTGGCGGATTCGACCGCCGTCGCCGTCGCGTTCGGGCTCTATGGCGGCGCAGGGCTTCTGGGCTCGATCGTTGCAGCCCGGTTCGTGGGATCGATCGGCGCGCCGCGCACGCAGCTGATCTGCCTTCTGATCATGTCGGCCGGCCTTGCGGGATGGTCAGCCTTCGCAACATCACTTGTCCCGGCGATCGCCAGCGTGTTCGTGTGGGGCCTCGGCTTCGGCGCGGCCATCTCGATGCAACAGGCGCGGCTCATCAC
>DAIRES010000020.1:0-2328 GCA_036795465.1 Hyphomonadaceae bacterium
TTGGCGGCGCGTTCGGCTTGCGCGGGATCAGCGCCGACTTTCGGGGCGAGTTCCTTTGCGAGCGCCATCACGCGCTCGGCCTTGTCTTTCACCGTTCCCAACTTTTCGTGGAAGACGATATTGCCGAGTTTCTCGAAACTGTCTTCGAGTTTGGTCTTGCGGTCCTTGTCCCAGAAGAATCTCGCGTCGTTCAAACGAGCGCTCAGAACGCGGCTGTTGCCTTCGGCGATCTTCGTGCCGCCGTCCGCGGCGTCGAGGTTGGCGACGACGATGAATTTCGGCGCGAGGCGGCCGTCGTGCCAGCTGGGGTCGCGCACGGCGAAGTATTTCTGGTGGGTGCGCATGGAGAGCTTGATGACCTCGGGCGGGAGATCGAGGAAGCTCTTGTTCATGTCGCCGATGATGACGACGGGGTATTCGGCGAGGCCGGCGACTTCTTCGAGCAGGCCGATGTCTTCGACGAGTTCAAGGTTCTGGGCGCCGCAGAGTTGCTTCGCTTCGGTGAGGATTGTTTCCTTGCGCTCTTCACGGTCGAGGATGACGCGGCCCTTGTTCTTGAGCGCGTCTTCATAGTCTTCGAAGCGGCGCACCTTGTAGGGGCCGCGGCCCATGACGCGGTGGCCTTCGGTGTAGGCGTCTGACTTGATGCCTTCGATCTCGAACGGCACGACTTCACCATCGAAGGTGCAGAGGATGCGGGAGATGGGGCGGACCCAGCGGAGATCGCCCGTTCCCCAGCGCATCGACTTGGGCCAGTGGAAGCCACGGATGATCTGCGGCACGAGGGCGGCGATGACGTCTGTTGTCTGTTTCCCGGCCTTGCGAACGTGGGCGACGTAAACGCGGCCCTTCTTAGGGACCTCGTGGACGTGGGCCTGGGAGATATCGGTGAGGCCGGCTTTCTTGAGGAAGCCCTGGATGGCGGCGTCGGGCGCGCCTTCCTTCGGGCCGATGACGTCTTCGGTGACGTCAGCGGATTTGACCGGCAGGCCTTCGACCACGGCGACGAGGCGGCGGGGGCCGGAGAAGCCCTTGATTCCCTCCGGGATGAGGCCAGCCGTGGTGAGGCCGTCCATCAGCGCTTTCACGAGATCGGCCTCGGCCTTCGCCTGCATGCGGGCCGGGATTTCTTCCGAGAGGATTTCGAGCAGAAGCTGGGGCATGGAGCCTGTATCGGGGCCTTGTTCGTAGCCATGGTTTTTGGCGCGGAATTCGCTGCGTCAGTGCAGCGGAACGGGGCGGATTGCAAGAGTTTGGAACGGGGCGCCCGGTGTTGTTGCGGGTTCTGGGGAATTCAGCATTGTTGGCGGATCGCGGAGGGGGATGGTGATGCGGATTATCGTGCTGGCGGCTGTGGCGGCGATGCTGGCCGGTTCGGCTCAGGCCCAGACGCCGACGGAGGCGCCCAAGCCGGCGCAGCCGCAAATGTGGGTGTTCCTGCGCTTCGCTGACGGGGCGATGGGGTGGAATCTCGAAGCGGGGCGCTGGTTCAACAACAATGACACGGTGGAAGGCCAGCGGCTGGTCTATTACGCCAAACCGCTGGAGGTGGACGGCACGCAGATCGTCTGGGCGCAGGAGTTCTGGCGCATCCAGTGCAAGGCCAACACCTATCAGATCAAGAGCGGCGAGGAATTGACGGCAGGGCTTGGGACGGCGTTCACGCTGAACGGCGGCGAGCCGTTTGCGATCCAGGAAAACTCGCCGGAGCACGTTCTCAAACGCGTCTATTGCGACAATGCCGAATATGGCGGCGTGCAGCAGGCGGACGGGATCATCGCAGTGATGGACGCGATGAAGAAGCCGGCGCAGTAACCCGACGGCACGGCTTTCCGGGTCTGGTTGCATGGGTTAGCCGTCAGGCATGACCCACACATTCGATTTCCATTTCTCGTTCCGCTCGCCCTACTCGTATCTGGCCATGCCAGCGGTGGAGGCGTTGCTGGAGACGTATGACGCGGACGCCAACATGCGGATCGTGCGGCCGATCGCGGTTCGGATTCCGGGGTTCTTTCAGAAGGTGAACCCGCTGTGGCCGCCCTATCTGGGCAAGGACACGCGGCGGATCGCGGAGATGAACGGCATCCCGTATCGCTGGCCGCGGCCCGATCCGATCGTGCAGGATCGCGAGACGCGGGATGTGGCAACGGAGCAGCCATACATCATGCGCGTGAGCCGGTTGGGCGCGCTGGCGGCGGAGCGCGGCAAGGGGTTCGCGTTTGTGCGGGCGGCGAGCCACATGATGTGGTCTGGCGAAGTGGAAGGCTGGCACGAGGACGGGCGGCTGGCAGCTTGCGCGGATGCCGTGGGGCTGGATGGCGCAGCGCT
>DAIRES010000020.1:2428-31275 GCA_036795465.1 Hyphomonadaceae bacterium
AGGACGGGCGGCTGGCAGCTTGCGCGGATGCCGTGGGGCTGGATGGCGCAGCGCTTGAGCGCGATGCGGCGGCGGACGCGGCGCGGCTGGATGCGATCATCGAGGAGAACGAGAACGCGCAGACAGTGGCGGGGCATTGGGGGGTGCCGCTGTTCGTGTACGCGGGCGAGCCGTTCTTCGGGCAGGACCGGGTAGATCATCTGGTGTGGCGGATGAAGCAGGCGGGGCTGCGGGAGCGGTAGGCCCTACTCCGCCCGGTGATCGGGATCGGGCTGGATGATGGGCGCGAGGTGGAGATCGACGGGTTCGAATTCGGCGAAGAGGTCGGCGGATTCGAAGAGCGTGTTGAGCGGGACCGTGTCGCAGCAGGCAGCGAAGCGGGACCACATGGCCTGTATGCGGGGATTGCCGTGCGCTTCCTCGATGGCGGCGGGCGAGGCCCATTCGAAGACTTCGATGATGGCGCCGTCCTTCGCGCGCATGACCGTGGACGGGCGATCGGTGGCGAGGCCTTCGGAGCGCAGCAGGTGGACGTGGTCACGCACCTCGGCGAGCAGGATATCGGTTTTGCCGGGCTTCGGGCGGTAGGCGACGATGACGAGGCGGGGGATGGGCATGGGCGGGCTCCTCTTCAGGAAGATGGACCGCTTTCAGGAATTGTCATGTCCCGTCGGGCGTTCCGGCCAGCATGGGGCGGAGCCATTCGGCCTGCTGGGGATCAAGGCGGGGGAGCATGACGCGGGTGGTGTAGTGGCCGAGGAGCGCGTCGCCGCGCATGAAGGCCCAGTCAATGATCTGGGCGGGCTGTATCTCGACGATGGCGCCTTCGCGGAGTTCGCCGAGATAGCGCGGGTTCACGGTGAGTTCGCCGACGATTTTATCATCGCCGCGGGCGATGTTTTCCAGCCAGGCGTCTTCCGAGCCCGGCTGTCCGTCGCGGCGCGGGATCGCGGCTTTCAGGGAGAAGTCGTACTCGTCGACTTCGGGCGCATCGAAGTGTTCCCAGAAGAAGGAGAGCTTGGCCTTCGCCCGGTCGGAAGCGGCGGAAAGATCCTGGCGGTATTGCGCGTCGTCATCCCCGGTCTCGCCGGAACAGGCTGCGAGTGTGAGGAAGCAGGCGAGAAGAAGTGCGCGGATCACGTATCGATCAGTTGGGCTTGGGAGCGGACGGCGCGTCCTTGAGTTTGATCTCGAACAGCTTGGGCCAGTACTTGCCCGTGACGAAGATGCGGTCGCCCGCGCTGTCGTAGGCGATGCCGTTGAGGACATCGACGCCGCGCCTGTCCTGCGGGCTGAGCAGGTTGGCGAGATAGACGACGCCGGTGACGTTTCCGGTGGCGGGATCGATGCGGACGATGCGGTCGGACTGGAAGATGTTGGCCCAGATCTCGCCCTTGATGAATTCGAGTTCGTTGATCTGGTCGACGGGACGGCCGTTCATCTTGACGTCGATGCCGCCGGTTTCCTGAAGCGTGGCGGGATCGAGCGTGCGGATGCGGCTGGTGCCGTCGCTCATGAAGACCTTGGAGCCATCGGTGGTGAGGGCCCAGCCTTCGCCTTGATAGGTGAACTCGCCGGTCGGCTTCAGCGTGGCGCGGTCGTAGATGAAGCCCTTCTGGTTTTTCCAGGTGATCGAGATGATCTTGTCCGGCAGCACCAGCATGCCTTCGCCGAAATACTGCTTGTCGACATCGTGCTGGGCCTGCACCGCGCCGGTGGCGAGATCGAAGCGACGGACCCAGGACGTGCCTTCCATGCCGGTGCTTTCGTACATGGCGCCGTCAACGAATTGCAGGCCTTCGGTGAAAGCCGTTGTGTCGTGCGGATAGGTGGCGACCACCTGATAGCCATAGACGGGAACAGCGGGCGCCGTGGCCACGGTTGGCGTGGGCGCAGGGGCCGGCGAGCATGAAGCAGCGGCGATGA
Source organism: Hyphomonadaceae bacterium (assembly GCA_036795465.1). Lineage (GTDB taxonomy): Bacteria > Pseudomonadota > Alphaproteobacteria > Caulobacterales > Hyphomonadaceae > UBA7672. Next base: position 4,355 of record DAIRES010000020.1, read on the forward strand.
AGATGGCGGTGAGCAAGGTTCTCATGGCCGACTCTCTAGCGCGCCCACCTGCCCTTCGCCAACAGGGGGAATGCTTCACAGGTTACTGGGGCGCGGTCACTGGTGTGTCAGCGGGCGGTTGGACCGGCGGGGCGGCCGGCTCGGCTGCAGGCGGGGTGGGCTGCGGGGCGGAAATGACGGGTGCTGGCGCGACAGGCCGCGGAGTGGTGCGCGCAGGCGGGGTTGCGGGCGCGACAGCGGTGGTCACGACGGCGGCGGCTGGGCGCGGACCTGAGGGGGCGTGCGCGGGAAGCGGCGGCAGCGATCCGACCATGCCATCGGGCCGGGCTTTCGCGAGCATGGCCTGATAGGCGGGGCGCGCCTCGATCTTTGCCTTCCAGGCGTTGATCTTCGGGAACTGGTCCTTGTCGACGATGTTGAGCTGCATCGCGAAGTTGAGCGGGAAGACCATCATGATGTCTGCAGCGGAAAATTCCGCGCCGCCAAACCATGGATGATTGGCGAGCCAGTCTTCCGCGTACTGAACCACTTGCTCGCTATCGACGAGGCGGGAGCGTTCTTTCGGCGGCTGGATCTGCCATGCGCGATAATCCGCGATGACGCGCGAGGCCAGCGAGCCCTCGGCGTAGTGCATCCACATCAGGTGATACGGATAATCGAGGCTGCCCATGTCGGGCTGGAGCTTGCCCGGCGCATAGCGGTTCAGGATCGTCTCGATGATGGCGCCAGATTCGACGAGCACCTGCCCGCCGATATCGACGGTGGGCGCGACAGGCATGCTTGGGTTCACGGCCTTGATCATGGCCGCGGAGCCGGCGAGATCGCCGCGCTTGAATTCGAGTTTGTAGGGAAGGCCCAGCTCTTCCATCAGCCAGACGATCCGTTCGGAGCGGCGGCCTTCGGCGTGGTAGATGGTGACGGGCGGCAGCTGCGGCGCGGCAGGCTCGGCGGCGGCGTTCGGCACGATGACGGCGGCATCCGGATCGGGTGCATCGTCGGGACGGCAGGCGCCGAGCGCGAGGACGATGCAGACCGCGAGAAGACGCTTCATCGAGACACCACACTCTTGCCAGCACATGTCCGCCCGTTCCGGGCCTTGCAGTTTCGGGAGCACGGTTAGCACGCGCCGCAGGGCGATGCAGCGCCGGACATCAGTGACCGAAAACCGCAGCAAAAAGGCGGCGCGATGGGAATCGCGCCGCCGGATTCTGACGTGGGATTAATTTGCCGGCGTGCGCGGGCCCGAGGGTGCGTGCTTCGGCAGGGCCGGCAGCGCGCCGACCATGCCATCGGGGCGGGCCTTGGCCAGCATGCGCTGGTAGGCGGGACGCTGTTCGATCTTTGCTTTCCACGCATTGATGTTCGGGAACTGCGTCTTGTCGACGATGTTGAGGGCCATGCCGAAATTGAGCGGGAAGACCATCATGATGTCAGCCGTCGAGAACTCGGCGCCGCCGAACCAGGGATGCTTGCCGAGATAGTCTTCAGCGAACTGGTATTCGGCTTCGCTATCCACGAGGCGCGAACGCTCTTTCGGCGGAGCGATCATCCAGACGCGGTAATCGGCGATGACGCGGCCAGCCAGCGAGCCTTCGGCGTGGTGCAGCCAGATTAGATGCTGGGCATAGTCCGCGCTTTCAAGCGGCGGCGTCAGCCTGCCCGGCGCGTAGCGGTTGATGATCGTTTCGATGATGGCGCCGGATTCGGTGAGAACCTCGTTGCCGACGGTGACGGTTGGCGCAACCGGCATGCCGGGGTTCACCTTGCGGATTTCGGCCATGGAGCCGGCCAGGTCGCCGCGCTTGAACACGAGCTTGTAGGGCATGCCCAGCTCTTCCATCAGCCAGACGATCCGCTCCGACCGGCGGTTCTCAAGGTGGTAGATGGTGAGTTCAGGCATCGTCATCGCGACGGGCGTTGCCGGCGCGGCCGATGTGGCCGGCGTGCTGGCGCAGGCGCCGAGCACGGTGAGCGCCGCGCAGGCGAGGAAAAGGCGTTTCATGGAAGCTCCCAAGTCTTGTTTGTTTGGTCGGGGCGTAGCACGCGCCGGTACGTGTAACGAGTGTTACGTGACGGCATGTCGCCGATTTGATCACAACGCCTTGTGCGAAGGGGACAGGCCTTGCCAAAGCGGTGGGCGCAGTTTAGATTTACATTGTAAATTATAAAGGAGCCGCGATGACGACGTTCAGGGACAATCTGCTTGCCGGGAAAACCGCTTTCGTTGCGGGCGCTTCGAGCGGCATCAACCTGCAGATCGCAACGCGGCTGGCGCAGGCGGGCGCGGCCGTGACCATCCTCTCGCGCTCGCCCGACAAGATCGAGGCGGCGGCGCAAGGTATTCGCGACAAGGGCGGCAAGTGCATTGGCGTGGCGCAGGATGTGCGCGACCATGATGGCGTCGGCGCGGCCTTCGCGAAGGCTGTCGATGCGCATGGCGAGATCGACATCCTGGTGTCTGGCGCAGCGGGCAACTTCGTCGCGCCGTTCAACGGGCTTTCGTACAATGGCTTCCGCGCCGTGATCGATATCGACCTGATCGGGCTGTTCAATGTGATGCGTCAGGGCTTCCCTCACCTGCGCAAGCCGGGCGCGACGTGCATCACGATCTCCGCGCCACAGGCTTTGCATCCGTATCCGCTGCAGTCGCACGTCAATGCGGCGAAGGCCGGTGCGGACATGCTGGTGAGAACGCTGGCGGTGGAATGGGGACCGATGGGCGTGCGCATCAACGCGATCATCCCCGGCCCGATCGCGGACACGGAAGGCATGGCTCGCCTCGCCCCGACACCGGAAGCGATGGAGAAGAGCGCACGCGGCACCCCGCTGCAACGACTGGGTACAAAGGATGAAGTGGCAGATCTGGCGCTGTTCCTTGTATCAGACGCGGCGGCGTATGTAACGGGCGCAATAATGCCCTGCGATGGCGGCCTGTCGTTGCTGGGCGTGGGGCGTGTAGGCGGATAGTGAACTCGGAACCGCGGCGGGCGTTACTGCCTGATGAGCACGCTGCCGCCTGAAGAGACTGATCCTTCGCCGCCCAAGCCGGGGCCGGAGCCTGAGAGGAAGCGGGAGGCGCCGGCTGATGTGCCTCCGGTAGAGATACCGCCGGGGCCGGTGGTGGAGCCGCCGCCCTCGCCCGGTACGCCGCCGCCCGTTACTGCGTAAACCTCACGAGCCGAACAGGCTGTCGTGAGTGGTGACTTTTGGAGGAGACGGCGGCAGGGCCGGCTTGGACTTTGGCGCTTTGCGAGCCTCGACGATGTCGAGGATGATGCGGCCGACCAGGGCGGTTGCGAGCGGCGCGAAGGCCAGCAGAAGCGATGGCGCGCCCATCTTGGGGGCGAAGCCGATGCCGAGCAGCATCAGGGACGCCATGACATAAAAGCCGACGAGGATCAGCCGGAGCGGTCGGCCGAACAGGCGCTTCCAGCCCATGGCAAGCCTGACGGCGAAGATCCAGTAGAAGGCGATGGCGATCCAGCCCATCCAGCTCAGGTCGTGCTGGCCGAGCGTCGCCATGATGGCGATGTCGGCCGCGATGCACGCGACGCCGAGCAGATGATAGAGGATCACCGCGACCGTTTTCATGCGCCCTTTCCCGGCATGGCGAGTTCGACAAGAACTATGACGATCCCGCCAACTGCATAGGCAAGCAAGTCCAGCCAATCAAAAGAGCCACCAAAAATTATCCTGGCCAGCTCGTTCTCGCCAAGGCCTAGCGCACTGAGGAGTTTCGCGGCCTGCGCGACCTCGATCATGATCGCAATCGCGAGCGTAATGCCGAGAGCTGAACGCAAGCTGAGCGGCGTTGCGGCGCGCAGGACTGCATAGACCAGCGCCACAGCGAGAACGTCACCGATATAGGGACGGATGAAGGCGTCGCGGACGAACAGGGCGATGACGACTTCGATGGCGAAGAGCGTGATGGCGGCGATGATGAAAACACTGCGGGGACGCTCAGGCCGGGCCAAGCCGCACCTGCCCTGCTGCCCGATGAGTATGCGCGAACGATGTGACGGCGGCGCGGATCACGGCTTGCAGGTTTTCTCAGCCACAGCGCGGCGCAGAGCGGTTACGTCGCTGACAAGGCGGGCCTGAGCGGATGACGCATCGGGGATGGTGAAGTCGATGGCGGCTATGTGGACGCCTGCGTCCTCGTCAAAGACATCGACGCGAAACGTCGACCGGGCGATGACGGCGCTGCGCCACTGATTGAGTTCTGCGTAGTCGGTCTCGTGGAGGTCGGAGCCGGGTGGCGGACCAAGTCGGCCGTCAAGGCGGAGAAAGAGCGCGTTGGGGCCGGTGTGCGTGGCCGGGTAGCTGATCGTCTGCCGCGTTTTTGTGTAGCCGCTGGAGAACTCGAAGGTGAGATTTCTGACGCGTGCGCCGCGCAGAGTGAAACCGGGGATGCTGGTGAGCAGGCCCCCGTCGAGTGTTTCGACGGAACCAGGCTCGCGCCAGTCCTTGCCTTCCAGAGAATTACCGACGCGGAAAACCTTGAGCGTCGGTTGTTCGTTTAGCGCCTTGTAGACGCTGCCGGCATCGATGCTCAGTTTCGCGGGGAAAGGTCCGTTCTCGGTGACCAGCATCGACAGGGTCGTGCCGGTAATGTCGCCGCTGACGGTGCTTTGCTGACCATCGGCTGTGTTGGCGATGCGGCAGCTTGTCTGCGCGAAGGCGGGCATGCCCACAAGTGATGTGGCTATGACGGCAATAGTCAGAACACGCATACGCCCGCCCGCATCACGAACCAATGCAGGCACGGTAGCTGCGATTGTTCATGACGGGAAGCGAGCGGGTGAGGGATAAAGCAGGCGCTCTGGATCATGCGCTCTGGGACTTCTCCCACGCCTCTGCACTGCCCTTCGCGAGGTCGCGCACGCGGCCGATGAAGCTCTGGCGTTCGGTGGGGGAGATGACGCCGCGGGCGTCGAGCAGGTTGAAGATGTGCGAGGCTTTCAGGGCCTGCTCGTAGGCGGGAAGCGGCAGGGGCTTTTCGAGGGCGAGGAGTTTCTTGCAGACTTTCTCGCAGTCGCTGAACCAGCGTTGCAGGACTTCGGTGTCGGCGTGTTCGAAGTTGTAGGCCGACTGCTGCTTCTCGTTCTCGAGGAAGACGTCGCCGTAAGTGAGCGGGTATTGCGACTGGGGGTCGTTGAACGGCAGGTCGTACACGCGGTCGAGGCCGAACACATACATGGCGAGGCGTTCGAGGCCGTAGGTCAGCTCGCCCGAGACGGGGCGCACATCGAGGCCGCCGACCTGCTGGAAGTAGGTGAACTGCGAGACTTCCATGCCGTCGCACCAGACTTCCCAGCCGAGGCCCCAGGCGCCCACGGTGGGGTTTTCCCAATCATCCTCGACGAAGCGGATGTCGTGGACGGTGGGGTCGATGCCGATCTCGTAGAGGCTTTCAAGATAGAGATCCTGAATGTCGGGCGGGTTCGGCTTCAGGATGACCTGATACTGGTAATAGTGCTGGAGCCGGTTGGGGTTCTCGCCATAGCGGCCATCCTTTGGACGGCGCGAGGGCTGCGGATAGGCGGCGTACCAGGGCTTGGGCCCGAGCGCGCGCAGCGTGGTGGCCGGGTGGAGCGTGCCGGCGCCGACTTCCATGTCGTAAGGCTGGAGGATCGCGCAGCCTTTGGACGACCAGTAGGCCGACAGCTTCAGAATGATCTCCTGAAAGCTCTTGGGCTTCACGATGTCGCGTTTCAGGGCGGCGGGTTTGGCGGGCATGGCGTGTCCTAGATTCAGGACACTCCATAAGACGAGCCTTTCGAGGTGTCATCCTCGGGCTTGCGCGGAGAATGACCCCGCAAGGACCAGCGGAATCAACACTCGGTTAAGCCTCTGAGGCAATTATGCTATTAGCATATACCAAGGATGCCATTCCATGCTCGCTGCTTTCAAGCCTCGCAATGTTCATACTGTCGCCGCCCCGGCCCTGCCGTCGCCCGCAAAGCTGGATAATGAAACCATTTTCAAGGCGTCGGCCTTCGAAGGGTCCGCCGGGGCCATGATGACGGTCGACCGCGACCTCAAGATTCTTCACGTCAACGAGTCGACCCGCCAGCTGCTGCGGAACAACGCCGCCGCGTTCAAGACGGTCTGGCCGAACTTCAATCCGGACGCGATCATCGGCACCTGCATCGATATCTTTCACAAGGCTCCCTCGCACCAGCGCCAGATCCTGGCCGATCCGAACCGCCTGCCTTTCAAGACCGACATAACCATCGGCAACCTGAAGTTCGCGCTGCACGTGACCGCCGTTTTCGATAGCCAGCGCAACTATGTCGGCAACGTTCTTCAGTGGGACGACGTGACGACCACGCGCCTCAATTCAGGCATGCTGGCGGCGCTCAGCCGGTCGCAGGCCATCATCGAATTCCAGCTCGACGGCACGATCATCAATGCAAACGACAACTTCCTGAACACGCTGGGATACCGGCTCGACGACATCAAAGGCCGTCACCACCGCATGTTCATGGACCCGGCCGATGCTGCCTTGCCGGAATACTCCCGCTTCTGGGATTCGTTGCGTCGCGGCGAATACCAGACCGGCGAATACAAGCGCATCGGGGCCGGCAACAAGACGATCTGGATCCAAGCCAGCTACAACCCGATCCTGGACGGCAATGGCCAGACGATGAAGGTCGTGAAATTCGCCACCGACATCACGGCGATGGTCGAAAAGCGCATACGCAACGACAAGCTTTCAAACGAGATCGAGCGCGACCTGTCGGGGATTGCGGACAACATCTCCAACGTGTCGCGTCAGGCCAGCGAAGTGGCCGGCGCCGCCTCGCAGACATCCGAAACGATCCAGAGCGTCGCCGCCGCCGCCGAGGAGCTTACAGCTTCGATCAACGAGATTTCGTCGAGCGTGGCTTCGTCCAAACGCTCGGTGGAAGAGGCCCATAAGCTGACGCAATCGGCCGACGCATCGACCATGGCGCTGACCAAGACTGCTGAGCAAATGACAGGCATCGTCGAGCTGATCGACGACATCGCCTCGCAGATCAACCTGCTGGCGCTCAACGCCACCATCGAGTCGGCGCGAGCCGGCGAAGCAGGACGCGGCTTTGCGGTGGTTGCAGCTGAAGTGAAGCAGCTGGCGGCGCAGGTTTCGGCCGCGACCAAGACGATCTCGAGCGAGATCCATGGCGTTCAGTCGGTTTCGGCTGAAGTCGTCACATCGCTGAAAGCGATCCAGGGGTCGGTGAACACCATCTCCAACAGTATTTCGGAAGTTGCGGCCGCGGTTCAGCAGCAGTCTTCAGCGACCTCGGAAATCTCGGCGACGATGCAGATGGCTTCGGGCTCGGTCAACGCGATCGACAAGGGCATTGGCGAGATGGCGGGCGCGATGTCGTCTGCTGCGAACTCGACCGAGCTGGTGCGCGGCAACATGCAGGTGCTGGTGAAGTAGGCTTCTAAAGCGCGACGCGCTTTCGCTTCTTGCTTGAGAGTCGGATTGACGCCTTCGGTTGAACGCCGGAGGCGTTTCCGCATCAGACGACAAGCCTCTACCGGCGGCTGCCGTCCGGACGGACAGCCAGCACGGCGAGGATTCCGAAAGCGACGATCAGAGAAGCTGCCTGAATGATGACCTGCATGTCGTGAACCTCGGTCCCTCGCGTTGCTAACCACTTAAGCGCGCGGGGGCTCCGGCGCAGGATCAGCCGTCACTTTGTCGCAGGACGGCGTCGGCATGAGACGAAGCTCGCTTCCGAATGCGTCAGTGATTTGACGAAGTGTGGCCACGGGCGGACACGGGCTCAGCTGTCGTGCGGTTCGTCCCGAGGTGTGGTCTTGCGGGCACGGTGATCGTCTAGCCGCTGAATGATCACTTCGTGCGGTGTCGCCTGCCCGTCATCGGTCGGTGGGGTGGACGTCGGCGGACGACCAAAGCGAGAGCGGATCGCGGGTGTCACGAGCACCGCGATCAGGATCGCCAGCAGGAAGAGCAGGATAACGCCGCCCATGGCGGTTTATCTCCATTCAAGCGCGCCGGCCTCGAAGCAGGCCGAGGCCCGCGTCGAGAACGGACCGCCGGCAACATCGTGCAGCGCCATGCCTTCATATAGGGTCACGGGGCCCCGGCGCAGCCCCTTGCGCGCACGTATAAGCACGCGCCCGGCCTCCGCGCCCGGCGTGGGGCGGATGGGCAACACCTCGATTTCGCCCGTGCGGGGATTCAGAAGCTCCAGCAGGTCAGCCAGGGCCGCCGCGCGATGGACCAGCGTGATCCTGCCGCCCGGTTTGGTGATGTGGTGGAGAAACAGGATCCAGGCCTTGAGGGGTGTATCCGCCAGATAGGCGGCCTGCTTGCCGGGCGCCGGGGCCCGAACGGCGGCAGGGTCGAAGAAGGGCGGGTTCGAGAAAGACTGGTCATAGACATTCTCGAGCGCCGAGGGACGCTCGGCGACGTCGTGAGGGCGGATGTCGGCGCGAGCGGCGAAGGCGTTGGCGGCTATGCCCTGCCCCGACAGCGTGATGGCGCCCGGGTCGCGCTCGAACCCCGTGAAGTGGCAGGTGGGCAGACGGTGGGCGGCGCAGAGAAGGGCTGCGCCCGCGCCGCTGCCGGCTTCGGCCAGCGATTCACCCGGTTTGGCAGACAGGGAGGCAGCCAGCAGGACGGCGTCCATTCCGGCGCGATAGCCCCGGGCGGGCTGAACCACCGTGACGGCGCCCCCGAGAAAACGGTCATAAGTGACGAGGCTGTCGATCACGGGCCTTCACCATCTGGATCGGGCTCCCATTCGGGGTCGCTGTCGATGAGGCCCTGATGGGGCTGGTCGAGCTGCTTCAAAACGTCTTTCGCGGTGGCGGCATACTCATCCGGGACCATGATCCGGCGCTCTACTGCGAGGATACTGCCCTCGGCGGCCGCCATGAAACGATCGGCCATAAAGGGGTGGCAGCCAGCCTGCTTCAACAGGACCATGGCGTAGTCGAGCCGGATAGGGTTATTGGTTCTAAGAACTTCGATCATTTTCGCGACAACTTGCCACGCCGCTGACCAGCCCCGTGGTTCCTATTTCTTGACCAGCTTCTCACGCGGCGAATATCGTATAATAGCTGCGCCCCGTGAAGCGGGTTGGAAAGCGCTTAAGGGGATGGAATTGGCCGGATACGCCGAAATCCAGACGCAAGCGTCGCCGCCTGCAACGCCGATGGACCGCCTGGTGGCGCTTCTTCGTCCTGAGCTGGCCGACGTTGAGCGGCTGCTTGCCGAGCGGGCCGCTAGTCCTGTGGCGACGATTCCTGACCTTTCGAGCTACCTGATCGCGGCCGGCGGCAAGCGCCTGCGGCCTGTTCTGACGCTGGCTTCGGCCCGGGCTGTGGGCGGGCGCGGCGGAGAAGCGGTTTGCAAGCTGGCTGCGGCGGTGGAGTTCATCCACACGGCCACCCTGCTCCATGATGACGTGGTCGATGACTCGGACCTGCGCCGCGGCAAGGCGGCGGCCAAGAACGTCTGGGGAGCTTCGGCCTCGATCCTGGTCGGCGACTTCCTGTTTGCCCGCTCGTTCACGCTGATGACCGAAACGCGCGACCTGCGCATTCTCGACATTCTCAGCCGCGCTTCGTGCGTGATCGCCGAGGGCGAAGTGCGCCAGCTGGCGGCGCTGGGTAAAGTCGACCTGTCGTTCAACGAATACATGGCGATCGTCGAAGCCAAGACGGCGGCGCTGTTCGAAGCGGCCTCGCGCGCCGGCGCCTATACGGCGACGAACGATGACGCGGTTGCCGATGCGATGGGCGAATACGGGCGCAGGCTGGGCCGCGCGTTTCAGATCGTCGATGACCTGCTCGATTACGGCGGCCTCACCTCGGTGATCGGCAAGGCCGTGGGCGACGACTTCCGGGAAGGCAAGCTGACCCTGCCCGTGCTGTATGCGCGCGAAGCGGCGGATGCGGCGGACCGGAAATTCTGGGACCGCGTGATGGGTGAACGCACACAGACCGAGAGCGACCTCGCACACGCTATCCACCTGATCCGCTCGTCGGGCGCGGCAGAGCGCACGCTGGAGACGGCGCGTGTGGAATCAGCAGCAGCGCAGGCCGCGCTCGCGCGGGCTTCGCGTGGAGTTTTCCACGATGAGCTGGCCGAGCTGGCCGATCATTGCGTGAACCGGGCGTTCTAGCTCAGGCGATATCTGCGCCGACGAGTCCGGCTGCGACGCCTGAGCGGCGGACGCGCCAGTGAATCCAGATCGACACCAGCGACAGTGCGCCGAAGGCGATTGCGGGCATCTGGCCGCCGAGGATGGTTGAAGCAACAGCAACCACAGCTGCGTTGAGCGCCCAGAAGGCGTGGACGAGCGACACCTGCCAGTGATGCAGCCCGGCTTTCATGGCGATCTGGTAGGTGTGGTCGCGATGGGCGGCGAACAGCTTCTTCCCGTGCATCGAGCGCCAGGCGAGCGTCATCAGCACGTCTGACAGGAAGGGCAGCAGGAGCATTGGCGGCACGAACAGCAGGTCTGGCCGCAGGCGGACAAATTCGAGACCGAGCCCGCCGAGGATAGCGCCGGCGAAATACGCGCCTGCATCGCCCACGAACAGCTTGCCGGGGATGTTCCAGACCAGAAAGCCTGCGAGGCCACCGGCGACAGCCATCGACAGCAGCGCAAGCGTCCATGCGCCGGTGAAGGCTGCGCACAGGCTGAGCCCGAGCGCGGCGATCAACGCCATGCCCATGGCGAGGCCGTTGGCGCCATCCATGAAGTTGACGGCATTGATGACGACGACGAGCCAGAACACCGATCCTGCAATGGCGAGCACGTAGGGCAGCTGGATCATCACGCCGGGCCAGAGGACAAGCGTTTCGACGCGAGCGCCGAACACAGCCATCGCGACAGTGATTGCCATCACCAGCAGCAACCGGAAGGTTGCGCGAATGTGGAGGATGTCGTCAGCGAGCCCGAGCAGCATGGCGCACAGCGCGCCCGAACCGGTGACGAGGATAATGCTGTCGAGATCCCATTCCGTGAACTCGGTGATGGCGACGGTTGCGAGGAAAGCCGAGATCGTGACAGCGAGGCCGCCGGATGTCGGCACGGCGCGGCGCTGGATTTTCCGCGCTTCGGTGGGCGCATCCATGATGCGCACGGACATCATCACGCGGCAGAGCAGAGCCGAGGGCGCGGCGGCCAGCACGAAGGCCAGCAGGATGCGGATGGGTTCGGCCATGGCGTCTGGCTAGCGCAGATCGGCCGTCGCGGCCAAGCGTCTAGTCATTCGGAAGATCGGGCATGCCGCGGAACAGCGTGGGGCGGACCCAGTATTTGCGTTTCTTTTCGCTGATGCGGCGGGCGGCTGCTTCGGCAGACGCATCATCCGCGAATATGCCGAAACAGGTGGGGCCGCTGCCGGACATGCGAGCGAACAGGCAGCCCGGCTCCGCCCTGATGATCGTCAGCGCACGCTCGATTTCCGGGCAAAGGGCCACAGCGGCAGGCTGCAAGTCGTTGCGATAGTTCGCCAGCGAGGCCGCGTATGATTCGAGGTCTCCGGCCCATGGCGGATCGGTTTCGCGGAAGGTACGATTCGCGCCGAGCTGGTCGAACCTGTCGAACACGCGGCGGGTTTCCAGCGTGATGCCCGGATTAACCAGAACCGCCGGCATATCAGGCGCCGCGACATCGATCAGTCGCTCGCCCGTGCCGCGCATCACCAGCGGGCGCAGGCGCACGCAGGCAGGAACATCTGAGCCCAGCTGGATGGCGAGACGCTCCAGCGCGGCTTCGCCGAATTCGATGCCCCACATCTCGTTGAGGACATGCAGCGTGGCGGCTGCATCCGACGATCCGCCACCGACGCCGCCAGCAATCGGCAGGACCTTGTGCAGCACCAGGGCCGCGCCCAGCCCTCCCCGCTCGCAGGCTTCGCGCAGGGCCATGGCGGCGGCCATGGTGAGATTGTTGGGAGCGTTTTTCAGCTGCTTCGCGCCCGGGCCTTCGACGCCCAGCGACAATTGCGGCGCGGGACGCGCCGAGATGCGGTCTGCCGCGCGCGTATCGGCAAACATCACCAGACTGTCGAGCGGGTGCAACCCGCCGGGACCCGGCGGGCCCACATGCAGGTAGAGGTTCACCTTTGCCGGCGCCCAGGCCGTGGTGAAGTTCGCGCGATTTGGCGACAGGCTCATGGGCGCGAAGCTAGACTCGCAGATGGCTTCGCTGGCAAGCCCTTCTCGAGCTTGCCACGCAGGGTTTGTTCGCGCTCCGGCCCCGGAGCAAGACGCAGGGCGGCCGTCCACTGATAACGTGCTTCGGCTTCACGTCCGACGCGCCAGTAGGCGTCGCCAAGGTGGTCGATGATCTCCGCGTCGGCGGGAGACAGACCCGTGGCGCGCTCCAGTTCAGCGACGGCTTCGGCATAGTGACCAAGTCGGAAATGGGCCCAGCCGAGACTGTCGATGATGTAGCCCTGATCGGGCCGCGCCGCCGCCGCGCGGCGGATCAGCGAGAGACCCTGTTCGACGTGCTCGCCGCGTTCGACCCAGCCGAAGCCGAGGAAATTCTGGATTTCCGGACGATCCGGCTCGATCGCCAGAGCAGCGACGGCGTCTGCTTCGGCGGCTTTCCAATTGCCGCCTGCGCTGAGGGCATTGGCGCGCGCGAACAGGACGCGCCAGTCGGGCGTCTTTGCTTCATGATCGGCCGCAATGATCTCATCATAGAGCTTGCGGGCGCGCTCGTGATTGCCGTTGATGCGGTTAAGATCCGCAACGGCGACTGCGATATCGCGGCGCTTCGACGAGGCCAGCGCCTGATCGGCGGCGACCAGGGCTGCGCCCGGATTGTCCAGGCCATTCAGAAGCCATGCCTGCCGTATCAAGGCCTCGGCGCGCCAGGGCGATGTCGCCTGTATTTCCTGCAGGACCTCGACGGCGTCTTCGGCGCGATCCTGCTGATCGAATGCGTCGGCGAAGGCCAGCCTTGCCGGCGCCAGTTCCGGATCAAGCCGCAGGGCGAGCGAATAGCGCATCGCGGCGATCTCGGGGCTGGACCGGGCGATGCCGCCGGCGGAGGTGAGATAGATCACGATCGCCGCGCCCTGCCGCGCAGACAGCTTAGGCCGGGCGACGGGTTGGCCCTTTTCAAGCAGCGCCAGTGTATAGTCAGTCAGTGAAGTTGGGCCATTCTCACTAACCTCGAGTGCGATCGCCTTGCGCGCGCCAGCGAAGTCGCCGCGTGAAGCCATCAGACGCGCGTTAAGCGATGCGATCAGCTCGCGGGACGCGAGCGGAAGGCGCTGGGCCTGATAGAAAGCTTCGATCGCTTTCTCGTCGCGATTGGCGCCGAGATACATCAAGCCACGCACCGCAGCCTGTTCACCCGTGAGACGGGCGGATACCTGCGTCAGGGCAGCGACGCCTTTGTCAGCGCTTTCAAGCGAGGTCAGCCAGGCAACGAGGAACCCGGCGACGTCGGTGTTGAGCGCGCCGAGGTTTGCCGTCTTCAGGCGTTCCAGCGCGGATCGTGTCTTGCCGCTGCCGATCTCGTCGATGACCAGAACGAGCTGTGCGCTGGGCGATTGTTGCGACACCGAAGCGTCTGCGCCGGCGACCATGCGCGTGGCCTCACCCGCGTCGCCCGAGATCAGGGTCGAGAACGTGGCGCGCTCGAGCAAGCCAGCATCGGTCTTCGCGGCGCCGAACGCCCGCCGGTAGTAGGCTGCAGCCGCGGAGGCATCGCCCGACATGCCCGCATATCGCGCGGCGATGAAATCGGCGTATTCCTGCTGGGTTTTCAGCTCCGCCCTCACTGCAGGCGAAAGCCATCCGCCATACCCGGCGGGGCTGCTAACGCAGCCCGCGCCCATGCATGCCGTCACCGCGAGAAGGGACGTTCGGAATCCTGACCACATGCGCCCATGCTGCCCCACCCCTTCCCGGCCATCAACAGGGGATGACGGTTCCGTGGCGTCGCGCCGGTGGTTAACGAATATCAGATGTCGCTCGTACCTTCGCGTTTGGGCGCGCGTGGAACTTCCGGCGTGTCGCGGCGCACCGGGGCCGGCGTGGTGAGCCCATTGCGCAGCTTTTCGTCGATGCGCGCGCGATTATGGTCCGGCGCATAGGACGACGCTGCGTCCTGCCAGAACTTGCGCGCCTCTTCGTGTTCGCCAAGGCGCCATTTCACATCGCCCATGTGATCGGACAGTTCCCAGTGTGCGAACGGCTCGTAAGCTTCGAGGGCCATCTCGATGAAGCGGTTGGCTTCGCGGAAATCGCCATACTGATAGTAGGCCCAGCCGATGCTATCGAGCAGGTTGGCTTCGTCGGGCGTCAGGCGGATCGCCTGCTTCAGCAGTTTGAAACCCTCGTCGAGCTCCTCATCCGTCGCGTGGCCGTCGATCAGCGAGTACCCGAGATTGTTCATGAGGCCGGTATTGTCCGGCTGATCCATCAGCATGTGGCGCATCATCGCCAGGCCGTCGGGGCGCTGCGGACCTTCCACCAGCATTGAAGCGAGGAATTGCTGCGTGGTCTCGTCATCCTGGATCGCGAGCGCGGCGCGGGCGGACTCGACGGCGCCGGCGATATTGCCGGCCTGCAGGTGAGCCTGGCTGCGCGACATCAGGCCGAAAACCTGCTGCTCCGGGGTGAGCGGTCCCTGCTTCATCGCCTGGTCGATCAGGGCGAGCGCGCGCGTGGTCTTGTTTGCAGTCGTCAGGGCGCCGGCAGCCTGGATCTTGGCGTCAGGGCTTGAGTCAATTTTCAGCGCGCGATCGGTCAGCGCTTCGAGTGTTTCGGGCGAGCCGAGTTCCAGCGCAGCGAGGCCTGCCGTCGCCAGCAACAGCGATGTCATTTCCTTCGGCGGGTTGCCGATCTGCGCAAGGCGCAGCGCGGGCTCGAACTTGCCCTGCTCCTGCAGGCGATTGACTTCCTGCACGCGGATTTCGCCATTGTCCGGATCGAGCAGCAGCGCGCTCTGGCGCATGGATGACAGCAGGTGGTTGAACGGCGTCTTCGCGCCGCGCCCCTGCATCACAGCCATAATGGCTTCCTGTTCCTCGATCAGCCCGGCTTCATCGCCCAGCGCTGTTGCCATCGCCTGCGAAAGCGTGCGCGGCTTGCGGCGATCCTGCCCGGACTTCGACTTGGCGAGGCGGTCGCTGACATAGCCATCGTCGGGTGTTGCTTCGGAGAGGCGCGTGAGCAACGTCACGGCTTCCGCATCGCGATTGAGGCCGCGCAGGAGTTCGGCCTGGCGCAGCGCGAGAAGACGCTGGCTCTGGAATGCACGCGCACGCGCGAAATAGGTGGGCAACTCTGCTTCTTCCGGGCGCGGCGCGTCGAACTTGTCCGGCGCCTGCTCGTAGATTTCGAGCGCGCCGGCGACATCGCCGAGACCTTCGGCCAGCAAGGCACGGTGCCCGAGAAGCGTGGCGGACGGGATAACATTGCGCAGGCGCGTCATCTCGGCCTGCGCATCGGCGCCGCGGCCGTTGAAGGCAAACACCCACGCGCGCAGATGGTTGGCGCTCATCCATTCCGACGGGCGGCGGCCCGCCATTCCGTCAAGCACGGTCTGCGCGAGCGCGGGATCGTTCGCGGCGAGCGCATCGACGATGAGATAGCCCCACGCACCTGCATTGGCTTTCTTCGCATAGTCGACGCGCACGCGGCCCATGAAGGCGGCCATGTCACCGGCTTCCAGCATCTCGTTGGCGCCGGGATAGCCGCCGAGCGGTTTGTCGTAGGGCGCCGTCGCTTTCGCAGCAGCCGACACGGGCGTTACCGGCGCGGGCGGCTGCGCGGCGGGATCAACCGGCGGCGCATCCGGATCGACCGGCGTTTCCAGCTGCGGCTGGGCCAGCGCCATCATCGTCTTGGGCGCCGCATCCTCGCGCGGGATCATGCCGCACGAGTTCATCGGCTGCACGCCACCGCCGGTGAACACATAGACTGTGCGGCAGCCATTCTCTCCGAAGCCGGGCACACCCATCGACGCACAGGCCGAGAGCACAGCGGTGGCCGAAGCCGCAACCAGAAGGCGAAGTTTGTGGTGTGTCATGGGGCGACGCTATCCGAAGGCTGAGGCGGGCTCAACTAAGCCCGCGCTGTCAGATGCGCGCCATAATTTGTCGTGAACTGGGCGGAGGGGAAGCACCTTTCGGGCGCTTCCCCTGCTTTGTCGCTACATGTTCGGATAGTTCGGCCCGCCGCCGCCTTCGGGGGTGGTCCAGGTGATGTTCTGGTTCGGGTCCTTGATATCGCACGTCTTGCAGTGGACGCAGTTCTGCGCGTTGATCTGGAAGCGCTTGTCGCCCTTCCCGTCATCCACCCATTCATAGACGCCGGCCGGGCAGTAACGGTTGGACGGTCCGCCGAAGACACCGAGTTCGGATTTCTTCTGCAGTTCCATGTCCGCTACCTTGAGGTGGGGCGGCTGGTCTTCGCCATGGTTGGTGAAGGAGAAGGCCACCGAGGTCAGGCGGTCGAAGGAGAGAACGCCATCCGGTTTCGGATAGACGATCTTCTTGTGCTTGTTCGCCGGTTCGAGCGATTTCGCGTCGGTCTTCTTGTGCTTCATCGTGCCGAAGAAGGAGAAACCGCCGAACAGTGTGTTGACCCAGAGATCGAGACCCGTGAGGCCGATGCCGATCACCGTGCCGAACTTGGTCCACAGCGGTTTCGCGTTGCGGACTTTCTTGAGTTCGGTCGCGACCCAGCTGGTCTTGAAGGCTTCGCCATAAGCGGTGAGTTCATCGCCCTGACGACCTTCTGTCACAGCCGCGAACGCGGCTTCAGCCGCGAGCATGCCGGTCTTCATCGCGTTGTGGCTGCCCTTGATGCGCGGCAGGTTCACGAAGCCCGCCGAGCAGCCGATCAGTGCGCCGCCCGGGAAGGTGAGTTTCGGGATCGATTGCCAGCCGCCCTCGGTGATAGCGCGCGAGCCATACGAGATGCGCTCACCGCCCTTGAGATATTTCGAGACTTCCGGGTGATGCTTGAAGCGCTGGAATTCCTCGAACGGCGAGAGCCAGGGGTTCTTGTAGTTGAGGTGAACCACGAGGCCGACCGCAACATAGCGATCGCCGAAATGATACATGAAGGTGCCGCCGCCCGTGGAATTGCCCAGCGGCCAGCCGAAGGTGTGCTGCACGAAGCCCGGCTTGAAGTTCTCGGCGGGGACCTGCCACAGCTCCTTGATGCCGATGCCGAACTTCTGCGGCTGGCTATCCTTGTCGAGCTTGAAGTCCTTGATGAGCTTCTTGGCGAGCGAGCCACGCACGCCTTCACCGATCAGCACGTACTTGCCGTTGAGCTCCATGCCCGGCGAATAGTTAGGGCCCTGCTCGCCATTCTTCTCAACGCCGACCACGCCGGCGATGACGCCCTTCACCGAACCATCTTCGCGATAGGTGAGACCCGAGGCGGCGAAGCCCGGATAGATCTCGACACCGAGCGCTTCGGCCTGCTGGCCCATCCAGCGCGCGACGTTGCCGAGCGAGCCGATATACATGCCGTGATTGTGCAGCATGGGCGGCATCAGGAAAACCGGCAGCGGGATCGAACCTTCCGGCCCGAGCACGAGGAAGGTGTCGTTCTTCACCGGCGTTTCGAACGGGCAGCCTTTTTCCTTCCAGTCAGGAATCAGCTCGTCCATGGCCTTGGGGTCCATGACGGCGCCGGAGAGGATGTGCGCCCCGACTTCCGAGCCCTTTTCCAGCACGACGACGGAGACGTCCTGCCCCGTTTCGGCGGCCAGTTGCTTGATGCGGATCGCCGCGGCGAGGCCAGCGGGGCCAGCGCCCACGATGACCACGTCGAAATCCATGGACTCCCGCTCGACGGCGTCAGCTGTCATATTCCCATGTCTCCCAGTCGCCGGGATTAGCGCCCTCGGCGGAATACCCTTATATGTCCGGCTACTTAGCCATAGGTTTCAGAAGCAACAAGGTTGGAGACAAAGCCGACGTGACGCACCCCCAGCCGCCCTCGGAAACGGCCGTTATGGCGCTGAAGGCGCTGGCCGATTTCTGGGCCGATATGGGTCTGGAGGAAGCGCGCACGCTGAATATCCCTCGCACCGCACCGCAACGACCCACAGCGGGAACCCGCCCAACCGCTCCCGTCCGGCAGGCAGAAGCACCCGCTCGCCCCTCTGTTCCGGGTGCCCGGCCGGAACCCAAGCGGCTCAACAATAACCCTATCGCCGAAGCCCGCCGGCTTGCCGGCGCCGCCAGCACGCTGGCCGAACTGCGCACCACGATCCAGCAGTTCGACGGCTGCCCGCTGAAGAAAGCCGCCAAGAATACTGTCGTCTGCGACGGCGCCTTCGATGCGGACATCATGATCGTGGGCGAAGCCCCCGGCGGCGAGGAAGATGCGCAAGGCCTGCCTTTTGTGGGACGGGCCGGCAAGCTGCTGGACAAGATGCTGGCGAGCATCGGCCTGTCGCGGCAGGAGAACGTTTATATCACCAACCTGATCTATTGGCGTCCGCCGGGGAACCGCGACCCCTCCCCCGCCGAGATGCAGATCTGCGCACCCTTCCTGTCGCGACAGATCGAGCTGAAGAGGCCGAAACTGCTGCTTACCGCCGGCAAGTTCGCAACTCAGGCGATGCTGGGCACGGAAGACGGCATCATGCGCCTGCGTGGCCGGAAGATGCTCTATCGCCAGGAAGGCCTGGCCACGCCGGTCAAATGCGTGCCCATGCTTCACCCCGCCTACCTGCTGCGCCGCCCCGAAGACAAGGCGAAAGCCTGGGACGACCTGCGCACCATCGCCGCCCTATGCGATGAAATGGGCATCAAGCGCGGGCCGTCGCTGTAGGAACAAACATGACCACCCGCCGAAGCTTCCTGATCTCGACATCAACGCTCGGCTTGGTCAGCGCTTTTGGCGGCGCGGCCTTCGCGCAGGGGCGCTTCGAGGTCGTGCATACGCCTGCGGAATGGCGGCAAATTCTTTCGGAAGACGCCTACTTCGTCATGCGGGAGGAGCAGACCGAGCCGCCGGGTTACAGCCCTCTCGATCAAGAAAAACGCGCGGGCGTCTTTTCATGCGCCGGATGCGACCTGCCCGTCTTCGGATCGGACAAGAAATTCGACAGCGGCACAGGCTGGCCGAGCTTCTGGGGCCCGATCGACGAAAAGGCCCTTGGGACAAAGACGCAGGGCTCGGGCCAGTTTCTGCAGACTGAAGTGCATTGCCGGCGCTGTGGCGGCCACCTCGGCCATATCTTTCCGGACGGCCCCGAGCCGACGGGCCTGCGCTATTGCATCAATGGCGTGGCGTTGAAGTTCAAGTCGGCCGACGCCTGATCTCCCGGTACCCGCCAAAACGGCGCGCTGGCACTCGGGCTTGCCGCATCGTCATCAAGGACTCATCCACAAGCGATGCTTGAATGCGGGGCCAGCTGGTTCCTATTAGTTCTTTTTTTGTACATTTTTTGTTCTAAAGTCGGAACCGTGGTTAGCGGGAACGATCAATGCCCCCACAGGAAAAATGGAAAACCAGATCCCGTGAAGCGGACTGGTCCGAGACGCGTGATCAGGCGCGCGGCCGGGGGGCGATGTCGAACGCTACCGGGCGGTTCGAGAAACAGTACGCCGAACCCTTCGACGATGGGTGGGAAAGCGATGAAAAGCCGGCAACGCTGAAGACCGAAACCATCGTCGAGAAGCCGAAGACGATAATAACCTACAACACCTCGCCGGACATTTCCTTCGACCGGACGATCAATCCCTACAAGGGATGCGCGCACGGCTGCATCTATTGCTTTGCGCGGCCCAACCACGCCTATCGCGGGCTTTCTCCCGGCCTTGATTTCGAGACGAAGATATTCGTGAAGCCGAGCGCTGCGGCGCTGCTGGAAAAAGAGCTGTCGAAGAAAAGCTACAAGCCGGGCCGCATCATGCTGGCGGGCGATACCGACATCTATCAGCCGCTGGAAAAGGAACTGCGCATCACGCGCTCGATCCTCGAAGTGCTGGCGCGTTATGAGCATCCCGTGGCGCTGATCACCAAGTCGGCGCTGATCCTGCGGGATCTCGATATCATCGCGCCGATGGCGGCGAAGGGTTTGCTGTCGGTGGCGATCTCGTTCACCACGCTCGACCGCAAGCTTGCCCGCACGATGGAGCCACGCTGTGCGGCGCCCCATCGGCGCGTCGAGACGATGCGCGAACTGAGCTCGGCCGGCGTGCCCGTGACGGCTATGACAGCGCCGCTGATCCCTGCCCTAAACGAGCCTGAACTTGAGCAGTTGCTGGAGGCGTCGGCCGATGCAGGCGCGAAGCGCGCGGGCTATGTTTTGCTGCGCCTTCCGCTGGAGATCGCGGGTCTGTTCACCGAATGGCTGGAAGCCAATTATCCCGACAGGGCCAAGCGCGTGATGTCGCTGCTGCGTTCAATGCACAAGGGTGAGGACTACCGCTCGGAATGGAAAGTGCGACAGCGCGGCGATGGCCCTTATGCACAACTGATCGCCGCCCGCTTCCGCAACACGACGAAGCGTCTTGGCCTCAATGCGGTCGATGTCAAACTGCGCACGGACCTGTTCAGGCCGCCGGTCCGAAAAGAGTCGGGCAGCCAGATGGGACTGTTCGATGATCCTTGACGAAGGACGCCAATCCGACTTGGCTCGATCAGAACCCGCCAAACGGAGCACCGCCAATGATCAGGATGATGACGGCGGCCGGGCTCAGTCTCGCCATCATGTCAGTAGCCTTCGGCCAGCCGGAGGCGCATGCCCAGCAAGAGCCGGGGCGAAACTGCTCCGATCCAAACTCCCAGGCGGAGATCAACATGTGCGCACAGGCAGACCTTGATGCGGCGGACAAGGAGATGAACGCTGTTTATGCGCTGGCGGCTGAACAGCTGCGTGAGCAGGATCGAAACTCGGCCGACCTTGGACCGCAATATGTTGGCGCTGAACTGTTGCTCGTCCGGTCGCAAGCGGCATGGGCCGCCAACCGCAGCGATTTCTGCGCCGCGCACGGGGTTCTTTTCTATGGCGGATCAATGCGACCCGCAGTGGCGTCGTCCTGCCTTGCCCTGCTCGCGCGCAGTCGCACGGAAGAACTCCGCACATTCCTCGAGTAATGCGGCCTGACTGTTTCAGTCGGGATACGGCTGACGTGGCTCCAGGAACTGGCGTGTTCGGCGAAGGCCTGCCGTGATCCGGCAACCCCGCGCGCGCGTATCGATCCACGTAGCGGGAGTACGCCATGGGTGGGGGCTTTAACGTCACACGACGAACGATGATCGGAAGCAGCGCATCGGCCATGCTGCTGGGCAGCGCCTGTGCGCATGTTCCCGCAAGCGCCCTGAGCAAGGACGTCGCCCTGCTACGCCGCGCCTACGAAACCTTGCATCCCGGACTCTACCGCTACAACACGCCGTCAGAAATGTCGGGCCATTTCGATCGCCTCGCCGCGGCGTGGAGCGCCGGGCAGACGCGCGCGCAAGCCTATCTTTCGCTGTCGCGCTTTCTCGCGCGCGTCCGCTGTGGCCACACCTACGCGAACTTCTTCAACCAGACCAAAGCCGCCTCGACCGAACTCTTCTCAGGCCGTGACAAGCTGCCATTTCATTTCCGCTGGATAGGCGGGCGCATGATCGTGACGGATGGCAAGGGGGTTGAGGACCTGCGTCCGGGCGACGAAATCAGCGCCATCAACGGACGCTCCGGCGCCGAAATTCTGCGCACGCTGTTGCCGTTCACGCGCGCCGACGGAAGCAATGACGCCAAGCGCGTCGCACAGCTCAACGTCATCGGCCTAGAACGCATAGAGACTTTCGACGTGTTCAATGCCCTGCTCCATCCGTCGCCGGAAACAGTTGCCCTGTCGGTACGCTCAACGCGCGATGGCGCGAGGCGGACAGTCACCGCGCCGCTCATCACGCTGGAACAACGCCGCGCACAGATGGCGCAGGATATTGACGATGAAACCCGTCCGGTGTTCTCGCTGGAGTTTGCGCCGGGCAATGTCGCCATGTTGAAGATGCCGAACTGGGCGCTCTACGACAGCAAGTGGGACTGGAAGGGCTTTATCGACGATGCCTTCCGGCAAATGTCGGACAGGCGCTCGCCTGCCCTGATTGTCGACTTGCGCGGCAATGAAGGCGGGCTCGATTGCGGCGACGAAGTGATCGCGCGGCTGATCGGCGCTGATCTTCAGCGCGCGGCTTACGAACGTCGCGTGCGCTACGTGAAAACGCCGGCCGATCTCGATCCCTTCCTCGATACCTGGGATGATTCATTCCGCGACTGGGGGGCGGATGCCGTGCGGATCGACGATCGCTATTACAGACTGCTCGAAGAAGACGGCGAAAGCCGCGCACCGATCCGTGCGAAAGGCCCGCGCTTCAACGGCAAGGTGATTGTGCTGGTCGACGCCTCGAACAGCTCCGCGACATTCCAGTTTGCGAATCTCGTTCAGGCAAACAAGCTGGGCACGCTGGTCGGCGAGCCTACCGGCGGCAATCTTCGCGGCATCAATGGCGGCGCGTTCTTTTTCCTGCGCCTGTCGGAATCCGGGCTTGAGGCAGACCTGCCGCTCATCGGCACCTTCCCGCAGACGCCACAGCCGGATGCCGGCGTTGTGCCGGATGTGATCGCATCGATATCACCCACCGACATCGCAACCGGACGCGACAGCGTGATGGAAACAGCGTTGGCCATCGCATCGCGCGCATGATGGGCGGGCGGGCCTAGGGTGTTATGGTAAATGGGAAATTAACTACGGATTCAATGGGTTGTTTACCCGGGTCAGCGACTCTCATCGCTTCAGTCCATTTCGGGCGTTGCGTGAGACAGTTCCATGGCGATCAAAACGATCGACCCGCAGGTTCAGAAGAACACGAAAACGAAGCCGGCTTCCGCCGTTTCGAAAGTGCTGGCGAAGCCCGTGCTTCCGCTCGACCAGATCGTCGTCGGCGATTGCATCGAGTCGATGAACGCCCTGCCCGAAGGCTCGATCGACCTGATCTTCGCGGACCCGCCCTATAATCTGCAGCTTGGCGGCGACCTTACGCGCCCGGACAACAGCCATGTCGATGCCGTCAACAACGACTGGGACAAGTTTGATTCGTTTGCCGCCTACGACAAGTTCACGCGCGACTGGCTGAAAGCCGCGCGCCGCATCCTGAAGCCCGACGGCGCTATCTGGGTGATCGGCTCGTATCACAACATCTTCCGCGTCGGCACGGCGATCCAGGATCTCGGCTTCTGGATCCTCAACGATGTCGTGTGGAACAAGTCGAACCCGATGCCCAACTTCAAGGGCACGCGCCTCGCCAATGCGCACGAGACCCTGATCTGGGCGTCGCGCAGCCAGGAACAGAAGCGCTACACATTCAACTACGACGCGCTGAAGACCGGCAATGACGATGTGCAGGCGCGGTCGGACTGGTGGACTTTCCCGATCTGCTCGGGCGGCGAACGCATGCGCGGCGAAGACGGCAAGAAATCGCATCCGACGCAGAAGCCGGAAGCCCTGCTCCACCGCATCATCGTCGGCACCACCAATCCGGGCGACGTGATCCTCGATCCATTCTTCGGCACGGGCACGACGGGCGCCGTCGCCAAGCTGCTCGATCGCCGCTTCATCGGCCTCGAGCGCGACAAGGATTACATCGACGTGGCCACGCGCCGCATCGCCAATGTACGCAAGCTCGGCGCTGAAGACATCGAAGTGCAGTCGTCCAAGAAGTCCGAGCCGCGCGTGCCGTTCGGCGCGCTGGTCGAGCACGGCCTCGTCCGTCCCGGCGATCGCCTGTTCTGCCCGCAGAACCGCCACGTCGCCCGCGTCCGCGCTGACGGCAGCCTGATGACCGGCGAATCCTCCGGCTCGATCCATCGCATGGGCGCGCACGTTCAGAACGCACCTTCGTGCAATGGCTGGACGTTCTGGCACTACAAGTCGGATCAGGGCCTTGCCCCGATCGATCTGCTGCGCCGCAAGTTCCGCACGCAAATGGGTCTTAGCTAAGCCTTCTGCCCTTCGGCCCTGCAGGAAGGCCGCGCTGGTTTAATCGCCGGGCACGGCCTATCTATGCGGGCAAGTTCCGAGGGAAATCGACATGAAGCTCTACTACATGCCCGGCGCGTGCTCGCTGGCCGCCCACATCATCATGCGCGAGAGTGGCCAGACGGTCGAACTCGAGCGCGTCGGCCGCGACAAGAAAACCGAGCATGGTGAGAATTTTCTCGAAGTGACGCCGAAGGGCTACGTCCCCGCCCTGCGCATGGATGACGGCGAAATCCTCACCGAGAACATCGTCGTCCATAACTATCTCGCCGACCTGAAGCCTGCGTCGAAGCTCGCCCCTGCGCACGGCACCAAGGCGCGCCTGCGCCAGGACGAACTCGCGGTCTTCATCTCGACAGAGATTCACAAAACCTATGGCCCGATGTTCAATCCGGCGACGCCGGAAGAAGCCCGGCAGATCGCCAAGGACAAGCTCGCGACCCGCTATGCAATGATCGAGGAGATGCTGAAGGACGGGCGCCCGTACCTGACCGGCGAGAATTTCGCCACAGTAGACTCCTACCTGTTCACCGTCACGCGCTGGGCCGAGCCGCTCAAGGTCGACCTATCGAAATTCCCGCTGGTTGCCGCGTTCCAGAAACGCGTTGCAGAGCGTCCCGCCGTGAAGGCCGCCCTCGAAGCCGAAGGGCTGTTGAAGGCGGCCTGATACCAAGGTTGGCTATTGCGGCGCTGATACGATGCGCGCGTGCGCTTCCTTCAGCGCCGGATAGTACTGCAAGAACACGGTGTCGGTCTTGCCTGCGTGTTCGTCATGGCAGGAATAGCAGGCTTGGCTGCGCGGTATCGCGTTGCCTGTCTTCGATGAAGCGCCGAAGCCGTAGAACGTCCACGTGCCCGGCCCGCCCTTCTCGTCTTTTACATGCAGCGAGCGACCGACCACCGCGCCCTGCGTCTGCCCGCCTTTGGCCGGCGCGACTTCGGTGAGTGGCGTGCGCACCTCAAGCTGCATGATGGCGCCCACCGGAAATTTCCCGGTTTTCACATAGGCATCGTAGCTGTCGGGGTCGAGGCGAACCGTGTTCAGCGTCGTGCCGCCATCGCCCTCATAGCTGAGCGCATATGTCGTGCCGACCGTCGGCCAGCGATCCATGTTCTCGGGGATGACGATCTTGCCATCGGCATCATAGCTCGGCTCGGCAAAGGCAGCCGCGGCCAGCGACAACGCAGCGGCGGCCGCGATGGCGAGAGGAAGAAGGCGTTTCATGTTTGGCGTCCCGTATCTGCTCCCCTCTCAAGGGAGAGCTCTGTAGTCCGACCCTGCGAACATTGAGCTACGCGCACGCGAAAAGCACAAGATTCCGCTCCCCGCGATTGCAGACAGAGATGCTACGTTTCACGCCAGACCGGCTGACCTCACACAGGATTGAGGACAGGCAGCGTCAATTGCCTCGGCCTTCCTCGGCAGCGTTCGCCTTCACCACCTTGCCTTCGCGCTCCTGCTTGCGAGCGCCGGCAAGGATGCCTTCCATCGCGTAGTTGCCCTCGTGGCAGGCGTATTCATAGGACGGCTCTTTCGACGCGTTGAACGCCATCTCGCCCTTCCACGGTTGCGTATATTGCGAGGTATCCTCGACCGTGAATTCATAGACGATCTGGTTGGCATTCCAGCGGGTAAAGCGCTCGGTCAGTACACCATCCTTGGAGACATAGCCGCGCTGGCCCGGATGCACGTTCTTCGTCTGCACGACCAGCGTGTCGCCTTCATACCAGCCGATGGAATCGCCCAGCCATTGCCGGATCACGTCTGGCCGCTTGCGATCCTTCGTGATCGGAATGATGCGGGCGTCATGAACCATCTCGACGAGGATCATCACGTGATCGGGCGACTGCACGATCTGGTACGTGTTGTTGTAGAGAACGTTCGTCATCACCGGCCCGCCCGTGTTGCCGAAGCCGATGATGCAGCGCTCGCCCATCGGGCGCGTTTCGGGATTGTCGTAGCTGCCGAGCCCGCCGCCCGCATTGCGATCGACTGAACCGGGCCCCTGCACCGTGCCGGTGCGCGAGGCAGAGCCCGTGGGCGCGCCCGCAGTTCCGGCGGCCGGACGTCCCGCCGGCGCGGCGACGCCTTTGCGCGGAATGCGGCCATTGGACGGCTCCACGATCCATGACGAGCGGAACTCGCCCTTCACCTGCGCGACATGCTTGCCCGGATCGACCCAGAAGGCGTTGTAGCCGCCGCCCGACAACAGATCGCTGCCATCGAGGAGTGTCTTGTCGTTTGGATCGGCGGGTTTTGCGTCTTCCCGGGTCCGGTTGTTGTAGTAGTCGTCCCCCTCCATCTTCGCGACTTCGGCCTGCGTCATGACGAGGTTCGGATATGCCGGGTCACGCTGCATGTCGGTGATGGATGAGTTGGACCAGAAGCCCTGCAGGTCCGGAACGCCCCAGCTGGTCTTCGGCGTGGCATAACCGGGCGCTGACTGCGCAAGGGCGACACCTCCGAACGCAATCGCGGCGGCGGACGCGCACAGGACAGCCTTAAGCATGGCGAGCTTCATGAATTCCTCCTCGAGCAAGGCGGCGCGCGATGTCTTGCCGCAGCGCCTGCCACTGACCGTTTCTGACGGAGGCCTCGTATCAACGCAAGGCGGGCGGCAAGGCGCGCGGGATCGAATTTCGGGACAACACATGCTTGTGCGGACCCCACATGATCTTTGCTGCACCGCCGCAATGGGCTAGTGGGATCGTCTCGAAACGGGAGTGCGGGCGAATGGCGGACGGCATCGTGATTGCGGACCTCAGGGCGGTCATTCGCCAGGCAGCGTCTGATGCGGAAGGCTATTTCCTTGCTTTGCGCAAATCTGTTGCTGCGCAGGTCGCCCCCGGCGGGAAAGTTGACCGCAAGAAGATCGATGAAGAGCAACGCTCGACCCACGGCCTCGCCTGGGTGC